>NZ_BHZI01000435.1 GCF_004305975.1 Streptomyces otsuchiensis
ACTGAGCCCCTTCCAACCTGACGGGTGGTCGAGCTGCGGGCCCCGGCGGCGGACATGAAGAAAGCTCCTGGTAGACGGGTTCACGACCAAGATCACCGCATCCGCCAGGAGCTCGTGTGCTTGTCTACCCGTCTGCCATCGATCTGTCCAGCCGTACCCTGCGTTGTCTCTCCGGTCTGCTGGCAGGTCACCGACGCCGGATCGGTTCTCGTTGGCGCCGCCTGAGCTGCGGCCGACAGGCTCTACTCGTACTCGCTCACCTACGCTGCGGCGACACCTACAACCGCCTCGCCGCCGGCTTCCAGGTCGGAATCGCGACGGTCTACCGCTACATACGCGAGGCCGTCGACCTCCTGGCCACCCTTGCCCCGACACTGGAGCAGGCCATGCACACCATCCGCAGGAAGGCGTACGTGATCCTCGACGGCACACTTCTGCCGATCGACCGTGTTGCGGCCGACCGCCCGTACCACTCGGGAAAGAAGAAGCATCATGGGATGAACGTGCAGGTCCTCGCCGACCCGGCCGGACGACTGCTCTGGGTCTCGGACGCCCTGCCCGGCGCCGTCCACGATCTGACCGCGGCCCGCACCCACGGCATCCCCGCCGCCCTCGCCGCCGACGGCATCAAGTGCTGGGCGGACAAGGCATACCAGGGCGCCGGACCCGCCGTCCGCGTCCCGATCCGGGGCAAGCACCTGCGCGGCTGGCGCCGCCGCCACAACCGCGATCACGCAAAGATCCGAAGCCTCGGCGAACGCGCCATCGCCACCCTCAAGTGCTGGCGAGTACTCCGCAAACTGCGCTGCAGCACCACGAGGATCACTACCGTCGTCCGCGCCATCGTCACTCTCGAACTCACCAGCTGATCAAGATGGAGAGGGCTCAATGTGCGGAAGAGTTCGGCGCCGTTAACGAGCGCGGGACGGTGGTCGAAGCGACACCGATCCCATTTGTGCCCGCGTCGTGTCCAGCTACCTGCGAGCCGGGCGCGGGCTGGATTCGGCCGGGCTCGCGGCTCAACCCGGACTCCCCTCCGGCGTGCTCAGCTGTGCTCAGCGAGGAGCAGTACCGCCCGGGGACTCTGCGCCCAGGAGCGTGAGCAGCCCGGGAAATCTCTTGTCGATGTCCGCGCGTCGTAGTCGGACGCCCTTGCGGTTGCCGTAGTCGATCTCGTCAATGAGACCTGCCTCGCGCAGGACCCGGAAGTGGTGGGTCTGGGTCTGCTTCGAGATCGGAAGATCGAACGAGTTGCAGCCCCGCTCGCTGTCGCTGCGGTCGGCGGCCAACTCCGTCATCACCGAACGACGGTGCTCGTCTGCGAGGGCGCGAAACACCGTCCCCAGATCGAGCGCATCGGCCTCCGGGCCGGCCAGGTTCCTCCCGGCCACGCGGCACCTCCTTCAGGTACGACTTGAATCGTACCTCAAGAATGTGCTCCACTGAGGTACGAAATTTTTCGTACCTTGGTTCCGGTTGCGCTGCCCGTCCCGCCGCGCTCTGAGAGCCGGCCCCGGCACTCGCCGGGGAGCTGGTCATCCTCGACACTCCGAGAGGTCATCGTCATGAAGAAGCCCGAGGTGCTGATAGTCGGTGCCGGAATCGCAGGGCCCGCGCTCGCATACTGGCTCTCCCGGAACGGCTACCGGCCAACGGTCGTCGAACATGCCCGGCAGCTGCGCTCCGGTGGCAGCGCGGTCGTCGTGAAGGGGCCCGCGACCCCGGTCGCCGACCGCATGGGCATCCTCCCGCAGCTGCGCGGGCTCGCCACCCGCAATCGGTCACTGACCCTGCTCGACCCCGGCGGCAGGCGGATCCTGCATCTCCCGCTCACCTCGGACAAGGCTCCGACGGTCGAGGTGACCCGAGCCGACCTGTCCGAGGTGCTCCACCGGTCGGCTCAGACCGAGGCCGAGTTCTTGTTCGACGACACGGTCACCGCTCTCGACCAGGACGAAGGCGGGGTGGACGTCACCTTCCGGCGGTCCGCGCCACGGCGCTTCGACTTGGTAGTCGGTGCCGACGGGATGCACTCCACCGTACGGCGCCTGGTATTCGGACCCGAGCGGCAGTTCGCGAGCGACCTGGGCCTGTACGGCGCGACCGTGCCGCTGAAACCCGACGCCGTCGAGGACCCGAGTGAGATGACGATGCTGACTGTGCCGAACCGGATGCTGGTCGTCCATCCCTCGCGGACCACTCCGCTTGCGATCTTCACCTTCCGGGCCGCACGGCTGGCGCCCCACGACCGCAAGAACATTGCCCTTCACAAGCAGACCGTGGCCGACGCCTACGCCGGCGTGGGGTGGCGGGCACCGGAACTCGTGTCGGCGTTTCTCGACCACCCGGCCCCGTTCTTCGACCCCCTGACCACCCTCCGGATGCCCTCGTGGTCCCGCGGACGGGTCGTCCTGCTCGGGGACGCGGCGGCGGCGACAGCCCTGCTGGGTGACGGGTCCAGCATGGCGATGGCGGGCGCGTACGCCCTCGCGGAAGAGCTCGCCGCCCAACCCGGTGACCACGCCCGCGCCTTCGCCGCCTACGAGTCCCGTCTCCGCCGCGAGGTAGGCCCACGGCAGCGACGCGTCGGTCCGCTCTCCAGGCTCATGGTGCCCCGCACCCGGCCGGGCCTCGCAGTGCGCAATACGGTGGGCCGCGCGGTCAGCCGCACGCACCGGAGCGCCACTCGCGAAGCCGCGAACCGGTAGACCGAGCCCGCGCCGACCGCTCACCGGCCGATGCGCAGCTCCCCTGTAGCTCCCAACCGGGTCGGCGCCGCCATGCGAGCAAGCCATGGCCGCCCTGAAGGGCTGGCGCCCCCGGCGGAAACTCCGCTGTAGCACCAACCGAGTCACCGCCATCGTGAAGACGATCCCCGCCCTTCGTCACGCCTCAACCTGAGGTTGGAAAAGGCTCA
>NZ_BHZI01000436.1 GCF_004305975.1 Streptomyces otsuchiensis
GGTCCCCCCGTCTTCCGGCCCCCTCGTCAGTCGCCGGCGACCCAGGCCGCCAGCGCGCGCCACAGCGGGTCGTATCCGGACCACTCCATGAACGGCGGCGGGGCCCAGTGCGGCGACATGTCCGAGGTGAACACTCCCGTCCGGCCGTGGCCGGCCGCGCCGACCGCGATGAGCGGGTCACCGTTCACCCGGACGACCACGTCGCCGCCCGGACGCTCGCGGGTCCGGTTGTAGCCGAGCAGCGGCGGCCAGGTCTCGCCCACTCCGCCCAGCGCGGTGTGGTCCGGCGCCAGCACCTCGATCGCGGCGCCCTCGGGGTGCTCCGCCCGGTCGTCGGTCTCCAGGACCTCCACCGGCAGGATGTCGCCGATGGGGCTGCGGGCGTAGTTGGCCTTGGCGTCGACGCCGGAGAAGGACAGGTAGCCGCCGACCATCAGCAGTCCTCCGCCGCCCAGCACGTACTCGCGGATCAGGTCGAGCTTGTTCGGCTCGGAGACGCTGCGGCCGAACACGGCGCGGCTGAGCAGGAACGTGTTGGCTCCGACGTCACTGATGACGACGAGGTCGTAGGCGGCCAGCGCCTCGGCCGAGGCCGGGAAGCTGGTCTCTATGGTGTGCGCGGGGAGGTGGGTGACCTCCCAGCCGTCGCCTTCGAGGGCGGCCCGGAACTCCTGGCCGCCTTCCACGTACTCGGTGGAGGTGAAGCTGTCGAACCCCTTCTGGTGGATCATGTGAGTCGTCCACGACTCGCCCAGCAGCAGTGCCTTCTTCATGGTTTCTCTTCCTCGTCTCTCAGCCGATGGTGCCGCTGGGGTGTTCCTGGAGGAACTGCCAGTCGTGTTCGGGAACGATGACGTCGGCCTCGCGGTGGAGGCGCTCGTAGCCGGCCATCAGGTCCGGCAGGTCCCAGAAGGAGCCCATCGGCCAGTTCAGTTCGAGGTTCCGGTAGTTGTACATGACGTCGCTGGTGAGGCAGACGACCCCGATGTCGGTGGTCACCATGACGACCATGCAGCCCGGGGTGTGCCCGCCGATCTTGACGAGCCGGACGGCCGGGTCGAGTTCGTGGTCGCCGTCGATGACCTGGAGCCGGTCGCGGACCGCGTCCAGCTTGTAGGCGTACTCGGGGTAATAGAACATGCAGAAGTGCGGCGGGTGCGTGGCCTGGGGAAGCTCGTCCCGCTGCACGACGAACCGGGCGTTGGGGAACAGCTCGTTGTTGCCGACGTGGTCGAAGTGCAGGTGGGTCAGGACGACCACGTCCACGTCCTCGGGCCGCACACCGTGGCGGGCCAGGCCGGCGACCAGGTCCTGCTCGTCGGTCCTCGACGCGACGAAGTCGACCCCGTACCTGCTCTGCATCTCCGAGATCTCGTCGATGTCGCCGAGCCCGGTGTCGATGAGGATGGTCTCCTCGGTGCCCTCGATGAGCCACACGGGTACCGGGACCATGACGCCCGCGTGGACCGATCCGTCCCTGCGGACGATGTCGTCGCGGAAACCGAACGGGAGGCGGCTCTCCGGCGGGACGTCGGGGTGGATACCCGAGTTCAGCAGCGAGACCGCGAGCGAGCTCTCCAGCTCGCCGGTGACGATGTGGTGGATTCTCACGCCCATCGTGCGCTGTCCTTTCTGGCGTTGTGCGGATCTCCCGGGGCCGTGGGCGGCCCGGGAGACCACGGGTTGGTCAGTAGCCGGTCTGGTCGGCTCCGTACGCGTCCACGTACGCCTCCCACACGCCGGGCATCAGGAAGTTGGTCTCGGCGTCCACCTCGGCCGGGATCGCGTCGGTCTCCACGAGGTAGTTGTTGTCGCTCTCCCACGTGGCCTTCCAGTAGGACACGCCGTCGGCGTCGAGGATCATCTCCTCGGCGGCCTGGGCGTTCGGGGCGTACAGCTCGATGTTCTGCCAGTACTCCTTGAACCCCTCGACGGTCAGCCCGGCGGCGGTCTCCTCGTTGAGGCGGTCGGTGATGGTCGCGCCGCAGGCGTCGGTCTCGGCGTCGCAGTAGCGGATGATGCGGTGCATGACGTCGATGAACGCGAGCAGCTCGCTCTCCTGGTCCTCGACGAAGGACCGGGTGGTGACGGCGCCGTTGATCGGGGGTGCGGCGAGGTCGGGACCGGCGAGGCCGATGAGCATGCCCTGTTCGAGCGCGGTGCCGCGCTGCGGGACTCCGCCGAGGTAGGCGTCGCCGGTCCCCGAGAGGAAGGCGGCGAGCCCGGCGTCGGGGTCCATGTCCACGAAGGTGACGTCGGTGTCGCTCATGCCCACGGAGGCGAGCGCGTCGTTGATCTGCTTGCCCATGTCGGTGGAGAGCGTCGTGACGATCGTCTTGCCCGCGAGCGACTCGATCATGGCGGTGCGTGCCTCGTCGTGGTCGCCCAGCTCCTCTTCGAGGGCGTCGATCGGCTCCAGTGAGCTGTCGGGCCGGATCATCAGCGCGGAGCCCTCGGTGAAGGGGTTCCAGCCGTAGGCGTACACGACGTCCGGGTCGGCGTTGGCCACCGAGACGACCCCGGTGGTGTTGTTGACCGCGATGTCGACGTCGCCGGAGATGAGGGCGGGCATCGCCGCGTTCCAGGCGAGGGAGCGCAGGTTGACGTCGAGTCCCGCCTCCTCGAACCAGCCCATCTCCTGGCCGATGATCGGGAGGTAGGTGTCCTGGAACGGGGAGATCCCGACGTTGACCGTGGTGAGCCCCTCCGTGGAGCCCGTGCCGTCGGAGGAGTCGCTGGAGGAGTTGCAGCCGGTGAGTGCGACGAGCGCGAGGACGGGCAGTGCCGCCACGATGCGTGTCATCTTCATGGGTGGTCCTTCGGTTTACGGGCTCCGCTCGTGGGTGCGGTGCGTCTGTCGGTTCGGGTGACGCGTGCGGGGGTCTGTGCGGGTAGAGGGGGTCTGTGCGGGGG
>NZ_BHZI01000437.1 GCF_004305975.1 Streptomyces otsuchiensis
GGAGTGAGATGTCCACCCCCGAGTTCATCGCCGACCTGCGCCGCCACGTCGGGACCCGGCTGCTGTTCCTCCCCGGGGTCAGCACCGTGGTCCTCGACGACGCCGGCCGCGTCCTGCTGGGCCGCCGCGCGGACACCGGGCGCTGGGCGCTGATCGCCGGTCTGCCCGAGCCGGGTGAGCAGCCCGCGGACGCCGCCGTCCGTGAGGTCTACGAGGAGACAGCCGTGCGCTGTGTCCCGGAGCGGGTCGTCTCGGTGCAGACCATGGCCCCCATCCGGTACGAGAACGGTGACCGCTGCCAGTACATGGACATCACCCTGCGCTGCAGGGCGGTGGGAGGAGAGGCCCGGGTCAACGACGAGGAGTCGCTGGACGTGGGCTGGTTCACGCTGGACGGACTGCCTGACAGCCTCTCGCGCGGCGCCCGCGAGCGCATCGACCTCGCCGTCACCGAAGGGCCGACCTGGTTCCACCCCGCCACCGGGGCGACGGACATCGCCGCTCTCGCCGTGGACGCGGACGGCGCCGAGACCGGCGGCGGCCCCGGCTGAACCGGCAGGGCCGGGACGACTCAGAGCTTGCGGTAGTCGTAGGCGTCCTCGGCGGCCCGGGCCACGTCCTCCACCGGCGCGCCGGCCGACGCGGCCACCACCGCCGCGACGGCGCCCTCCAGGAAGGGCGCGTCCAGCAGCCTGGTCCCCGGCGGCAGCCCACCGGAGGCGTCCTGGTCGTCCTCCTCGTCGGCGGCGGTCAGGGCACGCACCGTCAGCACCGCGCTCCCGAGGTCCGCGATCACCAGCACTCCCGCTCCGCGGTCCACCCGGCGTGCCGCCGCCACGATCAGCTCCGAGCTGGTCCCTATCCCGCCGTCGCCCGCGCCACCGGCGGCGGCCACCACATGGCCGCCCGCGCCGCCCGCCAGTGCGACCGCCAGCCTTGCCACGGCGTCCGCGACATCCCGGCTGTGCGAGACGAGCACCACGCCGACCTCGGCCCGTTCCGGGGCCCCCGTGCCGTCAGCCATCGCCGCGTCCCGCGGTCTGCTCCAGCGCGCTGACCAGCAGCAGGGAGGAGGCGGCTCCGGGGTCCTCGTGACCGATACTCCGGTCGCCGAGGTAACTGGCCCGGCCGCGCCGGGCCCGCATCGGCACGGTGGCGACCGCGCCCTCGGACGCCGCCTGCCGCGCGGCGGCGAAGGAACGCGGCAGCGCCCGGACCGCGGGCAGCAGCGCGTCCAGCATGGTCTTGTCGCCCTCCGCCGCCCCGCCGAGGGCCGCCACCGCCTCCACGCCGACGCCCAGCGCCCGGGCCAGGTCCTCCCGGCTGACGGTGGCGGCGTCGCCCAGTTCCCGGCCGGTGCGCCGCAGCAGAGTGCCGTAGAGGGGCCCCGAGGCGCCACCGACCTTCGAGACCAGCGTCCGGCCCGCCAGGCCGAGAGCCGCTCCCGGGGAAGCGGGCGGCTTCTCCGCCAGCGCCGCGGTGACGGCGGTGAACCCGCGGCGCATGTTCACCCCGTGGTCGGCGTCACCGATGGCGGAGTCCAGCTCGGTCAGGGTGTCGGCCTCCCGCTCGACCGCCGCCGCGGCCGCCGTCAGCCACCGCACGAAGAAACCGGTGTCCAGTTCCGCCACTCGCCTGCTCCCGTCGTCACGACATTCCGTCGTCCTCCGACGGCGCGGCCGGGGGGCCACGCCGGTCCCACGGCGCCATCCCGCCGGCCGTCCGGGGCCGGGGCGGCGAACTCCCGTCTCAGCAGCCCCAGCGGAGCGCCGCGGTGTTCACCGGCGCGTCCCACAGCCGGACCAGTTCGTCGTCCGCCTCGCACAGGGTCACCGAACAGCCCGCCATGTCCAGGGAGGTGACGTAGTTCCCGACGAGCGTACGGGCCACGGCCACACCGCGCGCGGCGAGAACCCGCTGCACTTCGGCGTTGAACCCGTACAGCTCCAGCAGCGGCGTGCCGCCCATGCCGTTGACCAGGGCCAGGACCGGATGGGTGGGCGGTGACCCGCCCCAGTCCTCCAGCAGCGCGTCGACGGTGACCTCGGCGATCTCGCCGGAGGTCATCATCGGGCGGCGTTCGCGCCCCGGCTCGCCGTGGATGCCGATGCCCAGCTCCAGCTCGCCCGGGGGAAGGTCGAAGGTCGGCCCGCCCTTGGCCGGGGTGGAGCACGCGCTCAACGCGACGCCGTAGCTGCGGCACGCCCCGGCCACCTGGCGGGCCACGGCCTCCACCCGCTCCAGTGGCGCGCCCTCCTCGGCGGCCGCGCCCGCCAGCTTCTCCACGAAGAGCGTGCCGCCGGTGCCGCGCCGCCCCGCGGTGTAGAGGCTGTCGGTGACGGCGACGTCGTCCTCCACCAGTACGCGGGCCGCCTGCACACCCTCGTCCTCGGCCAGTTCGCGCGCCATGTCGAAGTTGAGGACGTCACCCGTGTAGTTCTTGACGATGAACAGCACACCGGCGCCGCTGTCCGTCGCCGACGCGGCGCGCACCGCCTGGTCGGGAACGGGGGAGGTGAACACCTCGCCCGGGCAGGCACCGTCGAGCATCCCGCGTCCGACGAAGCCCGCGTGCATCGGTTCGTGACCCGAGCCACCGCCGGAGACCAGTGACACCTTCCCGGCGACCGGGGCGTCGCGGCGGACCACCACCTGGTTCTCGACGTCCACGACCAGCTCGGGGTGGGCCAGCGCCATGCCGCGCAGTGCGTCCGTCACGACCCTCTCGGGTACGTTGATCAGCATTTTCATGGATACCTCCCGGCGTGACTCAAAGCGTAGCCCCTGCGGGGGGTTTCCGCAGGTCAAAGCCGAGGCAGGGCCCGTGAGCCAGCCCCGTTCCGGTGCCGCTGGGAGCGCTGGGGCGGCACCGCGGGGCCGGGGTCACCCCCTGCCCCTCGC
>NZ_BHZI01000438.1 GCF_004305975.1 Streptomyces otsuchiensis
GTGGAGGAGCTGAGCCCCTCGCGCGCCCTGGACCGGCACCCGCTGTTCCAGACCATGCTCAGCCTGAACAACACCGAGCCACCGCACCTCGAACTCCCCGGCCTCCGCGTCGAACGCGAGACGGCGGTGGGCCGCACCGGCGCCAAGTTCGACCTGACCTGGGACCTCGCCGAACAGCAGGCGCCCGACGGCCGTGCCCTGGGCATCGGCGGTGAACTGGAGTTCAGCCGCGACCTCTTCGACGACGCCACCGCGCGCCGGCTCGCCGGCCACTTCCACCGGCTGCTGCGGGCCCTCGCCGGTACCCCGGACGCCTCCGTCGCCGATGTCGACTTCCTCAGCGAGACCGAGCGGCGCGCCGCTCTCGACCGTCCGGTGCCCACCCGGCCGGCGCCGCCGGCGCCCGGGCGCACCGTCATCGACGTCCTCACCACCCAGTCGCTGGTGACCCCCGAGCGGACCGCTGTGGCCGACGCCGACGGCTTCCTCGGCTTCGGCGACCTGATGGACGCCGCCGAGGAACTGGCGGGCCGACTGCACCGGCACGGCGTCGGACGCGGCGACCGGGTCGCCGCCGCCCTGCCCCGCACCCGGCAGCAGATCGTCGCGCTGGTCGCCGTCCTGCGGCTGGGCGCCGTGCACGTGCCGCTGGACCCCACCCACCCCGCCGAGCGCAACCGGCTCATCCTGACGACCGCACGCCCAGCGCGGCTGCTGACCACCACAGCGCTCGCCGCCCGCCTGCCCGAGGGGCCCTGGCCCGAGCTGCGCCTCGACGCCCCGGAAGACGACGCCGAGCACCCGGCCGCCGCCGGGAGCCGCGCCACGGCCGGGCCGCCGGACGGCCCCGCGCCGCACGACGCCGCCTACGTTCTCTACACCTCCGGCTCCACCGGCACCCCCAAGGGCGTCGTGGTCGAACACCACTCCCTGTGCAACCTGCTGGCGAGCCACCGGGACCAGCTGATCGGGCCCGCCGAGGACGCGGCCGACGGACGGCCGCTGCGCGTCGCGCTGACCGCGGCCGCCACCTTCGACGCCTCCTGGGACCCGGTGCTGTGGATGATCGCCGGCCACGAACTGCACCTCGCCGACGACGACACCCGCCGCGACCCCGAGGCACTGTCCCGCTTCCTGCGGGAGAACGAGATCGACGTGCTGGAGACCACGCCGTCCTTCCTGGAGGAACTGCGCCGCTTCGGCCTGCTGGAGCCCGGCAGCCACCGGCCCCGTGTGCTCGCCCTCGGCGGCGAACCGGTCGGCGAGGAGCTGTGGCAGGCACTGGCCCGCACGCCCGGCCTCGACGCCTGGAACCTCTACGGCCCCACCGAGACCACCGTCGACAGCGTGGTGTCCCCGATCACCGCCGGCAGCGCCCCGCGCATCGGCCGTGCCGTCGCCGGCAACCGCGCCTACGTACTGGACGCGCGGCTGCGGCCGGTCGCCCCCGGCGTCACCGGTGAGCTGTACCTCTCCGGCGCCGGGCTGGCCCGGGGCTACGAGGGCCGCGCCGGACTGACCGCCGACCGGTTCCTCGCCGACCCCTTCGCCGGACCGGGCGACCGGATGTACCGCACCGGCGACCTGGCGCGCCGTCACCACGACGGCACCCTGGAGTACGGCGGACGCGCCGACGGCCAGGTCAAGGTGCGCGGCTACCGGGTGGAGACCGGTGAGGTGGAGGCGGCGCTGCTGCGCCACCCGGCCGTCGCCCGCGCCGCCGTCACCGTCCGGCCCGACGCCTCCGGTGCGGGCGCGCTGGTCGCCTGGGTCGTCACCACCCGGGAGGCGGGGACCGCGGACGCCACCACCGAGGACGCCGTCAGCGAGCGCGCCGTCACAAAGGGCACCGGCGGTGCCGAACTGCGGGCCTTCCTGCGCGGACGGCTGCCCGGCTACATGGTCCCGGCCGCCGTCGGCGTCGTCGACTCCCTGCCGCTCACCGTGCACGGCAAGGTCGACACCGCCGCGCTTCCCGCCCCGGAGGACGCGGCCGAACCCGCCGGGGAGGCACCGCGCACCCCCCGCGAGGAGACGCTCTGCGCACTGTTCGCCGAGTGCCTGGGCCGCCCCGCCGTCGGCCGCGACGAGGACTTCTTCGACCTCGGCGGCCACTCCCTGCTCGCCACCCGGCTGGTGAGCCGCGTCCGTTCCGCCTTCGGCGTCGAACTCCCGGTCCGGGCACTGTTCGAGGCGCCCACCGTGGCGCGCCTGGCGCCGCGCCTGGACACCGCCGACAGCGCCCGGCCGGCGCTGCGCCGCATGGAGCGCGCCGAGCCCGCGCCGCTCTCCTCCGCGCAGCGCCGCCTGTGGTTCCTCCACCGGCTCGACCCGGACGACCCCGCCTACCACCTGCCGCTGGCCATCCGGCTGGAGGGCGGCGTCGACCGCCCGGCGCTCGAAGCGGCCCTGGGCGACCTGGTGGCGCGTCACGAGAGCCTGCGCACCGTCTTCGCCGGGCGCTCCGGCCGGGGCCGGGGGAGCGACCGCGACGGCGAGGCCGTGCAGCACGTCCTGGCCGCCGACGCGGCACGGCCCGTGCTGACCGTCGCCGAGACCAGCGCCGCCGGGCTGCCCGAGGCCCTGCGCGCCGCCGCGACCGCGCCGTTCGACCTCTCCCGGGAGATCCCGGTCCGTGCGGCGCTGTTCAGCACCGCGCCCGACCGGCATGTGCTGCTGCTGACCGTCCACCACATCGCGGCGGACGGGTGGTCGATGGGGCCGTTGGCGCGGGATCTGTCGGTGGCGTACGGGGCGCGGGTGAGGGGTGCTGTTCCCGGGTGGGAGCCGTTGGCGGTGCAGTACGGGGATTACGCGGTGTGGCAGCGTGAGGTGCTGGGTGAGGTGGG
>NZ_BHZI01000439.1 GCF_004305975.1 Streptomyces otsuchiensis
GAGGGGAGCGGGGCCGGGTGAGGCTGACCGGGTCCGGCGGCCCGGGCCGTCCGGTCCGCCGGTCGCGTTCGTGCGGGCGTCACGTCGGGGGCCGTCGGGGCGACGGTCCCCGCCGGTGACTCTCAGCCGTCCACGGTGGCCTCGGCCTCAGCCGTCGGCGGTCAGCGGGCGGGCGCCCGAGCCACGCGCGGCGATCTCGGCGTACACCTCCGGCGCCGTGGTGTACGCGCCGAGCCGCGCCGCCTTGCGGCTGCCGTGGTAGTCGCTGGACCCGGTCGGCAGCAGCTCCAGCTCCTTGGCGAGCGAGCGCAGCCGGTCGCGGGTGGCGTCGTCGTGGTCGAGGTGGTCGACCTCGATGCCGTCCAGACCGGCCGCCGCGAGCTCGGCGATGGCTTCCGGCGGGACCACCGGGCCGCGGGAGGAGGCGAGCGGATGCGCGAACACCGCCACCCCGCCGGCGGCGTGGATCAGTCCGATCGCGGTGGCCGCGTCCAGCTCGTGCTTGCCGGAGTGCGCCCGGCCGCCGTCCCCGATCCACTCCGGGGTGAAGGCGTCCGAGACGGTCCGCACCACTCCTGCCTCGACCATCGCCGCGGCGATGTGTGGCCGGCCGATGGTGCCGTCGGGGCCCGCCAGCTCACGCACCCGGTCGAACTGCACGTCCACGCCCAGCCCCCGTAGCAGTTCCACCATCCGGCGGGCGCGCGGTACCCGGTCGTCCCTCAGCAGCTCCCGCTCACGGGCCAGTTCGGGCTCGTCGGGGTCGAAGAGGTAGCCCAGCATGTGCAGACTCACCTCGCCGAGGCGGCAGGAGAACTCGGCGCCGGTGACCAGCGTGAGCCCGGGCGGCAGCGCGGCGCGGGCCTCCGCGTAGCCCGCCACGGTGTCGTGGTCGGTGAGCGCCACCACGTCCAGACCGGCCGCCGCGGCGGCACGCACCAGCTCGGCGGGGGAGTCGGTACCGTCCGACGCCGTGGAATGGGTGTGCAGATCGATGCGCACGTCGGCACTCTCCCTCACGGGTCGGGCGGATCAGCGGGTCGGGCGGACCAGCGGGTTCGGCGGGTTCCTCGGGCCGGAGGCGGCGGTCGGGCCGCCCGGCCGGCGACCAGGATAGCCGGGGCGCTCCGCGCGCCACCGGCCCGTCCACCGGCCGCCGTCCGGGGTGAGGTGCGGCGCGCGGCGCGGTGGCCGGTCAGGCCAGGAGCCTGGGCGACAGCGCCCCGCAGGGGATGAGATCTATCTCCGCCCCGGCCTCACGCAGATCGGTGAGGACCAGTTCCTCGTAGAACAGCAGCCCGGACTCGGCCGGCCAGCTCACCGCCCACAGCCACAGGCCGCGTGCCTCCCCGGCGAAGACCGCCCGGTCGGAGGGGACACCCGTCACGTTCCAGAGCGGTGTGGGGCGCCCGGCCGCCATGATCCTGGCGTGCGGCGGCTTCTCGATGTCCATCCCGGGCGTCGGGTCGGGGGCCTCCAGACCGGCGTAACCGGCGCCGAGGCCGACTCCCGGTTCCTCGGCCACCAGGATCAGTTCACCGGTGCCGCCGAGCGGTGCCGGGCCCGAGCACGCGACGGCGGTGGCGCGGCCGCCGCTGCGGTCGTCGCCCGCGCAGGCCACTCCGGTGAACAGCCAGCCGACCGGCAGGGGCCAGGGCATCCAGACCGGGACCTGGGTGCGGTCGAGCACCACGGCCAGCGACTCGATGCTGGGCGGGAGTACCGGTTGCAGTGGATGGACAGCGCCGTGCCCGGCACACTGCCAAGTGTCGGCGAAGAGACCGGGCGCCCTCACCCGGCCACCGCACTTCGGGCAACTGGGTTCGCCCCTCATGGTGAACAACGGTCCCCGGGGAGCGCGCCCCCGTCAAGCAGACGCACCAGGCCAGTGCTGTCCGATTCTCGTCCGTCACCGATCCGGCCGCTCGGGTCACCGCTGGCCGACCCCGCAGGTCACAGCCGTCCCACCGGCCCCGCGACGCTCATTCACTCCCTGAACGCGCCGGGCGCGCGCCCAGCGCGTTCGGGGTCGGACCGCGCCTCGGTTCATCCCCCGCCGCCGCTCCGACGGCGACCCCCTCCCTGCCGGCGGACCACGGCGCCCGGCCCGTAGGGTCGTCGCGTGGAGACACGCAGCCTGGTGGAGACCGCCCTGACCGACGCCTTCGGGGAACCCGACGCCCGTGCCTCGGTGACCTTCCTCGGCACCGACCGGATCGAGGTCCTGCGCTTCGCGGACCCCGGACCGCGCCCGCTGGTCCGGTACGCGACCCTCGGGATGTCCGCCGCCCCGATGACCGACCCCGCCGCCGTACTCGCCGACCCCGAACTCGGCCCGCGCGCCGAACTGTTGCTGAGCGTGCAGCCGAAGGCCGGTCTCCCCCTGGACCAGGTGCTGCGCGCACTCGCGGTGTTCGCCGCCAGCCCCCAGGTGGAGGGACTGGTCGTGGCGCCCGGCGCCTCGCTGGACCTCGGTGAAGCGCTGTGGCCCGGCGCGCCGTTCACCTCCGTGCTGGTCGCCGAACCGGGCGGTCTCGTCCCCGACGTCGCCCTCCCCGAGCCCCGGGACCCGGTGCGTTTTCTGCCGCTGCTGCCGATGACCCCCAATGAGGCCGCCTGGAAGCGTGCCCGGGGAGCCGAGGCGCTCCATGAGCGCTGGCTGCACGCCGAGACCGACCTGCGCGCCCCCACCCGCCGCTCCGTGGCCTGAGCCTCCCCGCCCGGCGCGCCCACAGCCACCGCTGGGAGTACCGGATGCGTACAGCTCACGGTGGTGCTGCCCGGCGGGCCGGAACCACTCGACGCGTGACCGGCTCCGCAGGGGCGGGCGGCGCC
>NZ_BHZI01000440.1 GCF_004305975.1 Streptomyces otsuchiensis
GCCGGAGGCCGGGGCGGGCGGCGGGAGCGGTGGGTGGCGCGGGACCGGCCGGGGTCAGGACGGGCGGCTGACCAGTTCGACACCGACCAGCTCCAGCCGGACGCCTCCGTCGGCGTCGATCAGTGCCGCGTCACAGCGCGCCCCCGTCTCGTGCACCTTCCGCCTTCGCACCACACAGCGCACCGTGCCGTCGACCGGGCCGCGCCGGTGCACCCTGCACTCGGCGACGGCCATCGGCAGCGTCGCCGCTCCCAGCACCTCCTCGCCCCAGAGCAGCGCGAGTTGGAGCGCGCCGTCCACGGCGGCGGCATCGATCGGCCCGGGCACACCCGCCCAGTCCAGGGCCAGCAGACCCACGACGGTCGCCTCCGCGCCGTGCCGTGACACGCCACGCACCGTGCGCAGGGCGTGGAACCGGGGGCCGTGGAAGAGGGTCTCCCCGTCGTACGCCGCGGCCCGGGCGAGCGGCCGCAGCTCCTCCGGGGTCTCCCACGCGGTCGCGTCCGGCGCACCGGCCCCGGTATCCAGCACGGCCCGGAAGTGCGCGACGCCGTCCTCGGCCCGCAGCTCCGCCTCCAGACCCGAGGGTGAACCGGGCGCGCCCTGGCTGCCCAGAACGGTGAGGAGGTGGCCGGCGCCCCGCAGCTCCGGCAGGGCGTACTTCCTGTACACCCGCAGATCGCGGACGACGAGCTGCCCGGCGGCCGGTAGCCACGCCGTGGCCGCGCCCGTGAACCAGTTCAGGACCAGGGCCACGGGCAGCACGGGAACTCCGGCGGGCGCGTGGTCGGCGAGCTGCGGCAGGGTGTCCGACCGCACCAGCAGCTGCGCGCGACGCGGGCCTTCGGCCAGGGGCAGGACGGCAGTCCCGTCCCGGGAGGTGAGCCCGTCCCCGGCGGCAAGAACGACGCGGGCCTCGCCGGCGGCGCCGTCCAGCTCGGCGGTGAAGGCCGCGGCGCCCTGCTCCAGGGGGACGAGCGGAACCCCGGACCGGCCGAAATGCGCGGCCAGGGCCGGGCTGACCATGCCGCCCTGCCACGGCCCCCAAGCCACGCACCGCACCAGGCAGCCGGGGCGGCGGGCCTGCTCCGCCGACGCGACCTGATGGAGAACTTCGTTGGCCATGGCGTAGTCGCTCTGCCCCGGGTTGCCGTAGACGGCCGCCACCGAGGAGAACAGGCAGATCGTGTCCAGGGGATCGTCGGCCGTCGCCGCCAGCAGCGCCCGCAGGCCGTCCACCTTGGTGGACATCACCAGCTCCGCCTGCTCGTCGGTCTTGTCGGCGATCCGCTTGTCCGCCAGCACCCCCGCACCGTGCACGATGCCGGTGACCGGCCCCCACTCCCCGCGCACCTCGTGCAGGGCCGCGGCGAGGGCGTCACCGTCGCGGGCGTCCACCCGGACATACCGGGCCGGCGACCCGGCGGCCTCCAACTCCGCAAGCGTCGCCCGTACTTCGCGCGCGGCCAGGATCTCCCGGGCCCGCTCCGCGATCCGGGACGGCGAGGAACCCTCCGCCTCCGGGGACCGCTCCGCGAGCAGGCGGGTGAGCTCCGGTTCATCGGAGGCCGACGCCAGTCCGGGAGGCTCGGCGGCCGGGTCCGTCCGCCCGAGCAACACGATCCGCGGACGGTGGGTCCTGGCCAGGTCGAGCAGCGCCGCGGCGGTCACCCCGCGGGCGCCTCCGGTCGCCACGATCACCGACGCGGGAGAGACCCGCGGTGTGCCGCCGGGCGTCACCGGCTCCGGCACCAGCCGCGTCAGGACGCGGGTGCCGTCCGCGCGGAGACCGACCTCGCCGTCGGCTCCCCCTTCGAGCAGTTCCCGCACGATCGCTTCGGCGACCTCCTCGTCGCCCCGGCCGCCCCGCTCGCAGTCGACGACCTTGACCGAGGCGCCCGGCCACTCCTTCGCCGCGGTCCTGGCCAGACCGGCGACACCGCCCAGCCACGCGCGGCCGGGCGCGTGGCCCCCGAGCCCGAAGTCGCCCCCGGTGTCCTGGACGGTGACGAACAGCCCGCCGCCCGCCGCCGCTTGCGGTGCCACCGCGCGGGCGGCGCGGAGCGCGGACCGGTGGACCTCCCGCGCCTCGTCCCGCGTGCCGCTCGCGGTGAGTCCGCCGAGGTGGACGACACCCCGGGCGCCTTCGGGTACTTCCGCCACGGCGGTGGCGTCCCCGCCGTGCTCCGTCAGCTTCCGGGCCACGAGACCGACGATCGCGCAGCCTTCCGGGCTCCCGCCGGTCACCACGACGGGGCCCTCCAGGAGTCCCGCCGTGGTCAGCCCGGAAGCCGACGACGGCTCCACCCGCGGTACCAGTCGCGTCAGCGGCGTCCGCCCGCCCGTCCCGGCGCGCGGTGCGGCAGGCCCGGGATCCGCGACGGCGCCGGGCGCACCGGCGACCGCAGAGGGCCCGGTGTCCTCGCGGGCCTCCGCCACGACGGGGGCGCTCACAGCCGAGGGGGGCCCGGAGACGGCGGGAACACTCGGAGCCTGGGGCGCGGAAGGCCCGGGGTCGCCGGTGAGCGCCTCGACGATCTCGCGCAGCGTACGGAGCCTGCCCAGCTCCCCGACATCTGCCATCGCCACGTCACCGACCTGCCGGCGTACGGCCGACAGGATCTCGACGCGCTTGATGGAGTCGACGCCCAGATCCGCCTCCAGCTCCATGTCCATGGTCAGCATGGCGGTGGGGTAGCCGGTGAGGCGGGCCACCACGGACAGGAGCAACTCCTCCAGCTCCGGCCGCGACAGGGAGGCCGCTTCACCGGCGGGGGTG
>NZ_BHZI01000441.1 GCF_004305975.1 Streptomyces otsuchiensis
CCCTCCCCCCCGGTGGTTCCCGCGCCCGCGGGCGGCCCCACGACGACCGCTCCGCCCGGCGCACGCGGCGGCGGGGGTGGTGGCGCCGAGTTCGTGCGGATCGGTGTGGCGGGCAGCGGTGGGCGGGCCGACCTCGCGGTGCCGGCCGGCCTGCCACTGGCCCGGCTGATGCCGTCGCTGCTCAGCCACGCCGGGGAGGAGCCCGGTGTCGAAGGGGGAGTGCGGCACGGCGGCTGGATGCTGTGCCGGATGGACGGGTCCCGGCTGGACCCGGCCTCCTCGCTGGCGGCGCAGCAGGTCCGCGAGGGCGATCTGCTGTTCGTGCGGCACGCCTCCGCCGACGCCACCGCGCCGCTGTACGACGATGTGGTCGAGGTGATCACCGAGAACGGCGCGGGAGCGGAGTGGACCTCGCGTGCCACCCGGGCGGTGACGGCGGTGCTCTCCGCGCTGGCCGTGCTCGCCGCGTGCGGTGCGCTGGCCGCCGCCCCCGGGCGGCTGCCGGGTGCGCTGGCCCTCGGGGTCGCGGCCTTCGCGCTGGCGGTGGCCGTGCTGCTCTCGCGGGCGTTCGGTGATCTGGCCGCCGGCACGTTCGCGGCGGTGCTCGCCGCGCCTGCGGCGATGACCGGGGCGGTGCTGCTGCTCGGCGTCTCGGAGGGACCGGGCGCGGCGCACCTGCTGCTGGCCTGTGTGGTGCTGGCGGCGGTCGGAGCGCTGGGGCCGGTGGTGGTCGGCGGTGGTGACGGCACCTTCACCGCGATCGTGGTGGCCGGTGTGCTCGGCTGCGTGGGCGCTCTGATCTGCGCGGTCTGGGGCGTGAGCCCGGCCCGGGCGGCGTCGGTCGCGGCGCCGCTGTCGCTGGCGCTGACCACGGCGCTGCCGACGGTGGCGCTGCGGCTGGCCCGCACGCCCGCCCCGTTCGTCGCCGGTGACGCCGACGACCTGGAGCGGCTGCCCAGCCAGCTGGAACACGGCGTGCTGCGGGCCCGGATCGAGCGGGCCCGGCGCCTGCTGGTCGGCATGGTGGCCGGTTGCCATCTGGTGGCCGGTGGCGGTGCGTTGGTGCTGTTCGCCTCGGGGGAGCTGTGGCCGTCGGTGCTCGGCGTGGTGCTCCTGGTGCTGGTGCTGCTGCGTGCCCGGCTGTTCAAGGACGCCGCCCAGGCGCTGATACCGCTGGTGACGGCGCTCCTCGCGACAGCGGGCGCGGCGGCGTTCACGGTGCTGCGGCTGGTGGGGGAGAGCGTGCCGCTGCTCGGTGTGGTGATGCCGGTGGCGCTGCTGGTGGCGCTGGTCTCGGGTGCGGTGGGCCTGTTCGCCGGAAGGCAGCGGCTGAACCCGCGTGCGTCGCGCGGCCTGGACATGCTGGAGACCACGATCCTGCTCTCCGTCATCCCGCTGGTCCTGGCCGTGTGGGGCGTGTACGGCACGCTCCTCGACCTCAAGGTGTGAGCGGCGTGCACGGTACTCGCGCCACCGGCCGGCTCCGCCGCCGGCCGCCGGTACTCCTGCTGGCCCTGTCCCTGGCGGTGGCCGCCACCGCGGGCACCCTGGTCGTGCCGGGCGCGGCCGCCGACGCCCATGCCCAGGAGTGCCGTCAGCAGGTCACCGGCGAGGAGCTGGCCGGCAACGCCGGGCCCTATCCGCTGATCGACCTGCTGGGACTGCGGCACGCCTGGGACCTGTCGACCGGCCGCTCGGTGACCGTCGCCGTCGTCGACTCAGGGGTGGACTCCAGCCATCCCGACCTGGGGGACGCGGTGCTGGGTGGCAGTGAGTTCCAGGTGGTCGCGGACGAGCGGGAGTTCGTCCGCAGCGCTCCCGCCCCCGCACAGGACTGCGCCGGTCACGGCACCGGTGTCGCCGGGCTGGTCGCCGCCCGTCGCGCGGAGGGCGACCGGATGACCGGGGTGGCGCCCTCCGCGCGGATCTACCCCGTCCGGGTCCACGACGGCATCGAGAACGTCACGCACAACACGGTCGCCGCGATGATCGACGACGCCGTCGGCGCGGACGTGGACGTCCTCAACCTCTCGCTGGCCGTGGTCCAGGACCATCGGAGCATCCGGGAGGCGGTGGCCCGCGCGGTGGCCGCCGACATCGTGGTGGTCGCCGCGGCGGGGAACGAGGGCGACCGCGGCCCCTCGGGCGGCCGTGTCTACCCGGCGGCCTACCCCGGGGTCATCGCGGTCGGCGCGGTCGACGCCGCGGGTCAGCCGCTGGAGTCCTCCAACAGCGGCCCCTGGGTCGACCTCGCCGCCTACGGCGAGGCGCTGCCGCTGATCGCGCCCGGCGGCTCCGGCTACCGGGCGGACGGCGGGACCTCGTTCGCCGCCGCCCAGGTCTCGGGCGCCGCCGCCCTGGTCCGCTCGCGGTTCCCCGACCTGTCGGCGGCCGAGGTCGCCGAGCGGCTGACCGGCTCCGCCGCCCCCGTCGGCGGTGGCCGCAACGACCGCACCGGCGCCGGGATCGTCGATCCGTTCGGCGCCCTCACCCATCTGCCCGGCGCCCCGCCGGCGGCTGCGGGCGAGGCGGCCGCCCTGGAGGTGCAGCCGCTGCCCCACCGGCCGCCGCTGCTCAGCGCCTCGGAGTCCCGTGCGCTGGCGTGGAGCGGCGGCCTGCTGCTGGCGATGGTGCTCGGGCTGCTCGCCGCGCCCGCCGTGCGCCGCGCGGCACGCCGCCGCTGGCACGCCGGACCGCTGGCCGGT
The DNA here is from genome assembly GCF_004305975.1 of Streptomyces otsuchiensis. Taxonomy (GTDB): domain Bacteria; phylum Actinomycetota; class Actinomycetes; order Streptomycetales; family Streptomycetaceae; genus Streptomyces; species Streptomyces otsuchiensis. The sequence continues at coordinate 2,706 of NZ_BHZI01000441.1, forward strand.
GAGGCACCGAACCCCGACGGCCGGTCCATTTCCCGCGCCGCCGACGACAGCCCAC
>NZ_BHZI01000442.1 GCF_004305975.1 Streptomyces otsuchiensis
GCCCCGAGGGGGTGGAGGTCGCGGGCGAAGTGGGCCAGGGCGGGGAACCGTTCGGGGTCGGCGCCGAGTACCGCGACGCGGAACAGCTCCATGCTGTGGTCGTGCTCCTCGGGGGTGATCGTGCTGACTCCCGCCTCGGAGGCGACCAGCGCGGCGATGAGTACGGCGATCCGGTGGTATCGGGCGGGGATCTCCTCGTCAGGCAGTCCCGTCGAGCGCAGAGCCTGAAGCACCTCTTCCATGACCAGCCGGGAACCGGTCCCGCCTGACGCGTAGCGTCCCCAAACCGAGGCGAGTTGGGGCTGCCGGCCGAACGCCTCCCGCACGCGCAGGGCCAGGGCCGTGATGCGCTGCTTCCAGTCGCCTTCGGGGCGGTAGCCGTCCATGGCGGCCAGCAGTATCCGGTCGGCGACCGCGCGCAGCAGTTCGGTCTTGCTGCGGAAGTGCCGGTAGAGGCTGGAGGAGTCGGTCCCGAGCACGGCAGCGAGCTTGCGCACACTGAACGACTCCGCGTCGCCCGTGCGCAGCAACTCGGCCGCAGCGTCCAGGATCTCCTCGGTCGACCAGCGTCTTCTGCCTGCCATCTCGCCCCTCTCGCGAAGCTCAGCCTAACCCATGCACTTGGCGTTGCACGCACCGCGTGCATAATGAGGACATGAGCGTGCCGAACAGCCCGGCAGCAGCGGGCCGCGTGTCCCTGTTACCCGGCCGGGCGGCATACGCGGAACGCCCGGGAACGACGAGAGGGAGCATGTCGTGAAGAACCCGCTGGACCCCGCAAAGCTGCGCGCCGCCCTGGAGGACGTCCAACGCGCCGGTATGCCGGGCGTGTTCGCCGAGGTATGGGACGGCGACCAGGTCTGGCGCGGCGCCGCCGGGGTCGCCGACGTCGCCACGGGCCGCCCCGCCACCGCCGACATGCGACACCGTGTCGGCAGCGTCACCAAGACCTTCACCACCGCCGCGGTACTGCAACAGGTCGAGAGCGGTCAGATCGGCCTCGACTCGCCGATCGGCCGGTACCTTCCGGAGCTGGTTCCCGGCGGACGCAGCGAGGCGATCACGGTCCGTATGCTGATCAACCACACCAGCGGCCTCGCCGAGTACCTGCCTTACGCCTACCCCTCCCTCAGAGCGTTCCCCGTCCTCGCGGACACCAGCCCGGAGAGCCTGGACGACAACCGGTTCACCCGGTTCCACCCCACCGAGCTGATCGAGATGGGGGTCACCGCACCCGCCGTCGGCGCACCGGGCGGCACGCCCGGGGTCTACTCCAACACCAACTACCTGCTACTCGGCGAGCTCCTGGGCCGGGTCACCGGCACCACGGCCGAGCGGTACATCACCCGGGCCGTGATCGAGCGGGCAGGGCTCCGGGACACCGAACTCCCCACCGAGCCGCACATCGACGGTCCGCACTCGCAGATCTACGAGTCGTGGTTCGGCATGATCGACCCCCCGCGCGACTACAGCGTCTACGACATGTCATGGGTGGGACCGGCGGCCTCACTGATATCGACCGTCACGGACATCAACCGCTTCTTCCGTCTGCTGCTGGCCGGCGAGGTCGTCAGTCCGTCGTCGCTGGCACAGATGCAACGCACCGTCCCGGTCATCTCCCAGGAGGGAAGGACGATCGACTACGGGCTCGGTCTCCACCCGATGGAGGCCCCCGGCCAGGAGACCTTCTGGGGCCACGGCGGCACGGTGTGGGGTGCTGGAACGCTGGCCATGATCCGTGCCGACGGTGAGCGGCAGATGACCGTCGCCGTGAACCTCCAGAGGTGGAACAGCCTCGGCCCCTCCGGCACGCCGCAACCCCACCCCATCGACGACGCGCTCGCGGCTCTCCATCACGTGGCGATGTACGGCTGACGGGCGACGAACGCGCCGTTCCGGCGCACCCGCGCAGCTCAGCTACGTCGGCTGATGCGCGTGCCGGCGACGCCGCACAGCACGCCCGCGGCGAGGACGAACGCCAGCCACGGCTGTCCGTTGAGTGCCGCGACCACAGTGGCGGCCACCATGAGGACCGTCCCCGCCGCGACAACACGCTGCCCTCGGCTCACCGGCTTCTCCGTTCTCCTCGAACGCCTCCCGACTGACGGAGCGCGGGAGATCATCACAGCGGCGATCACCACCAGTGGGCCGTGACGAGTCCTGGTTCAGCGTTTGGGGCCCCTCAACACCCCATGCACCGCCAGAGCTGAGCCCAATTGCGCGCCTGCCCCGATCACCGCCGGAATCACCCAGTCAGACGGCCCCGAGACAAAAGCGTACGCCAGAAACGCGGCACCGAAGAGCGCCGCGCCCGTGGCGAGCGTCAGAAGACGGGCAGCCGCGCTCATGCTCAGCTCCTCTACCGGGGAAGAGACCGATCCTCCCTCACGGTTGGGCGGGCCGGGAAGAGCCCGCCGTGAGCACGGCTGGTTCGTGCCGCGCGCCGCCGGTCAGCTGTCCTGCGGGGACGGCTGGGTGTGGCGGCTGCGGCGGGAGCGGAGTTGGGCGAGGAGCCAGGTGCCCGCGACGACCAGGCCGATCGCGGCGAAGCGGCTGGCCTCGTAGTAGGTCGTCGCGGGGTTCTCCGCCACGCCGGGCATCCCGGTCCAGGCCCACACCGCGACGGCGATACCGGCGACGATGATGCCGACGGCGCCGATCGGCCCGACCTCGCCCCACCAGGGCTCCTCCGGGCCGTAGTACGCCTCGTGGTCCGTGGCGTCCGTGCTGTCCTGGCCGGTGGTGGGCGGCTCGTCCG
>NZ_BHZI01000443.1 GCF_004305975.1 Streptomyces otsuchiensis
CCCCGGGCGCAGCCGCTCCAGCACCGAGGCGACGGTCTCCTCGCGACCGTGCCCCCAGCCTGCTGCCCACCGCCATTCCGGACTTCATCGGTCGCGAGGAGACCGTCGCCTCGGTGCTGGAGCGGCTGCGCCCGGGGGAGGGGAACGCAGGCCGGGCGGTGCCGATCTGCGTCATCGTCGGTCCGGGCGGCGCGGGCAAGACGACCCTCGCGGTGCACATCGCCCACCGCCTGGCGAGCCAGTACCCCGACGGCCAGCTCTTCGCCGAACTCCGCACCGGCAACGGGCCGGTGAGCCCCTCCGACATTCTGGAGCGCTTCCTCCGCGCGCTCGGCGTCAGCGGCCCCAACCTCCCGCGCACCCTCGACGAGCGGGCCGAACTCTTCCGCGACCTGGTCCACGACCGGCGGCTGCTGATCGTGCTCGACGACGCCATGGCGGAGCGTCAGGTGAGCTGTCTGCTGCCGGGCACCGCCCGCTGCGCGGTGCTGGTCACCAGCCGACGGCGGCTGACCGGGCTGCCCGCGCGCGGCCGGGTGGAGCTGGGGGCACTCAGCGGACAGGCCGCGATCGACCTGCTCACCCGGTTCGTCGGAGAGGAGCGGGTCGCCGCCGACCCCGAGGGGGTCGCCGACCTGTGCCGGCTCAGCGGGCGGCTGCCACTTGCGCTGCGCATCTGCGCGGCCCGGCTGACGGCCCGGCCGCACTGGAGCGTCGCCGACCTGGTGGACCGCCTGCTCGACGAGTCACGGCGGCTCGACGAACTGGGCCACGGCGAGATGACGGTCAGGGCCAGCATCTCGCTCACCTACGACAGCCTGCCCGACGACGCCCGGCTGCTGTTCCGCCGGCTGGCGCTGCTGGACGTGCCGAGCTTCGCGGCGTGGGTCGGCTCCCCGCTGCTGGAGGTCGACGTGCCCCGGGCGCAGGAGGCCCTGGAGGTGCTGACGGAGGCCTATCTGATCGACGCCAGCCCGGTCCCCGGTGGCCAGGTGCGTTACAGCTTCCACGACATCATGCGGCCCTTCGCCCAGGAGCGGCTCGCGGAGGAGAGCGCCGAGGAGCGGACGGCGGCGCTGGAACGCTGGCTCGGCGCGCTGCTCTCGCTGACCGGTGAGGCCCACCGCCGCGAGTACGCGGGCGGTTTCCTGGAGCGGCGCAGCCCGGCGAGTCGCTGGCGGCTTCCCGACCGGATGGTGGGACGGCTGCTGGCGAACCCGCTGAGCTGGTACGAGCAGGAGCGCACCTCGATCGTGGCGGCGGTCCGGCAGGCCGCGGTCTCCGGACTGGTCGCGCACAGCTGGGACCTGGCGCTCAGCGCGGTGACCCTCTTCGAGGCGCACAGCTACTTCGACGACTGGCGCGAGACCCACGAGGTGGCGCTGAAGGCGGCCTGCCGGGCGGGGGACGAGCAGGGCGAGGCGGCGATGCGGTACTCCCTGGGCTCGCTCCACATGTTCGAGCAGTCGACGGCGCCCGCGCGGCGGCAGTTCGACCAGGCGTACTCGTTCTACGAACGGTCCGGTGACGAGCACGGCGCCGCACTGGTGCTGCGCAACATTGCCTACCTGGACCGGCTCTCGGGAAACCTCGTCTCGGCGCGACAGCGCTGGGAGAGCTGCCTGGACACCTTCCAGCTGGTCGGTGACCGGATCGCCGAGGCCCATGTGCTGCACAACCTGGCGCGGATGCGGATCGACACCGGCGACGCCGACGGCGCGCTGGAGCTGCTGGCCCGGGCACAGCTGATCTGCCGGACCGTCGGAACGCGGCGCGTCACCGCCCAGGTGGAGAACCGGATGGGTGAACTCCACCTGCTGGCGGGCCGGCTGGACGAGGCGCAGGCGGCGTACGGCTCGGTGCTGGAGAGCGTCCGCGCCTGCCGGGACCGGGTCGGGGAGTGCTACGCGCTGCTCGGTCTGGCCGCTGTGGAACATCGTCGCGGCCGGCTCGGCGCCGCCGCCGAGCTTCTGGAACAGGCACTGGTGACGGCGGGTTCGGCCGGCGCGCGGATGGCGGAGAGCCATGTGTCGCAGGCGCTGGGCGAGGTGCTGCTGGAGAGCGATCCCGCGGCGGCGCTGGAGTACGCGCAGCGGGCGCTGCGCGGATTCGAGGCGATCGGCGCCCCGCTCCAGCGGGCGCGCGCCGTGGTGCTCAGGGGCCGGGTGCACGCGCTGCGTGGCGACGGGGAGGCGGCTCGTGCCGACTGGCGGACCGCGCGCGGCATGCTGCGCGGCGTGCACACGGAGAGCGGGCGCACCTCGCTGGAGGACGAGATCGCCCGGCTGCTGGAGCCGGGGGACACCCCGACGGGTGCGGGTGCGGGTGCGGGTGCGGGAGCGGGCGTGCGGCCGGGCTGAGCAGTCCCTGCCGGTGCGGCCCGTCCGGTGCGGAGGCCCGCGCGGTGCCGCGGTGGGAGCTTCCGCGCGGTCGGTGCCGTGCGTGTCGGTGCTGTGCGGTCGGTGTCGTGCGGGAACGACGGGCGCCCGGGGACCCGCCGGGCCGGCCGGTGGTCACGGCGGCCGGCCCGGCGGGTCCCCGGGGTTGCTGGAACGGTTGCTGAAGGCGTTGCCTCACCGGGTTGCCGGAGGTGGCCTCTGGCGCGCGGGGAGCGCGGGCGTCAGTCCCAGATGGTGTTGTCCGGCGCCGGGTCGGGCTCGGGGTCCGGCTTGGGCGCGGGGGCCGGG
>NZ_BHZI01000444.1 GCF_004305975.1 Streptomyces otsuchiensis
TCCGTCAGGAGGGCCTGCTGTGCGGCCCGTGCGGGGCCGTGGCGGGCCCAGGCGAGCAGGACAGCCGCCGGCCCCGTTCCCGAGGAGAGGTTCCGCCCGTGACCCAGCAGCCGACCGACGACACCCCCGACGCGCCGACGCCCCGCCCCCCGCGCGGCTCGAAGATTGACACGACCACACCGCATTCCGCCCGCGTTTGGAATTACTGGCTCGGAGGCCAGGACCATTACCCCGTGGACCGAGAGGTGGGCGATGCCTACCGAAAGCAGTTCCCCGGGATCGACGCCATCGCGAAAGCGTCCCGCGAATTCCTGGCCCGGGCTGTCCGGTATCTCGTTCAGGACGGCGGTATCCGCCAGTTTCTCGACGTCGGCACGGGGTTGCCCACCCACGACAACACCCACCAGATCGCGCAGCGGTACGCGCCCGACGCCCGCATCGTCTACGTCGACCACGACCCGCTGGTCCTCCTGCACGCCGAAGCGCTGCTCACCTCCACGCCCCAGGGGTCCACCACCTATCTGGAGGCCGACCTCCACGATCCGGCCGCGGTCCTCGCCGGTGCCCTCACCCCCGTCGGCCCGCTCTCGCGTGCCGCCCCGATCGCCCTGATCCTCTCCGACGTCCTCGGCCACGTCCCGGACCACGACACCGCCCGCGACGTCGTCCGCCGCCTGGTCGACGGCCTCCCGCCCGGCAGCTACCTGATGATCTGCCACGGCACCACCGAGAGCCCAGACGCCGCCCTCGCAGCCCAGGACGCCTACAACAGCTCCGGCGCGATCCCCTACATCCCGCGCACCCGCGACCAGATCCGCGACCTGTTCGGCGGCCTGGAGCTGGTCGCGCCCGGCCTGGTCCCGGTCCCGGACTGGAGGCCGGCCATAGGGCCCGCCGCCATCACACCCGGCGCCGGCCTCGGCGCCATCGCCCGCATCCCCCGCTGATGGGCTGGCGCCGCCGCCCCGCCCGGGCACTGACGCAGCACGACATCGCCGCAATGCTGATCGATGTGCTGGAGCTGGCGGGTGCGCACGGGCTGGACCCCTACCCCGTGGGAGACCCGGAGCTGATCGGCGTAGCCGTGCCGGAGTACGGCACCCTCGGGGTCCTCCTGGGAGAGGGGGAGGCCGGTGTCGCTGTCGTGTGGAATCCGGAGTCCGAGTGCTGGGACACCTGGCCTGGAGCGTGGGGGATGCCCATCCCCGGCCCGGACAGCGTGAGCTGACACCCCGCCCGGGCCGCGCCTACCTCAGCCGCGCACGGCCCGGGCGAGTTCGCCGAGCACGGCCAGGACCTCACGCGGGGCGGCGCCCTCGTCGATCGCGTACCCGCCGGCCCGGATCGCGTGCGCGAGCGGCACGACCCACCAGTCCCGCGTCTCCGGCGCACCAGGATCCATCGCCATCGGCACGCGGTCCGCGATCACCCGCAGCGCCTCCGCGAGCGCCCGCGGGCCGTCCTCGGCGCGCAGCTGCTCGACGGCCGCGACGGCAGCGAGTTCGGTGTCCCGGATCGGCCACCCGGCCGGGCCCGCGTACTGGCCGCCGGCCTCGGCCACCACCTCCCGCAGCCACCCCAGCACCCGCTCCGGTTCCCGCCCGACAGGGCCGTCGCCGGTCACGACAGGCCCCCCGTGACAGCGGCCGACACCACATCCGGCACCCACCGCACCGGGGCGAGCGCGGAGTCCAGGCGCTCCCCGCCATCCGGCAGGTTCACCGCCTCCCACTCCTCTATCCGTTCCTCCCACACCCGCCGCTGCGCCTCCTGGCCGCCCAGTGCGAGCACTGCCGGGTCGTTCTGGTTGGGCCAGTCCACCGGCCCGGCCTCCCACTTCGTCACCGCCCGCTCCGCGGTCGGCGCCAGCGGCCGGACCGCCGCCGCCCACGCGGTCAGCAGCCGCACCATCGGCGCATCCGCAGGCGCCGTGGCCGTCGCGAGCAGCCGCTCCGTCGCCGCACCGGCCCCGGCCACCGCGACCAGGTGCTGGAGCAGCCGCGGCCCGTACGCCTGCCGGGGCGGTTCCGGCCGCACCGGCGGGTCCAGCGCGAGCCACTCGGCGCCCAGCACCGCCTCGACCTCGGTCGGCACCCACGCGCCGGACCGCAGCGCAGCGGACAGCCCCGCCAGCCCCGGCAGCTCGTCGTCGTCTCTCACCGCGCCAGGCTACGGCTCCTGATCCTCACCATGGAGCGGCAGCACCGGCCGGCACTCCGGGCAGGGGTGCGCACGGTCGCCCATGTCCCGCACGGTGTTCGGCTCTCTGCGATATCGCCCATGGTCTGCCTCCCCATCTCTCAGCACTGACGGTACGCCGTGGACGCCGCTCCGGTGGTACGGATCGCCAAATCGGATCACGCTCCGAAGCCAATCGAATTCGCGGGACGCACATCCCCGCAAGAAATCGAATTCGACTCAGGCGAAATATCCGCACCGTCAGAGAGCCTTTATTTGGAATGGAGAAATTCATCGATCCGGCTTCCCAGGCGACCGGGGGTGCCCCGGCCGCAGCCCAAAGCACACACAGCATCACGGGCGTGATGCACATGCTTGATGCACGCTGGCCGAAAGGTGACGCGCCATCACCCAGCGCCCCTGGATGACTGTTCCGGCCCGGACCCTGGGGCGCCCCAGGGTCCGGGCCGGAACAGTCATCCAGGGGCGC
>NZ_BHZI01000445.1 GCF_004305975.1 Streptomyces otsuchiensis
GCCGGGTGGGGGGGCGCGGGTGCCCCGGTCCGCGTTCTCCCGCCGTCGTGGGGCGGGCCGGTGTCGCGCGGGCCGGGGTGACGCGGGCGCGCGGAGAGACCGGCCCCGGGCGTGGTGCGCGGGTGGCCGGCTCTCGGCGGTGTGCGTTCAGGCCGCCAGTTTGGTGCGGTCCTCGGCGGTGATGCCCCGGGTCGACTCGATGACGGTGCGGAGCTTGCGCGCCAGGGCCTCGTAGAACAGGCTCAGCGGGAACTCGTCCGGCAGCACGTCGTCCACCAGCTTGCGCGGCGGCAGCGACAGGTCCAGCGCGTCGGGGCCCTTGGCCCAGGTCGAGCCGGGGTGGGGGGCGAGGTAGCCGGAGACCAGCTCGTAGGCCTTGAACCAGTGGACCAGCTTGGGCCGGTCGATGCCGTCGCGGTAGAGGGTCTCGATCTCCTGGCGCAGCTGGACGGTGACGGCGCGGGCCCGGTCCCAGTCGATGCTGAGCCGGTTGTCGGTCCAGCGCAGCGCGTCGTGGCGGTGGAGGTAGGCGAAGAGCAGCTGTCCGCCGAGGCCGTCGTAGTTGCGGTTGCGTTCGCCGGTGACCGGGAAGCGGAAGATGCGGTCCAGGATGATCGCGAACTGCACGTCACGGCCCTGGGAGTAGCCGTCCTCCTCCAGCCGCACCGCCTCGGCGAAGGCGGTGAGGTCGCAGCGCAGCTCCTCCAGGCCGTACATCCAGAACGGCTGCCGCTGTTTGATCATGAACGGGTCGAACGGCAGGTCGCCGTGGCTGTGGGTGCGGTCGTGGACCATGTCCCACAGGACGAAGGTCTGCTCGCAGCGGTGCTGGTCGGCGAGCAGTTCGGTCGCGTCCTCGGGCAGTTCGAGGCGGGTCGCCTCGCAGGCGGCGTCGACGACCCGGCGGAAGCGGGCGGCCTCACGGTCGCAGAAGATCCCGCCCCAGCTGAAGCGCTCGGGTGCCTCGCGGACGGCGATGGTCTCCGGGAAGAGGACCGCCGAGTTGGTGTCGTAGCCGGCGGTGAAGTCCTCGAAGGTGATGCCGAGGAAGAGCGGGTTGTCGTAGCGGGTGCGCTCCAGCTCCGACAGCCAGGTGGGCCAGACCATGCGCAGGACGACGGCTTCCAGGTTGCGGTCGGGGTTGCCGTTCTGGGTGTACATGGGGAAGACGACCAGGTGCTGACGGCCGTCGGTGCGCTCGCTCGCCGGGGTGAAGGCGAGCAGGGAGTCCAGGAAGTCGGGGACGCCGAAGCCGTCGTCGGCCCAGCGGCGCAGGTCGGCGACGAGGGCCTGGTGGTAGGCGGCGTCGTGGGGCATCAGCGGCGAGAGCGCCCGGACGGAGTCCGCGACGCGTTCCACGAGCTCACGGACGGCGTCGCGGTCCGGGGCCTCGGGGGCGTCGAAGTCGATGGAGCCGTCCTTGGACTGCGCGGGGCGGATGGCCTCGACGGCGTCCTTGAGGGCGGGCCAGGCGGGGTGTGCCACCACCCGGGAGGCGGTGCCGCCGTCGGGGGCGGCGGTGACCAGGGTTTCCGTCATGACCAGTTCCTCCACGCGTGGTGCTCGTTCGCCGGAACGCTAGCGGTGCGGCGGTCTCACCTTCAAGCCCGCCTACCGTAAATCTTACGGCCAATCGGCGTTCACGCCGCTTCTTTTCCTGCCTTACCCGGTGAATCACGGGTTCATCCACGTCGCCTACAGTGGCCGCGATCACACGCGGCAGGCGCCCGGACACGCGCGGGCCCACCGCGGGCACCGCACCAGAGAGGCTCGACCACCATGCCGCTGCTGACCGTCGGACACCGGGGACTGATGGGGGCGGAGCCGGAGAACACCCTGCGCTCCTTCCGCCGCGCCGAGCGCGAGGGGGTGGATGTGATCGAGCTGGACATCCACCTGAGCAAGGACGGGCACCTCGTCGTGATGCACGACGCCCGCGTCGACCGCACCACCGACGGCAGCGGGCGGATCGCCGAGATGACCCTCGCGGAGCTGCGCGCGCTCGACGCGGGCCAGGGCGAGCGCGTCCCGGTCTTCCGGGAGGTGATGGAGGCCGTCTCCGCGCCCGTCCAGGCGGAGATCAAGGACGCGGCCGCCGCCCGGGGGCTGGCGGCGGCCGTCACCGAACTCGGCCTGCACGACCGGGTGCGTGTCATCTCCTTCCACGACGCGGCCCTGCGGGAGACCCGCGCCCTCCTGCCGGAGATCCCCATCGCCCTGGTGACCGGCGAGAGCACCGCCACCGCGCCGGAACGCGCCGTGGCGCTGGGCGCGTCGATGGTCTCCTGCGAGTTCCCCCGGCTCACCCCGGAGGTGGTCGGCCGCTGCCACGCGGCCGGCATCGAGGTCATCAGCTGGACGGTGAACACCGCGGAGGAGCTGGCGCGCGCGGTGGAGCTGGGCCTGGACGGGGTCGTCACCGACGAACCCGAGCTGGCCCACGCCGCCCTCGCCGGCGCCTGAGACGGCGGGCGGCGGCCCCGTCCGCACCGTGGGCGCGTCCACCGGTGGGGTTTCCGCGCCCACGGCCGAGGACGCGGCCCGGAGTGCGCCCTGCCCGCGCGCCCCGGCGCACCCCGTGACGCTCCGGTGCGCTCCCGTACGGCCGGGAGGGGCGCGCGGGCAGGGCGCACGCCGGGCCGCGTCC
>NZ_BHZI01000446.1 GCF_004305975.1 Streptomyces otsuchiensis
GGCCCACCCCTCCCCCCTTCGCGAGGTGACCGACGAACGGTTCACGCGCCACGGCGTCCGGCTGCTCCTCAAACGCGACGACCTCCTCCACCCGGAACTGGTCGGCAACAAGTGGCGCAAGCTGGTGCCCAATCTGCGCGACGCGCTCGCCGCCGGACACGACACGGTCCTGACCGTCGGCGGCGCCTACTCCAACCACCTCCGCGCCACCGCCGCCGCGGGTCGGCTGCTGTCGCTGCGCACCGTCGGCGTGGTGCGCGGCGAGGAGCTGGCGGACCGGCCGCTGAACGACTCGCTCGCCCGCTGCGCGGCCGACGGGATGGTGCTGCACTTCGTCTCCCGGGCGGAGTACCGGGAACGGCACGGGCCGGGGTTCACCCACCGGATGCGGGAGCGGTTCGGCCGCTTCCACGAGGTTCCCGAGGGCGGCAGCAACGCCGCGGCGGTGCGCGGCTGCGCGGAGCTGGGCCGGGAGCTGGCGGAGGCGGCGCCCCGGCCCGACGTGGTGGCCCTGCCCTGCGGCACCGGCGGCACCCTGGCGGGCGTGGCCGCCGGGCTGGGCCCCGGCCAGTCCGCGCTCGGTGTGCCGGTGCTCAAGGGCGGCTTCATGGAGGGAGAGGTGCGCCGGCTCCAGGACGCGGCCTTCGGCGGGCCGCGCGGTGACTGGCGGCTCGCGGACGGCTACCACCACGGCGGCTACGGCCGCGCCCCCGAGGCGCTCACCGCCTTCGGCGCCGACTTCGCGCTACGGCACGGACTGCCGTCCGTCGAGCCCCTGTACGTGGCCAAACTGCTGTACGCCCTCGCCGACCTCACCGAGCGTGGAGCCTTCCCGCGCGGTACCTCACTTGCGGCCGTCGTGACCGGCTGACCAGGACAACTCCACTCTTTCCAGTGGTATTTGATCATCGTCCGGCGGACACCGGATGCACCGCATGGACTACCATCTGTGATACCGCGACAGTGCCGTCCGAACGCGATAGCGTCACGGGGCGAACCAAGCCCCCGGGCGGTTCGTCCAACGTACGACGGGCGCCACGAGGCGTCCGGGAACGCTCGTTCGTGAGCCACCGTGGAGGTGAGGGTGTCCGAGATGCCAGGTGAACCCGGATCGCAGGACTTCGTCGAAGTCCGGCTACCGGCGGCAGGGGCCTATCTGTCGGTGCTGCGCACGGCCACGGCCGGTCTCGCCGCCCGCCTGGACTTCACCCTCGACGAGATCGAGGACCTCCGGATCGCGGTCGACGAGGCGTGCGCGATCCTGCTCCAGCAGGCCGCGCCGGGGTCCACACTGGCGTGCGTCTTCACCCTGGTGGGGGACTCGCTGCGGGTGACGGTCTCCGCGCCGACCACCGAGGGCAACGCACCGGAGCGCGACACCTTCGCGTGGACGGTGCTCACCGCGCTGGCCGGCGAGGTGGAGTCCACCGTCGCCGAGGACAAGACCGTCAGCATCAGCCTGCACAAGAAGCGCGGCGCGGCGCCCGGAACGCCGTGACCGGACCATCCGGAACGTCACCGGACGAGGGGGTCGATGTGAACAACGCCGAACCGGCGGCCCCGCCCCACGAGGGCGGGCCCGAGGCCGGCGCCGTACCGACGGCCGCCGCACCGACGGCCGCCGTACCGGCCGCCGTCCCGGGGCAGACGCCGCCCCGGCGCGTAATGCCGAGCCCGCAGGACCGCGGTGCCGCGCGTGACCTCTTCGTCGAGCTGCGCAAGCTGCCGCCGGCCGGAGCCGACTACGCCGAGCTGCGCAACAGCCTGGTGCGGATGCATCTGCCGCTGGTCGAGCACCTGGCGCGGCGCTTCCGCAACCGCGGCGAACCGCTGGACGACCTCACCCAGGTCGCCACCATCGGCCTGATCAAGTCCGTCGACCGCTTCGATCCCGAACGCGGCGTGGAGTTCTCCACCTACGCCACTCCCACGGTGGTCGGCGAGATCAAGCGCCACTTCCGCGACAAGGGGTGGGCGGTCCGCGTACCGCGCCGGCTGCAGGAGCTGCGCCTGTCGCTCTCCACCGCGACCGCCGAACTGTCCCAGCAGCACGGGCGGGCACCGACCGTGCACGAGCTGGCGCAGCGCCTCAACATCTCCGAGGAGGACGTGCTGGAGGGGCTGGAGTCGGCGAACGCCTACTCGACCCTCTCGCTGGACGTCCCCGACACCGACGACGAGTCGCCGGCGGTCGCGGACACCCTCGGGGCGGAGGACGACGCGCTGGAGGGCGTGGAGTACCGGGAGTCGCTGAAGCCGCTGCTGGAGGACCTGCCGCCGCGGGAGAAGAAGATCCTGTTGCTGCGCTTCTTCGGCAACATGACCCAGTCGCAGATCGCGCAGGAGGTCGGCATCTCGCAGATGCACGTCTCGCGGTTGCTCGCGCGCACGCTGGCGCAGCTGCGGGAACGGCTGCTGGTGGAGGAGTGACACCCCCGGCCGTTCGCTAGCGGGCAGCCGGAGCGGACGGCCGGACCGGAGCGGAAGGCGCCGGAGCGCGGACGAAGGGCGCCGTCCACCGTGTACGAGACGGTGGGCGGCGCCCTTCGTGCGCGTGGTGCGCGTGGCGGCGCGGGCCGGCGCGGGCGCGGGCGGGGTCAGGCGCGGGGGGAGGCGTCGTCGTCCGCGGCCGGCCGGGATGTGG
>NZ_BHZI01000447.1 GCF_004305975.1 Streptomyces otsuchiensis
GCCCGCCTCCGACCGCGCCCCGCCCGCTCAGTTGCCGCGCTGGGCACCGCCGTTGACCTGGATCACCTGGGAGGTGATGTGACCTGCCGCCGGGGAGGCGAGCCAGCGCAGGGTCTCCGCGATGTCGCCGGGGGTGCCGGCGCGGGCGTTGAGGGTCTCGTCGACGCGCGCCCGCCAGGTCTCGTCCGGCATCCCGGTGTCGCCGAAGAACTCGGTGTCGGCCACGATGCCGGGGGCGACCACGTTGACGGTGACGCCCCGGTGGCCGAGCCGGCGCGCCAGGTCGTGGGCGTAGGGGTGCAGTGCCGCCTTGGCGGCACCGTAGGAGGCGGCGCCGGAACCGCGGTAGGCGGCGATGGAGCTGAGGAAGAGGACACGCCCACCCGGCGAGGCGAGGCGATCACACAGCGCCTCGGTCAGTAGCACCGAACTGAGCGTGTTGACACGGAAGTTGAGCGACCAGTCGCGTGCGACGAGGTCCAGCGGGTCGTCGCTGTCCGGGTCGGCGCTGTCCGGGTCGGCGGCGGCCGGGCCGGTGGCCGGCCGGAGGGAGCTGTTGCCGCCGGCGGAGTGCACCAGCACGTCCACCGTGCCGAACCGTTCGCGGACGAAGTCGGCGACGGTCCGGGCTCCGGCCGGCTCGGAGAGGTCGGCCGGGCAGATCTCCGAGAACTCCACTTCGGCGCTTGCGCGTTCGAGGACGTCGGGACGGCGCCCGACGAGGATGGTGCGGTCGCCGTCGCGGGCGAACGCCTTCGCGGCGGCGAGCCCGATGCCGGTGCCGCCGCCACTGATCACCACGGTGCGTGTCATGGCGGCACGGTAGCCGCCCACCCCGGGCGCGGGCCGTAGGCGCGTGCGCGCGATGGAAACGCGGCGCGGTTCACAGCGGCACCTCCCAGACGACCGAGGTGCCGGCGCCGCCGAGCCCAGGGCCGAACTCCACGGTGCCGCCGAGGCTTCGGGCCCGCTGGAGGATGTTGCGCAGCCCGCTGCGGCGGCCCTCGTCCTCGGGCAGTCCGACGCCGTCGTCGCTGACGGTGAGCCGTACCGCGTCGGCGCCGTCGGGGCGGACGGCGGTGGCGTCGACGGACACCTCGACCCGCGCCGCACCGGAGTGGCGGGCGGTGTTGGACAGCGCCTCGCGCAGCGCGGCGATGAGGTTCTTGGCGACCGCCTCCCCCACCCGGTTGTCGACCGGGCCGGTGAAGCTGACCGAGGGCTGGAAGCCGAGGGTCAGCGCGACGGTCCCGGTCTCCCGCAGCACCCGGGTGCGCAGACCGGAGGGCGCCTCCTCGGGGCCCTGCTGGAGGGCGAAGATCGCGGTGCGGATCTCCTGGATGGTGGCGTCGAGTTCGTCGACGGCCTTGCCGATCCGGTCGCGGACGTCGGTGAGCTGGGCGGAGCGCTGGGCGGTGTCGAGCAGCATTCCGGTGGCGAACAGCCGCTGGATGACGAGGTCGTGGAGGTCGCGGGCGATGCGGTCCCGGTCCTCGTAGACCGCGAGTTGCTGACGGTCGTCGCGGGCTTCGCTGAGCATCAGCGCGACGGCGGCCTGCTGGGCGAACTGGTTGGCCATGGCGCGGTCGGCGATGGAGAACTGCCGCGCGCCGCGCGCCCGGGGCAGCGCGATGGCGCCGAGCGCCCGGCCGTTGTTGGCGAGCGGCAGCACCATGCTCGGGCCGAACCGCGCGGCGCTGGGATCGTTGACGCGAGGGTCGGTGGAGACGTCGTCGAAAAATACCGGTTCCCCGGCGAGCAGTTGACCGAGCAGGGCGCTGCCGGGCGGGAGTTGGGCACCCATCAGCCCGGTGGTGTCGTCGGCGCAGGCGGCCACCACCTCCATGCCGCCGCCGCGGCTGGGCAGCAGCACCATCCCGGCATCGGCGTCGGCCAGGCGGCGGGCCTGTTCGGCGACCACGGCCAGGGCGTCGTCGACATCGCCGGAGAGCAGCGAGGTGGACAGTTCGGCGCTGCCGTCCATCCAGCGGGCGCGCTCGCGCACCGCCTCGTACAGCCTGGCGTTGCCGATGGCGATGCCGGCCTCGGTGGCGAGGATCTGCACCAGCTGGAGGTCCTCGCGGGTGAAGGCGGCGTCGTGGATGTCGCCGAGGTAGAGGGCGCCGTACCCCGCGTCGTGCACCCGCACGGGCACCCCGAGCAGGGAGCGGATCGGGGGGTGGCCGGCGGGGAAGCCGGAGAAGCGCGGGTCGCGGGTGACGTCGTGGAGCAGCAGCGGGGTGCGGGACTCCAGCAGGGACCGGAGCAGGCCGCGCGAGCCGGGCATCCGGCCGATCCTCTCGCGTACCTCGCTACTCACTCCGCGGGTGACGAACTCTCCGACGCCTCCCTCGTCGTCGAGTACGGCCAGGGCGGCGAAGCGGGCGCCGGTGAGGTCGGCCGCGGCGGCGACGACGCGTTCCAGCAGCATCGGCAGCTCGACGTCACCGCCGATCGCGACCATGGCGTCCAGCAGCAGGGGAAGCCGTTGCGCCAGATCGGTCGAGTTGCCATTCCGCGAAGAGCCCTCTGCCATAGTGCGAGCCTAGGCGATTCGCACGCTTTACGGCATGACTGGCATCTTGCCCCTTTTCGCGCCCTGGCGGGAGGGGGCGGCCGGGTGGGCGTGGT
>NZ_BHZI01000448.1 GCF_004305975.1 Streptomyces otsuchiensis
GCCCTCGGCGCGCCCGGCCCACCCGGCACCACCCGCGCCCCCGAACCCTGACCAGTGGAGACCAGTCGTGTTCGAAGAGATCAGCTTCGCGAACTCCGACCGCGAGGAGATGGAGGACGAGGCGAGAGAGCTGTTCAACCATGTCCGACAGCTCGGGGTGCGCCTCGACGACATCGACGTCATCGACCCGTGCGCCGGCTGCCGCCGGCAGGGCTACAAGGTGCACCTCGGTGCTCTGCCCGCCGACGACGTGCGCGCCCTGAACATCGCGCTGCGGGCGCTGCGGGTCTCCGCAGGCCCGGCCGAGAGGAGCCGGCCGTGAGCGAGGCGCCACGACCACGGACACCAGGCCCCCGCGTCCGGGCTTCCACCGCGCGGGTGACGGCCGACCGGATCAGGATCGGCGACTTTCTCACGCTGGGCGGCGAGCACATGTCGGTGACGTTCGCGGAACACCGGGGCGGCCTGGTGCGGCTCGAACTGGACGCCTCGGCGCGGCTGACCCTGGCGCCCACCACCGCCCTCGCCGTCACCCGCCCAGTCACCCGTACTGCCGACCGTCCTGCCACCCGCGCCGTCCGGCGGCACTGAGCACACGGCCGGGACGACGCCACCCGTAGCAGCGCGAAGGCCCGGCCGGGTTTCCCCGGCCGGGCCTTCGTGGTGCTCGCGTGGCACCGTTGTGGAGCGTAGGAGAGTCGAACTCCTGACATCTGCCATGCAAAGACAGCGCTCTACCAACTGAGCTAACGCCCCATGCGCCCACCAGGGTACCCAATCTTCGCTCCGGTTTCCGACCGGGTATCGCCCGAGGCCCTTCCTCTCCGTAGGATGACGCGGACTTCGCGTACGTGAAGCCCCACAGGGGGACCAGGGGACGACAGGGGAGAAAGAGCTATGGAGACGGGGCAGCAGGAGGCCGCCGACCGGGCACGGGAGCAGCAGACCACCTGGTACGGCGAGCCGCTGGGCACGCTCTTTCGCCGGCTGATCACCGATCTCGGGCTCAACCAGGCGCGCCTGGCCATCGTCCTCGGCCTGTCGGCTCCCATGCTGTCTCAGCTCATGAGCGGCCAGCGCGCCAAGATCGGCAACCCGGCCGTGGTGCAGCGGGTGCGGGCGTTGCAGGATCTGGCGGCGGAGGTGCGTGCCGGGCAGGTCAGTGCCGCCGAGGCGACCTCGGCGATGGAGGAGATCCGGCGGAGCGCGGGGGGCAACGTGCTCAGTCCGAACTCGGCCGCGACCCGTTCCGGGCCGACCGGTGTGCCGGCCAATCCGACCAAGCGGGTGGTCCGGGAGATCCAGGCGCTGCTGCGGTCCGTGGCGGACGCCTCGGAGATCCAGAGCGCGTCGGCCACGCTGGCCGGGACCCACCCGGAGCTGGCCGAGTTCCTCCGGATCTACGGGGTGGCCCGGACACGCGACGCGGTGGAGCACTACGAACAGCACCAGGGCTGAGGGGCGGGCGGCGCGTCATGGGTGAGGTATTCGCGGGACGGTACGAGCTGATCGATCCGATCGGCCGGGGCGGTGTGGGTGCGGTGTGGCGGTCGTGGGACCGCCGGCGCGGGCGCTATGTGGCGGCCAAGGTCCTCCAGCAGTCCGACGCGCACACGCTGCTGCGGTTCGTGCGGGAACAGGCGCTGCGGATCGACCACCCGCACGTGCTGGCTCCGGCGAGCTGGGCGGCGGACGACGACAAGGTCCTGTTCACCATGGACCTGGTCAGCGGCGGTTCGCTGTCCCACCTCATCGGGGACTACGGTCCGCTGCCGCCACGGTTCGTGGTGACGCTGCTGGACCAGTTGCTCTCCGGACTGCAGGCGGTGCACGACGAGGGCGTGGTCCACCGGGACATCAAGCCGGCCAACATCCTGCTGGACGCGACCGGTCAGGGCCGTCCGCATCTGCGGCTGTCGGACTTCGGCATCTCGATGCGCAAGGGTGAACCGCGGCTCACCGAGACCAACTACGTGATGGGGACGCCTGGTTACTTCGCTCCGGAGCAAATGCGGGGCGCGGAACCGGACTTCCCGGCGGACCTGTACGCGGTGGGCCTGGTCGGGCTGTATCTGCTGACCGGTGCCAAGCCCGACTCCGTCGCGCTGGTCGACGCGTTCGAGAACGGCCGTCCGGACGCACCCGACGGCGTCCCGGAACCGCTGTGGGAGGTGCTGGGAGCGCTGCTCAACCCGGACCCGCAGAACCGGTTCCGCTCCGCCACCGGAGTGCGCCGCGCGCTGGCGCAGTCCGCCGAACTGCTCCCCGAGGACGCGGCGGAGCACGAACCGGTGGAGGTCTTCGACCAGATCGGCCCGCTGCCGGACGGCTTCGGACCGGACGGGCCGGAGCCCTCACCGCCCGTGGAGCAGCACGCCCAGCAGGCGACCGGCCGGACCGGCCCGACAGCGCCGCTGCCCTCGCCCTCGGAGACGGGCAGCTTCTACCTGCCTCCGCCCGCCGCTCCTCCCCAGCCGGCGACGGGCCCGCAGGCAACCGGCCCGACGTTGTACGAACAGCCCACCAGCGCGGCGCCGTTGACCGCACCCGGGAACGGGCCGGCCGCACCGCAGCCCGTCGCGCCGCCCGCGACGCCGCCTCCGGCGCCGGGGTAC
>NZ_BHZI01000449.1 GCF_004305975.1 Streptomyces otsuchiensis
GGCCGCCGCCGACCACGGCCGCCGGGCGATGGCGGCGCTCGACGCCGCCGCGGTGACCGGACCGGCGGCGGAGGCGCTTGCCGCTCTCGCGGCTCTGGCCTGCCGTCGCGACCACTGAGCGGGCTCTGGCCACCCTGCCGGTGCCCAGGAGGGAGAAGAGCGCCGGGATGCCGGTCGGCGCGCGCCGTCCTACCGTGAGGACACGGCGCGCGGCGTGAACCGCGCGCTGCCACGTCCAGGCGGCCTTCCCGTCCGGGCGGACGGGAGGCGGCCCGGACGGCACCGGGACGACCGCGACCGCGGGTACCACCCGAACGGCCCCCGTCCTCCCGGGCGGTCGCCGCCGCTCGGGAGGTTCACGATGACCGGCGAGATCACGTTCTTCGAACTCGGGGTGGACGATCCCGCCCGGGCCCACGCCTTCTACGGCGGGCTGTTCGGCTGGACCATGCGCAAGAGCCCCGACGGCACGGGCCTGACGATCGAGGGGTCGTCCGTGCCCGGCGGCATCCACGGCGGTGATCCCGGCAGCGCGCCCTACCTCTTCTTCCGGGTCGACGACATCGACCGGGCACTGGAGCGTGTCCGTGAACTGGGCGGCTCCGTGGAGGAGGTGGAGATCGACGGCGACGCCGACGCCCAGGCGCGCTACGGCCGGTTCCGGATCTGCCGCGACGACCAGGGCTCGCCCTTCGGGCTCCACCAGCCGCCGGGCTGACCCGGGGCCCACCGGCCGCGAACGCGGCGGACAGCGGCGGACAGCGGGGGCCGGCCCCGGGCGGGAACGCGCCGGACAGCGGGTCAGCGTTCCTTCTGGGCCAGCCTCAGCAGATGGTCGGCGAGCTGCCGGCCGCCCTCCGGGTCCCGGCTGATCAGCAGCAGGGTGTCGTCCCCGGCGATGGTGCCCAGGATGACGTGGATCTCGGCCTGGTCGATGGCCGACGCCAGGAACTGGGCCGCGCCCGGCGGGGTGCGCAGCACCACCAGGTTGGCGGAGGCCTCGGCGGAGATCAGCAGCTCTCCCGCCAGCCGCGCCATCCTCTCCTCCTTGACCGACTCCCCCAGCGGCACCTGCGGGGTGCGGTAGCCGCCCTCGCTGGGCACCGCGTAGATCAGCTCACCACCGGTGTTGCGGATCTTGACGGCGCCCAGTTCGTCGAGGTCGCGGCTGAGCGTCGCCTGGGTGACGGCCAGCCCGTCGTCCGCCAGCAGTTTGGCGAGCTGGCTCTGGGAGCGCACCGCCTGCCGGTTGAGGATGTCCACGATCCGCCGGTGCCGGGCGGTTCGGGTCTGGGGTACCGCGGGCCCGCTGTGCTCCTCGGTCATGCTGCCTCTCCGGCTCATCGGTTGGTCCGCCGTCCGCTCACGGTGCGGCGGGCGCTGCGGCCGCCGCGTCGAGGACGCCCGGCAGCGCGCCGGTGAGGGCGTCCACCTCCGGCTCCCCGATGATCAGGGGTGGCGCCAGGCGGATCACGTCCGGCGCCACGGCGTTCACCAGGAACCCGGCGTCCTGAGCCGCCTGTTGCACCCGGGGTGCGACCGGCTCGGTGAGCACGATACCCAGCAGCAGGCCGCTGCCCCGCACATGGTCGACGAGGGGGTGGCGCAGATTGCTCACCGCGTGCCGCAGCCGGTCGCCGGTGTGCCGGACCCGCTCCAGCAGCTCCTCGGACTCGATGGTGTCGAGCACGGCGAGGGCCGCCGCGCAGCAGACCGGGTTGCCGCCGAAGGTGGAGCCGTGCTGACCGGGGGTGAGAAGCCGGGCGGCGTCCCCGAAGGCGAGGGTGGCACCGATCGGCATGCCGGCGCCGAGTCCCTTGGCGAGGGTGATCACGTCGGCGTCCACCCCGGCGGCCACCGAGGCGAACCAGTGCCCGGTGCGTCCGATGCCGGTCTGGATCTCGTCCACCACGAGCAGGGTGCCGGTGGCCCGGGTGATCTCGCGGGCCGCCCGCAGATACCCCTCGGGGGCGGGTACGACGCCGTTCTCGCCCTGGACGGGCTCGACCACGAACAGCGCGGTCTCGGTGGTGACCGCCTCCCGAAGGGCCTCGACGTCGCCGTAGGGCACATGGGTGACGTCGCCGGGCAGTGGCCGGAACGGCTCCTGCTTGGCGGGCTGGCCGGTCAGCGCGAGGGCGCCCATGGTGCGGCCGTGGAACCCGCCGACGGTGGCCACCATGTGCGTGCGGCCGGTGCGCCGGCCGATCTTGACCGCCGCCTCGATGGTCTCGGCGCCGGAGTTGGCGAAGTAGACCGCTCCCGGGCGTCCGGCGAGGGCCAGCAGCCGCTCGGCGAGCCGTACCGGGGGTTCGGCGGTGAACAGGTTGGAGACGTGGCCGAGGGTGGAGATCTGCTCGGTGACCGCCTTCACCACGGCCGGGTGGGCGGTCCCGAGGGAGTTGACGGCGATGCCGCCGAGGAAGTCGAGGTAGGAGTTGCCGTCGGCGTCCCACAGCCGGGCGCCCTCGCCGCGCACCACGGGCACCCGCGGGGTGCCGTAGTTGTCCATCAGCGAGCCCTGCCAGCGTCCGGTCAGCGCCGCGTTTCCACCGGTGACGGTCCGGTCGGGGGCCTGGTCCGCGGCCGGGGCGGCGGGCGTGTCC
>NZ_BHZI01000450.1 GCF_004305975.1 Streptomyces otsuchiensis
CGACTCGTCGTCGTCCCGGGCACCATGCTGCGATCGGCGAAGCCGGACATCGCCGATGACTGAGCACGCCGGCTGGGACGCGGCACGTCTGCGGCCCGCCCCGGGCACGGGCGAGCGGCTCGCCACGGCCGACTACCGGAGCGAGTTCCGGGCCGTCCAGGGGGATCTGCGCGGCCGCGGATCCTGGAAGTTCGAACGCCGCCAGGAGTTCGTCGAGAGCGGCGAGAGCTGGCGCTCCTTCCAGGAGGGCGACTGGGCCGCCGCGGTCCGTCTTCACGAGCGGCAGCACTCCGCCTACGCCGAGCGGGTCGAACGACTCCGCGAGCACGGCGCGCCCTTCCGCCGGGTGCGTGTCGTGGAGCAGCCCCTGACGCCCTACCTCCAGTGGGAGATGCAGGCGTTCCGCGTGCAGGCCGCCGCCGGTGAGCAGATCCGCGTCATCACCCCGGCGGCGCTCGCGGGACTGGAGCCGGAGGGCCCGCTCCCCGAGGTCGTCGTCCTCGGTGACCGCGTGCTGTACGAGGTGGTGTACACGGAGCGGGGAGCCCTGGACGGAGCCGTGCGACACGTCGACCCGGAACTGATCGCGTGCTGGAGCGGGTTCGTCGAGGAGCTGTACGCGGCGGGCGAGGATCTGCTGGTGTGGTTCGGGCGCGAGGTCTCCCACCTGCCGCCACCCCGGGCGGGTGCTCGGCAGAGGTGAGCGCGGAGGGGCACGAGGAGCACGAGCAGGCCGGGCGGAGCACGCATGACGAGGACGGCGCCGGCCAGGGACCGCGCGGGCCGGGCGCCACCGACAATCTGCTCGCCGGGAGCTCGCGGGACACCGTGCAGGCGGGGACCGTCAGCGGTGGCGTCCACTTTCACCGGACCGAGGCGACCGCGCCCCGCCACCCCGCCGGGACACCTCGCCAGCTCCCCCGCGACGTGCGGGGATTCGTCAACCGCACCGCCGAGATCAGCCACCTCAACGCCATCCTGACGGACGCGGTGGGCGACGCGGTCGTCGTCGACGTCTGTGTGATCGCCGGTACCGCCGGGGCGGGCAAGACGGCGCTGGCCCTCCACTGGGCGCACCGGGCCAAGCCGCGCTTCCCGGACGGCCAGCTCTACGTCAACCTGCGCGGCTACGACCCGGGCGAGCCGGTCTCCGCGCATGAGGCGCTGGGACGCTTCCTGACCGCCCTGGGAGTGCCGCCGGACCAGGTGCCCGCCGACACGGACTCCGCCGCGGCGTTGTTCCGGAGCGTGCTGGCCGACCGCAGCATGCTGATCGTCCTCGACAACGCCGCCTCCGTCGCTCACGTCCGCGCGCTGCTGCCGGGCCACCCGGGCTGTCTGGTCCTCGTGACCAGCCGCAGTCGGCTCTCCGGTCTGGCCATCCGTGACGGCGCGCACCGCCTCACCCTGGGCGCGCTCCCGGAGCAGGAGGCGGTCGCGCTGATCCGTGCCGTCACGGCGGGCTACCGGCCGGAGGACGACGCGGCCGAACTGCGCGAGCTGGCCGGTCTGTGCGCCCGTCTCCCGCTCGCCCTGCGAATCGCCGCCGAACGGGCGGCGAGCAATCCCTATCTGGAACTGGGCGAACTCATCGAGCACCTACGAGACGAGTCAGCGCTCTGGTCGGCGCTGAGCAGCGGCGACGAGCCGGAGAGCGAGGCGGTGCGCACCGTGTTCGCCTGGTCCTACCGGGCGCTGCCGCCGGACGCCGCGCGACTCTTCCGGCTCCTGGGGATCCATCCGGGCCCTGAGTTCGGGGCGAGGGCCGTCTCCGCGCTGGCGGCGGTGAGCCTGCGCAGGGCACGCCAGCTCCTCGACGTCCTCGCCGGCGCCCATCTGCTGGAGCAGACGGCTCCGGACCGGTTCGAGTTCCACGACCTGCTGCGTGCCTACGCCACCGACCAGGCCCGGACCCACGAGACGCCGGACGGCCGGACCGAGGCGTTGTGCCGCGTGACCGAGTGGTATCTGCACACCGCTCGCAACGCGCAGGAGTGGCGGGCCGCGCCACCGGACCGCCTGGCGTTGACGCCGCCCGGGCCGTCGGTCGATCCGCAGACGTTCACGGACCACGACCAGGCCGTGGACTGGTGCGAGTCGGAGCGTGCCAACCTGCCGGCGGCGGTGCGGGCGGCCGAACTGGCGGGCCTGGACCGGCAGGCGTGGCAGCTGGCCGCCGCGCTGTGGACCACGCAGGCGCCCTCGGCCGCCGTGGCCGAATGGCTGGCGGTGGGCGAGGTGGCGCTGCGCGCCGCACGCCGCTGCGGCGACCGGGCCGGAGAGGCGCGGCTGCTGGAATGCCGGGGCTTCGCGCACCGCAGGCTCAACGACGCTCAGGCGTCCGAGGACGCACATCGTGCGGCGCTGGCGATCCGCCGCGACCTCGGCGACCGGCAGGGCGAGGCCACGTCGCTGAACGCCCTGGGGCTGGTGGCCGTCTTCCGCCGCCGACTCCACGCCGCCGAGGAGTTCCTGGCCCGAGCGGCCCAGGCACGCCGGGAACTCGGTGACGCGCACTGGGAGGCGGTGGCGCGGGCCAATCTGGCCGAGGCGCTGCTGGAGGCGGGACGGATCGACGA
>NZ_BHZI01000451.1 GCF_004305975.1 Streptomyces otsuchiensis
TCCGGGATCGGTCTCGAGGACGGGGTGGGGGTCGGCGGAGGCGGCTTGCTCGTGATCGCGTGGCCCGGCCATGTGCAGGGTGAGGCGTCCGGCACCGGCGAACTCGCCGTCACGCAGCAGGTCGGTCTCCATGGTGAGGGCGGTGGGCGCGCCGGTCCGGCGCCGCACCTCGGTGATCGCGGATTCCAGGTGCAGCTCGGCGGGCCGGAGGCCCAGGAGCAGAGCACTCGGCACGATCTCGAACTCCAGTTCGGCTATGCGGAAGTGGCAATCGGCCGGAACGTCGTAGTACGCCTGCCCGACCAGGACCGCCGCCTGCCGCAGCGACTCCGCGGCGAGCAGCGGGTCGTACCAGGCGCCGGCGACCGGCGCGTAGAAGTGGTGTCCGCGCGGCCACTGCGCTGCCAGCCGGAACGCGTCGGAGCTCACCCGCCGCCAGTCGGTGATCAGCACTTCCGCGACCGCGCTCCGGTCGACGAGGTGGCGCGGGGCGGTCCGGATGAAACGGAGGTCTCCCCCGCTGTCGGCATCCGGCGACCGGGAAAGAGGTGGACGGGGGTCGGTGAGAGACACGCGGGTTGCCTTTCTCGTTGGCGTCGGCGCGCAGGCGCGTTCCGGTCCGTACGGACGCGTGCCGGTGCGGGTGCCGGTCCTGACGGCGGCGCGTGTGCCACGGTGTCCTCAGCCCGCCGGGCGGGACCGGTGGGTTGGGGTGACGGCTCAGGCGGCTGCGGCTGCCAGTGCCGTGAAGCGGCCGGCGTGGAAGACCAGCGGCCCCGCGTGCTCGGTGACCGCCCCCTCCAGGGCCTCGGCGATGACCAGTTCGTGGTCGCCGGCCGCGTGGACGGTGGTGATGCGGCAGTCGAGCCAGCCCAGCCCGTCGGCCGGTATCGGGTGCCCGGCCCGGGTGGTCGTCCACTCGCCGGCGGCGAAGCGGTCCGCGCCCTTCTGGCTGAACAGCCGGCACAGCTCGGCGTGCCGGTCCCCGAGGATCGTGACGGCGAAGGCGCCGGCGTCGCGGATGGCGGGCCAGGTGGAGGAGGTGTCCGCGGCGCACAGGGCGACCAGCGGCGGGGACAGCGAGACGGAGGTGAAGGAGTTGACCGCCATGCCGCGTGGGCCTTCGGCGGTGTCGGCGGTGACCAGTACCACTCCCGTGGTGAACTGGCCGAGGATGTCGCGGAACGAGCGTGGCTGCATCATGGGGTCTTCCGTTCGGCGGGCGCCGGGGCAGCTCGGTGGTCTGCGGTCTGCCCCGGCGCGTTGGATGACGGCGGTGACACGCTGGGTGGGTGTGGCGGGTGCTGAACGACCTCGCGGTGCGCTGACGGGTCAGCGGCTGCGGCGGCGTCGGAGGCGGTGGCTGGTCAGCGGTTGCGGGCGGCGATGGCGAAGTCCACCGCTTCCTGCGGGCGGGCAGCCGAACCGTTGATGCGCGGGGCGACGTAGCGCGCCAGCAGCTCCATGCTGCGGTTGGTGCGCTCCCACGACGTCCAGTCGGCGACGTAGACCAGCAGCGTGCCGAATCCACCGGTGATCTCGTGCAGCCGCTCGATGCCGGCGACCACGTCGTCCACCGATCCGACGAGGGCGCCGCCGGCCTCGACACGCGCCTCCAGCGCCCGCTCGCGCGGCACGTCCGGGCTGAGCACCTCGCGCCCGGCGGCCTTGCCGAAGTACTCGAACAGCCAGCGGTCGTAGCCGTCGCGGACGTCCGCGTACGCCTCCTCGCGGGTCTCCGCGACGTGCACGGGCAGCGCGATGCGCCACTTGTCGCGGTCCAGGGTCTGCCCGTGCTCGGCCGCCGACTCCTGCGCGTACTTCCACTGGTGGGCGAGGTTGATGTGCGCGGGGGCGCCGGGGGTGAGCAGGGCGAAGGGCAGCGCGAAGGACGTCATGCTCAGCCCGTACTGGCCGATGAGCCGGGGGCTGGTCTGTGAGGTTCCGGAGGTGGCGACGGCGACCTCGATGCCCTGCGGGCTGTAGCGCGGCAGCTGGATCTTGGCGTCGTGCAGTTCGAACCAGTCGGTCTGCTGGTTGATCCGCTCGTCACCGTTGACCAGCTCCAGGACGGTCGGCAGCGCCTCGTCCAGCCGGCGCCGCTGCACCGGCTGCTCCAGGCCGAACATCTTCGCGTCGAACGGCACGCCGGGGCCGACGCCCAGGATGTACCGGCCGCGGGTCAGGTGGTCGAGGTGCACCGCCCGGCTCGCCACGTGGAAGGGGTGGTGGCCGGAGATCGGCACGACGCCGTGGGCCAGCTTGATCTGGCTGGTGCGCTGCGAAGCGGCGGCGATCATCGTCTCCGGGGCGCCGACCAGGCCCCAGCCGAGGGTGTGGTGCTCGCCGAACCACGCCTCGTCGAAGTTGAGGTCGTCGGCGTACTCGACGAGGTCGAGGTTCCGGCGTATCGCCAGGTGGGGGTCCTGCCCGGTCTCGTGGACGGGCGAGAGGAACAGACCGATACGGCTGTGCACGATGAGCCTCCGGAGAGTACGGGAAAGCGGATGGACGGATGGACGGATGAATCGACAGACGGGTGGCGCGGGCGGGTGCGGGG
>NZ_BHZI01000452.1 GCF_004305975.1 Streptomyces otsuchiensis
GGAGTGCCCCCGTCCCCGCCCCCGTCTCCAGCGCCGTCACCGTCACCGTCGCTGTCACCGTCGCCATCGCTGTCGGCGTCAGCACCGTCCGCGTCACCGCCGCCACCGTCGTCCTGCGTCTCGCCCCGGACCTGCTCGATCCCGGCGAGGCAGAAGGGCCAGTCCTTGAAGTCCTCGTCGACCGCCCACAGCCGACGGGCGAACTCGATGTTGGCCTCGGGGTCGAGAGCGTCGGCGGCGGTGCCGCCGAGGTCGCGGAGTCGGCTGTCGGAGATCTGGAAGAGGCCCCAGTTCCGGGTGCCGTTCTCGTTGCCGAGTATGTAGTAGGGGTCCATCAGGGACTGGCAGGCGGCGATGGCGGCGGCGGTGTCCGCCACCTCCTCGGGAAAGACCTCGTGGATCTGCTCGACGAGCCGCTCACGGTCCCAGGACTGCATGCTGACGTCGGAGTCGTAGAGCGCGCGTTTGGTCTCGGCGCCGACCACTCCGTTGACGCCGACACCGGCGAGCACCTGGAAGGCGGTGACGCGGCGCAGCGTCTCGGGACCGAACTGGGCGTCGATCACCAAGGTGGCGCCGCGCTCCGCCAGGAGGTTCTGCACCTCCTCCACGCAGCCGTCGTGGCGCCCCATGGTGATCGGCTCGTCGCACGGGGACCGGAACAACGGCCGGGAGTCACCAGGCCGTCCGGAGTCACCGGCGGAGGTGGCGGGGTCGTCCGTCCGCCCGTGGTCCCAGACCACGGCGCCGCTCACCACTGCCAGCAGGGCCACGACGGCGGCGATCGTCCACCGTCGCCGCCACCAGGGGACACGGGCGGTGGACTTCGCGCGAGCGGCCACCGTCATGTGCTCCTGTTGGGACTGTCCGGTTCGGTCGGGGTGCGGCCAGGCCCGCGCCCCCTCGGAGTGGTTGCCTTCGGCGGGCTGCTGGTCTCCGGCCGGGCCGGTGGTGGCGTCCGCGACGGCCGGAGCGGCCGCGCCCACGGGACCGTCGCGGTGCTCGGCCCCCCGGCCGGGGCCGGCGGTGGGCCGGATCGGTCCGGTGGTCTCTCCGGAGCCGTCCGCAGCAGACGCCGTGGCGGCCTCCGGCTGCGGTGGTTCGGTGGCGAGCACCCACAGCCGGTGGAGTTCGGTGAGATCGGCGCGGTCCGCTCTGCAACAACGGGCGAACCGCTCCACTGTCGCGAACTCCGCGGGCACACCCTTGCCCGAGCAATACCGATGCAGTGTGGAGCGGCTCACGCCGGTTCGGCGCGCTATGGACTCGAAGCTGTGACTGGTCCCACCCTTGAGCTCTCGAAGCTTTTCCGCGAACGCCTCGATGGCGTTCGCCTGTTCGCGCGCACCGGCCACAGGGCCCACCCCCGGCGGTCTTGGTCTCTACCCACCACGAAGGGTACCAACGACCACCGACAGCGACTACCCTGAGCTACCGGATCGGTCACTCTCAGTCAGCATCCGGGTGCGGGGCGCTCCCGCCGCCGCCGGTCCGGTCGGTGACGGTCCAGCTCCAGCCGCGCGTCCTCGGCCCACAACGGCCGTTTGTCGGGCTACGCATCGCTACTTCTGCCTCCTCTTGTCGAGAGCCCGCGGCGCCGCACACCTCCCGGCCGCCGCGGATCCGGGCGCGGCCTGCCTCGCCGCCCTGTCCCCTGCCACCGCACACGACATCACTCCCCGCCCGTACCGGCCCCCCGTCCGGTCGCGCCCCCCTGCGCCTCGGCGGTGGAGCCGGTGGCCATGGCCCGCGAAAGGGCGGATCCGGACACGAATCCACCCGTCGGGCCGCCGGCGCACCGAGTGATGTCGTGGGCAGCACCAGAAGACTGCTGACGGGCGCACGCCCCGGTCAACGGCAAAGGGCCCCTGAGGGACGATGGGACGATCCACCCCTTCTGACCTGCGGTTTCGCGCGGACATGGGACGCACCCCGGAACACGCGGGGAGATCACGGGGGATGGAACACCCGTACGGAAGACACCGCCCGGCCCCGCGACGGCCACCGGCCGCCCGCCGACGGCCGTTCGGCCTCACTCCGGAGCGGGCGCGATCCGGTGGTTGCGGATGTGCTCGGGGACGATCGAGGCCCACACGGCGCGGGGGAGTGGTGACCCAGGCGCGGAAACCGTCGATGTCGCGCCGGGACGACGGGCGCACCCGGATGGCGATGAGCGCCTGGACGGGGCCACCGATCGACGCAAGGCCGGCAACCGGACCGCCGGGCGCCGCCGCCTTTTGTGGCCGGGCGGCAGACCCGGTCACCGAAGCCGGGCACGAAGGTGCCAAGGAGGTCTGCGAACGAGTCAGTTGGCGCGAAGGGGACCAATGCCCCGAGTCGGCACGAGGCCCTGGGCACAAGGGCCCCACGGTCCAAGCTTGGGTCAACTTCCATGGCTCGTTGACCATGTTCTCGCCAAGCAGCGATCAAGTAATCACCAGATCGATCAGAAGACTGGCCTCAACACCTAATTTCCGATCGTGATTTCGAATCGTGAGGCCACCCGCCCACACCC
>NZ_BHZI01000453.1 GCF_004305975.1 Streptomyces otsuchiensis
CCACCGCCCTGCCCACCGGTACCGGGAGCGCCGCGCTCGCGGCGGACACGGCCGAGACCCTGCCCACCGGCCCCGAACTGCTGCCGGTCTCCGCCGCCGACCCGGCCGCGCTGCGCGAGCGGCTGACCGGACTGGCCGCCGGGGCTGACCGCCCGGACACCGTCCTCGCCGATGTCGCGCACACCCTCCAGCAGGGCCGTGCCGCGCTGGAACACCGCCGAGCCGTGCTCGCCGCGAGCCCGTCCGCCGCGGCGCGGGCCCTCACCGCCGCCGCCCCGCTGCCCGCGATCCGCCCCCTGGCGGGCGGCCCGAGGGCCGGTCTGCTGCTGCCCGACACCGACGGCCGTACCGGTGCGGGCGCCGCGCTGTACGGCACCGACCCGGCGTACACCGAGGCCGTCGACAGCTGCCTCGGCGCACTGGGCGAGAACGCGGGCGCCGTCCGCGCCGCCCTGCTGGACCCGGCCACCCCGGCCGAGTCCCATGTCGCGGCCCACCTCGCCCACTTCACCGCGGGCTGGGCGCTGGCCGCCGCCCTGCGCCGGCGCGGCCTGCGGCCCGCGCTGCTCACCGGCCGTGGCGTCGGTGAGATCACCGCCGCCGCGCTCGCCGGGGTGCTCACCCCGGCCGACGCCCTCACCCTGGTGGAGCTCCGCGCCCGGCCGCTGGACGGCGGGACGGCCCCCGACCAGGAGGCCGCCGTCGCCATGGTGGCCCGCGCCATCCCGCACACCCCGCTGCTCTGCGGAGTCACCGGGGACCTCCTGGAGGGCGCGGGCGCCGCCGACGCCGCCCGCTGGACCGCCCTCCTCACCGCTCCCGGCGCCGCCGCCTCCCTCCCGGCGGTGCCGGGCGGCCCGGACACCCCCACCCTCTGGGTGGTGCCCGGGCCCGGGGCACCGCACGGGCTGACCGCCGGCGACGACGGTCCGGAGGTCGTCGAGGCCCCGGCCGACGCCACCGGCCTGCTCACCGTCTGCGGACGGCTCTGGGAACTGGGCGCCGAACTCGACTGGGACGCGGTCCGTTCCGGGCTCTGCCCCGGTCGGCTCACCAGCCTGCCGGTCTACCCTTTCCAGCGCTCCCGCCACTGGCCCGCCGTCCGCGCGGCGGCGCCCGTCTCCGCTCCCTCTGCGGCCCCCACGGCTGAGGCCACGCCCGCCGCCGAACCGCATGTCCGGCTGCTGGCCCGGCACTGGAGCTCCGAGACCACCCCCTCCACCGGCGCGCCCCGGGGCCGCCACCTGCTGCTGCCCGACGGACCGGACGGCACCGCCGTGGCGCACGCCCTCGCCGCGCTGCTGGAGAGCGCGGGAGGCCGTCCGGTGGTCGCCGGAGCGGACGACGCCGGGCTCGCAGCCCTCTCCGCGCCGCCCGGCGAGGGACCGCTCACCGTCGTGGTCCTGCCCGGTACGGGCGCGGACCCCGCCGAGACCGTGCGCCGCACCATCGGGGCGGTCATCGCCCGGGCGGACGCTCCGGACACCGCCACCCTGCTGGTGGCGACCCGAGGAGCCCGCGCGGTCGCCGACGGCGACTCCGCCGACCCGGCGCAGGCCGCCGCCGCCGTGCTTCCGGTGGTCGCCGCCCAGGAGTACCCCGGACTGGACGCGCGCGGCGTCGACCTGGACCCGGCGAGCGACCCCGCCCGGGACGCCGCCGACCTCGCCGAAGCCCTGGGCGTCACCGGCGGGCCGGTGCTCACCGCCTACCGCGGTGGCGTCCGCCACGCCCCCGGCTACCGGCCCGCGCCCGAGGCCCCCGCCGCGCCGCGCCGGCCCGCCGTCCGCGCCGGCGGCAGCTATCTGGTCACCGGCGGCCTCGGCGTCATCGGCCTGGTCGTCGCCGAGCACCTGGTGCGCGGCGGCGCCGGCCGGGTGGTACTCGCCGGGCGCAGCGGACTGGCCGCCGACGCCACCGGCCCCCGCGCCGACGCCGTCGCCCGGCTGCGCGCCCTCGGCGGCGCCCGGGTGGAGACCCCGAAGCTGGACGTCACCGACCCCGCCGCCGTCGCCGGCCTGCTCGGCGAGGAGCGGTTCACCGGGGTGCTGCACGCCGCCGGAGACACCGCAGAGGACGCGTTCGTGCCGCTGGCCTCGGCCGACGCGACCGGGGTGCGCCGTCACTTCGGTGCCAAGTACCGGGGGGCGCTGGCGATCGACGAGGCCGTCGCCACCCTCCCCACGGACCGGGCGCCCGACTGGGTGCTGCTCTTCTCCTCGACCTCCGCGCACCTCGGCGGCCTCGCCTTCGGCAGCTACGCCGCCGCCAACGCCGCCCTGGAGGCGCTGGCCCGCCCCGCCACCGAGGCGGCGCCCACCCGCTGGATCTCCGCCGCCTGGGACACCTGGACGGCCACCCTGGCCCGTACCGAGGAGCGGACCGCGGGTGCGCTCGCCGCGTACGCCATGAGCGACGCCCAGGCGCTCGCCGCGCTGGACGCCACGCTCACCGGACCGCTGGAGAGCGTCGTCATCGCCGCCGGCGGCGGGTGGGAGGACCGGCTGCCGCAGCC
>NZ_BHZI01000454.1 GCF_004305975.1 Streptomyces otsuchiensis
CGTCTGGTCCACCAACCAGCCGCTCACGGCCCTGCATACCGCGGGGGTCGGCGACGATGACGTGCTGGTCGGCGTCGTTGGGCGAGGGCAGGGCCGTGAGCGGCTGGTTGGTGGACCAGACGCGGACGCCGGTGGCGTTGGCGAGGAGCGCGGCGAGGTGGTGGCCGGGGTCGGAGGCCAGGAGGGCGATCTGGGAGTGGCCGGGGGCGCCGGGGTCGTGGCGGACGAGCTGGGCGAGGACGGGGGCGGTGACCTCGGCGGTGCTGTCGTTCAGGCGGACGCGGTAGTGGCCGTCCTCGGTGCGCTGGTACGCGATGGCGAGGGTGTCGCGGGGCCAGGGCGGGGTCTGGCGGGTGAGGTTGCCGGCGCTGTCGCGGACGCCGACGGTGGACAGGTCGACGCCGGGGTCGTCGCCGCTGAGGTTGCGGCCCTGGAAGGTGCCGTCGGGGGTCTCCAGCTTGCTGTGGTCGGCGAAGGCGCCCTCGCTGAGCAGGTGCAGAACGGCGGCGTCGGTCAGCGTGCGCAGACCGCGGGCCTGGGCGTTGCTCGCCGCGTCCAGCGCCCGGAGGAGATCCTTGGGCGTCAGCTCGCCGTGCGGCATCTGCAACAGGTCACGGGTCAACTGCCGCAGATCCAGCGGTCCGTTCCGGTACGCCGGATCGGACGCGCGCAGGTTCTCCGCGACACGCACCGCGTCCACCAGCCTGGAGAACTGGTCGCCGTGTGCACGGATATCC
Source organism: Streptomyces otsuchiensis (assembly GCF_004305975.1). GTDB lineage: Bacteria > Actinomycetota > Actinomycetes > Streptomycetales > Streptomycetaceae > Streptomyces > Streptomyces otsuchiensis. The sequence goes on from NZ_BHZI01000454.1 coordinate 738, forward strand.
GGGCCGAAGGCCCCCACGAGCTGGGCGCCGTAGCCCAGTTCCGCCTCGCGGGCGGTCCAGAACTCCTGGTTGCCAACCAGGTAGGCGTTCTCGAACCTGGTCGCGCTGACCGGGTTGTCCGCCGGCAGGCCGGTGTCGCCCTGCTGCGACGCGTCGGAGGTCCGGTCGCCGTGCAGGTGGGTCAGGAGCGGCGCCAGCTCGGGGTAGGCGGCACGCACCGCGTCGGCGTCGTTGATCCGGGCGCTCAGACCGGTGCGCGGGTCCGTGCCGTGGTTGTTGCCCAGCCAGGCGTTGGTCAGCTCGGCGAAGAACTCGTACCGGTTGACGCTGGAGTAGTTGGACGCCGCGCCCCAGCTGCCGTCGTCGTTCAGCCGCCGGTGGGGGCCGTTGGGCCAGGGCGGGCTGTCGCGGTAGTACTCCCGGCGGATCTCCCGGATGTGGGTGGCCGCGTCCGGCAGATCACGCACGGCGGCCAGCCGATGCTCCGTGGCCGCCCGCAGGGCGCGTTCCGCCGCGTCGACGCGCTCGTACGCCTGCTTGATCAACCGCTCCGCGCTGCGCAGCACCGGGGTGGTACCGGCGTACTCCTCCAGCGCGTGGTGGACGGCGTGCGCCGTCTCGTGGGTCAGAACGGAGTAGCCCTCGCTGTAGTGCCCGTGCGGTGACGGCTCACCGAGCAGGGTCTCGGCGGCGGTGACCAGCGGACCGGCGGGCTCGATGTTCACACCCCGCACGGCCGGCGCGAGAGGTTCCGCGCCGAGGTCGATGAAGCGCTGGTCCCGCCGGTGGACCGGGGCGACCTCGCGGACCGTGAGGTTCGGCGGCATCAGCAGCACCCGCTTCTTGCGGTGCAGCAGCAGCTCGACGACCTCGGGGGAGCGCAGCATGTCGGTCAGGCGTCGCCGAGCCGACTGCCGTGCGGTGACCGGCTGTTCGACGCCCGGGCTGACCTCCACCACCAGGACGGCGGCCAGTTCGGCGAACTCCGCGGGCGGCAGCGTCCGGCGCTGCTCGGCCACCCACGCGATGTCGTCGGCCAGCGCCCTGCGTTCGGCCGGGGTCCGGCGCGCGATGTCGGCGATGTACTCGGTCGACTCGGCGCGGTGGGGGTCGGCGACCGTGTCGCGGGTCTCGGCGGCGCCGACGCTCTCGGTCACCAAGTCGGCGGCGGTGCCGAACGGCGGAGGGGTGGGGCTGAGGAGCGCGTCCGGGAGGCTGGGCGTGCCGGAGAGTTCGGACAGTTCCGAACTGGAGTCGGCGTCCGGCATGTCGGTGTCGCTCTGCGGCGACCGGGCGCCGTGCAGCCCGCCGGAGCCGAGGGCCATCTCCTCGCGCTGCGCGAGCCGCAGCAGCATCAGCCGGACGCTTCCGGCGTCTGCCGTCATCCCCGGGGTGTCCCGGTGGAAGTCCTCGGTGTGCTGCCGCAGGCCGTCCCAGGTGAGCGGATCGGGATCGGTGCTCGTCCGGAACTGCCGCCGTTCCAGGACCGCCATCCCGTGCAGCAGATTCCGGAACTCGGTGGCGCGCGCCGGGTCGGTGACGATCTCGCCGCCGTACAGACGCTGGAGGGCGCGCACCCAGCGCACCACGCGTTCCTCGGCCCTGGGCACCGGTCCGAGCGCGGTGGTGTGCAGGTGGTCCCGGATCTGCTGCGGCGTGGGGTCCGGGTGGTAGCTGCGGACGCCGGGGGGAGCGCCGGGGAGAGGGACCGACTCGACGGCGTGGACGGTGCGCCCCGCGTGGTTGGCGATCTGCTGGGCGGGGGGT
>NZ_BHZI01000455.1 GCF_004305975.1 Streptomyces otsuchiensis
GGGCCGGCGGGCGGGGGCGGCATCACGGGCGGCGCGGTCGGCGCCGGAGGCCCCGGGACCGCAGCAGGCTCGGGCGGCGGTGCGGTCGGCTGCGCGGGTGGGCCGGTCGGCGGCTCGGGAGTGCCGGCGGGCGGCTCGGGAGTGCCGGCGGGCGGGAAGGCGTTCACGGTGGCCTCTTTCATGAGGAGCGGCGGAGCCCGGTCCCGGCCCGCCCGGTGCCTTCGGGACGGGGGTGACGCCTGGTGCCGGAGTTGGCGGCGTCCCGCCCCTGGAGTGGGACCGGTCCGGGAGAGCACCGTCGGCCCGTGCTGGCGCGCACGTATGCCCGGCTCCCCTCCGGCTCCCGGCTCGTGACGCATGGTCGCGACGCCCCGCTCGGGACGGGACGCCGGCGCCTTCAATCCCCCTGTGGCTGAAACCCGTTGGGCCCATCGTAGCCACCCCGTCATCCACCGTGAAGGGCAGGCGGGGGCGTACGCCGGCGGCCGGGGGCTCCCCGGCCGGCCGGCTCAGACGGCGCCGCCGGGCTCCTCCCCGGGGAGTTCGACCACGACCGAGGTGCCGCTGCCGGTCCGCGACTCCCAGTGCCAGCTCTCGGCCATCCGCAGCCGCCCGTCGGGGAGTTCGGTGATCTCGCTGACGCAGTGCCCGGAAGCGGTGGTGCCGTCGGTCCGCAGCTGGACGTAGCGGAAGTCGGCGCGGTCACCGACGCGGGTGCCGACCAGGGAGCCGCGCTCGATGTCGCCGCCCGCGTAGTCGGCCCAGATCCTCCCCTCCCGCTCGCGGTAGCGGAAACGGGTGGCCGTGCCGACCTGGCCGGGCGACTGGTCGGCCTCGGGCGCGAAGACGCGGCCCTCCAGCGATGCGGTCATGCGCGTGCTCCTTCGGCGGTGGCCCCGGCTCCTGCCGGGAAGGGACAGCTTTTCAGCCGCGCCCGCCGTGGTACTACGCTGGCAGTGCGGGACCGCCCACCGGCGGCTCCCCGGGCGGGCAGTCACCGCCGGGGGCCGGGTGGACGGTCGGCGCGAACCCACGGGAGTCCGGACGCACCGGGCTGAGAGGGAGGCTGGCGGCCTCCGACCGCACAACCTGATCCGGGTCATGCCGGCGTAGGGAGAGGAGCAGTGTCCACCATGTCCGTCGTGGAGAGCGGCACGGGCCACCGGCACACGTGTGCACGGGGCGCGGCCCCCGGCGGGGGCCCGGACAGCGCCCCCGAGACATCCGTCGCACGGAGCGAACCGGTGGCGGGCCCTCCCGCGTCCGGGAGCCGTCCGCCCGAGGCTGCGACCGTCCCCCGGCACGCGGGCGCCGGGAGCGAGGCGACCGCCGACGTGCTGGTGCTCGGCGGCGGCATCATCGGCCTGGTGACGGCCTGGCGGGCGGCGGGACGCGGCCTCTCCGTCGTGGTCGCCGACCCGGAGCCGGGCGGCGGCGCGGCGCGGGTGGCCGCCGGGATGCTGGCGGCCGTCACCGAACTGCACCACGGGGAAGAGGCGTTGCTGGCGCTGAACCTCCGTTCGGCCAACGGCTGGGAGTCGTTCGCCGCCGAGCTTGAGGAGGCGGCCGGGACCGGCCTCGGCTACCGGCGCTGCGGCACCCTCGCGGTGGCGCTGGACGCCGACGACCGCACCCAACTGCGCGAACTGCACGCCCTCCACCGGCGCCACGGCCTGGAGTCGCGGTGGCTGACCGGCCGGGAGTGCCGCAGGCTGGAGCCGATGCTCGCCCCCGGGGTGCGCGGCGGGCTGCGGGTGGACGGCGACCACCAGGTGGACCCGCGCCGCCTCGGCGCGGCCCTCGTCACCGCCTGCGAACGGTCCGGGGTCGCCTTCCGCCGGGTGGCGGTGGCACGGCTGACCGAGCGTGCGGGGCGGGCCGTCGGTGCCGAACTGGCCGACGGCACCAGGGTGTCGGCGGGCACGACGGTGCTGGCCTGCGGCAGCCGCAGCTCCACCCTCGAAGGGCTCCCGCCGCGCGCCCGGCCGCCGGTGCGCCCGGTCAAGGGCCAGGTGCTGCGACTGCGGGTGCCGCCCGCCTTCGCGCCGTTCCTCTCGCGCACGGTGCGCGCCGTGGTGCGGGCGAGCGAGGTGTATCTGGTGCCGCGCGAGAACGGCGAGCTGGTGATCGGGGCGACCAGCGAGGAACGCGGCTGGGACACCACGGTGACCGCCGGAGGCGTCTACGAACTACTGCGCGACGCACACGAGTTGGTACCGGGGCTGACCGAGCTGCCGCTGGTCGAGACCTGCGCCGGACTGCGTCCGGGCACCCCCGACAACGCGCCGCTGCTCGGCCCCGGCCCGCTGCCGGGACTCCAGGTCGCCACCGGACACCACCGCAACGGGGTACTGCTGACGCCCGTGACCGGCGAGGCGCTGGCCCACTCGCTCACCACCGGCGTGCTCCCGGGCTGGGCGGCCCCGTTCAGCGCCCTGCGCGGCGACGTGGCGGCGGCCCCGGCCGCCGGCGACGCGCCGCCTCCGAGCACGGGCGCG
>NZ_BHZI01000456.1 GCF_004305975.1 Streptomyces otsuchiensis
CGGCGACGGCGCGCGCGTTCGCCACATGGCGCTGGCCTCGGGTGACGCCCAGGTTGATGACGACGGCCAGCACGGCGGGGGAAGCAGCGCCGCCGCCGGTCCGACCGGCCGCAGTTCGGCCAGCACCGCCGTCACGAAGCTCTCCTGTTCGGCGTCCGGGCAGCGGCCGGTGCGCAGCCGGGCCGCGCGCCGCAGCGCGGCCTCCAGGTGGGCGGAGACCACGGTCAGTTCCGGTTCGTAGACGGCCGCCTCACGGAAGGCGCCGAGCACGTCGGTGACGGAGTCGGTCGCCTCCAGTCCCTTGCCGCGGACATCGCCGAGGATCAGCCGGACCCCGTACGGGCTGGGCGCGGCGGCGTAGAAGTCGCCGCCGATCAACTCGCGGCTGTTGGCGGCGCGGTAGCGGGTGGCGAGCCGCAGGCCGTCCAGCGCGGGCGGGGGGTCGCGCACCACGGCGCGCTGCACCGCCTCGGCGACGGCGCGCGCGTTCGCCACATGGCGCTGGCCTCGGGTGACGACCAGGTTGATGACGACGGCCAGCACGGCGACCGTGACGACGGTCAGCACCTTGATCAGGCCCTCCAGCAGGGTGTCGCTGGAGGACAGCGTGACGACGGCCAGGGCCAGGCCGACCGCGGCGACCCCGTAGGCGATCGTGCCGCGCAGCCCGTACAGCGGCGCTGCCACCAGCGGGGCGGCGGCGAACAGCGGGGTGAAGGTGATCCCGGGCGGCGAGGCCGGGTTGAGCAGCACCGCGACCAGGAGCAGCAGCGGGGGCAGCAGGAACGTCGACTTCCTGCCCCATGCGCGCTCCACCTCGGTGCCGGCCACCCTCCCACAGTGGCCCCGGCGCGGTCGCCGGGCCACTCGGGCGGCGGAGGTCCCGCCGGAGGCCCGCCGCAAGCCCGCCGGCGGGGCGGCGGCCGCGCGGCGCGGGTTCACCGGCCGGTTACCGGGGGCGATGCCACGTGGCCACGGTGAACGGCGCGGCGGGAGGGGCGCGGGAGGGCGCCGGGAGGCTGCCAAGAGCCCACCGCGAGGCCGCCGGTAGGGCCGTGACCGGGATGTTCACGCGTTCTGCGGGGGTGTGCCGGTCGGTGAAGTCGTGGGTTCAGCGGTACCTCACCCACCGTTCACCTTCTGCCCCTCGTCTGGTCGCCGCACCCTCCTACGTTCGACCCGACGCAGTCACATCAGATCACTGCCGGCCGCACGGGTCGGCGTTCGATAGGAGCATGGCCATGCGCAACTGGCGCGCCAAGACCGCCGCGATCGCCGCGGTGTCCGCTCTCGCTCTCGTCTCGGCCTGCGGCAGCGACAGCGGCGACAGCGATGGCAACGGCAGCAACGGGAACAGCGGCAGCGGCGACACCGCCGGGGACGGCGGATCGCTGGAGGGCACCATCACCGGTGCCGGCGCCTCCTTCCCCGACCCGCTCTTCCAGGAGTGGATCGCGGAGTACACGCAGAACGTCGAGCCCGGTGTCACCATCAACTACCAGAGCGTCGGCTCCGGTGCCGGTGTCGAGCAGTTCATCGGCCAGAGCGTGCAGTTCGGCTCCTCCGAGGAGTACCTGGACGAAGAGGCACTGGCCGAGGCAGAGGGCGCGCGCGACTGCGCGGCCGTGCAGTTCCCGGTCGTCTTCGGCGCCGTGGTGATCGCGTTCAACGACGAGGCCCTGGACGGCCTGGTCCTGGACGCCGAGACCATCGCCAAGATCTACGACCGCGAGATCACCAACTACAACGACCCCGCGATCGCCGACCTCAACCCGGACCTGGACCTGCCGGACCAGGAGATCCTGCCGGTGCACCGCTCGGACAGCTCCGGAACCACCTTCGTCTTCTCCAACTACCTCGACGAGGAGGTCCCGTCCTGGTCGAGCAGCTACGGCGCCTCCAAGGAGCTGGAGTGGGCGGACGGCACCCTCGGCGGTGACGGCAACCAGGGCGTCGCCCAGGGCATCGCCCAGAACCCGGGCGCCCTCGGCTACGTCAACCAGTCCTACGCGCTGGAGGCCGGCCTGTCCGTCGCCCACGTGGTGAACGCCGACGGCGAGGCCATCGCGCCGACGCTGGAGGCCACCTCCGCCGCCTCCGAGGAGGCCGAGGTCCCGGACGACTTCCAGTTCACCATCGACGGCATCGGCGGCCAGGGCTACCCGATCGCCGGCACCAACTGGATCTTCACCTACACCTGCGGCTACGACGAGGCCACCACCGAGATCCTGAAGTCGTTCTGGACCTGGGCGCTGGAGTCGGAGCGCGCCGACGAGCTCGCCAACGAGCTGGGCTACGCGCCGCTGGGCGAGGAGCTGACCGGCCGCGTCCTGGCCGAGGTCGAGAAGACCAACAGCGAGGGCTGACGCGCCGCCACCGGGTCGGCCGGTCCGCGCCACCACGCGGTGCGGACCGGCCGACCCGGGCGGAGCGACCGCCCCGAGCCCACCGCCCCGAGCCCCTCGGCAC
>NZ_BHZI01000457.1 GCF_004305975.1 Streptomyces otsuchiensis
CGGCATACGAGATTGCCTCTTGTCTCGTGGGCTGGGAGATGTGTATAAGAGGGGGGGGGGGGGGAGGGGGTCAGCCGTCCGCGTGCCCGGTGTCGCCGAGAGCGACGACCTGCCGGTTGTGGAAGAAGTCGTCTTCCCTCAGGTGGGTGATGCTGCCCGAAGGCGCACGCAGGTTGAGATAGCCGAGCGAGTCGATGGGCAGGCGGGCCCAGGCCGCCACGACGAACGTCAGCGCGAAACCGTGGGTGACGACGATCTGGTACTCCGCGGGACGGCGCACGAGGTCCTCCACCGCGGCGTAGACGCGCTCGGCGAACACCGTCTTGGTCTCCGCCCCCTTCACCCCCTCGTGGTGGTCCATCCGGTTCCCGGTCGCCGGGGGCGCGACAAAGCGCTGGTCGAGCCACTCCTGGGGCCGGCCCTCGGCCTCCCCGTACGACTTCTCGCGGAGCCTGGGGTCCCACACCGGCTTCGTCCCGAACAGCTCGGCGATCTCCTCGGCGGTGCGGCGGGTCCGCGCCAGGTCGGAGGAGATCACGTCGACGTCGGCACGCTCCGGGATGCGGGCGCGGAGCGCGCGGGCGAGGCCGGCGGCGGCGCTCAGCCCGTCGGCGGTGAGCTCGGAGTCGAACCAGCCACCGACAAGCCCGTCGATGTGGTGGCTCGCCTCCGGGTGGGTGACGACGAAGACGTTGCGCACGCTGATGTGCCTTCCTGGTCGTGCGGGCCGGCTCAGGCGGTGCGAGCCGGCCCGCGAGAGGGGTGCTGGCCGGACGGTATCGCGGAGAGGTCAGCCCGGGGTGCCGGGAAAGGACAGTTCGAGCACCATCAGGCCCCACAGCAGCCGCGCCCGGTCATGTCCCGCCGCGTGAGTAGTGAGAACCTCGCGGACGGCCTGCTCGCTGAGGTACCCGGCCGCACACAGGCGGGGCCGGTCCAGGACGTCGGTGGTGAAGTCCCAGAGCTTTCCCCCGGGGCGCAGGAAGTGGCTGACCGGGAAGGTGAAGGGCTGCTTGCGGCGCCCGCGCACCGCCGGCGGGATGAGGGGAGCGCCGGCGTCCCACAGGATGCCCTTGCGCCGGTCGCCGTCGACCTTGGCCGGATCGGGGGTGCGGCGCGCGAAACGGGTCACCTCCGGCTGGCAGTAGGGCACCCGGCCCTCGACCGAATGTGCCATGGACAGATGGTCCAGCTTGCGGAGGTTGAGGGCGGGGAGCTTGTGCAGCCGGTCGAAGGAGAGCAGCTGTTCCAGCCGGGAGGGCGCCGCCTCGTCCAGCAGTCGTCGTGCCTGCCGGCGGCTGCTGGAGCCCGCGTCGAGGAGTTCGCGGTACCCGGGGGCGTACAGCTGCCGGTACTCGTCCCGCGGGACCAGGGACAGGCGGTCCAGATACCGTTCGGGCCAGGCGTCGTCCACGGCGTCGAGCGCGGTGCTGTAGCGGCGGTAACCGCCGAACTGCTCGTCGGCGCCGTCTCCGACGAAGCACACCCGGAACCCTGCGGCGGAGATCTCCCGGAACAGCAGGTGGGCGCTCAGGGCGTGCGGGGTGGCGTTCGGTGTGCCCAGCGCCCGGACCATCGCGGGCAGCAGATCGGGAACCTCCGCCTCCCGCACCTCGACGACCTCCAGCGGAATACCCGCGTGCGCGGCGGCGGCGCGGGCGTACCGCTCCTCGTCGGAGTCGTGGACTCCCTCGTGGGTGACGTGGAATCCGGTGACGTCGGAGCGGTGGGACGACAGCAGGGTGGCCAGCAGCGCGGAGTCGAGACCACCGGAGAGCTGGACGGCCACCGGGGTGCGCTGGAGGCACATCCGCGCGGTCTCGTGGTGGAGCAGGGTGCGCAGGGAGGTGGAGTCGCACCGCTCGTCGGGGGCCACCGGCTCGGGGACGGGCGCGGGGCGGAGCGTGGCACGGTGCCCGTCGTGGTCGAGCCGCTCGCCGGGAAGCAGCGTGCTCACGCCGCGGTACCAGGTGGAACCACCGGGCAGGCACTGCCAGTTCAGGTAGTGGTCGACGGCGGCCGGGTCGAGCGGCGGTGTCCGCTCGCACAGCGCGGTCAGCCCCTCGGGCTCGGAGGCGAAGACGACGCCCTCGTCCGTGGCCCGGTAGTAGAGGGTCTTGACGGCGAGCGGGTCGGACCACACGCGCAGTCGCCGTCCGGCGCGCAGGTCCACCAGCGCGATGGCGTACATGCCTTCGAGCCGTTCGACGAACCTCTCGCCGTGCAGTTCGTAGTAGGGCAGCAGGACCGATCCGTCGCAGTCGCCCTCGACGCTCACGCCGTGGGAGGCCAGTTCCTCCCGCAGCGCGCGGAAGTTGTAGATCTCGCCGTTGTAGACGAGGCTCACGGAGCGGTCGGCGTTGGTGAAGGGCTGCCGGCCATGCGCCGGGTCCTGGATCGACAGGCGGTTGCAGCCGAGCCCCCACCCCTCCCCCCCTCTCTTTTACACATCTC
>NZ_BHZI01000458.1 GCF_004305975.1 Streptomyces otsuchiensis
GCGCCCCGGTGCCCCACACCGGGGCCTCGACCCGGTCAGGGTGCCGGGCCCCACAGCGCGGACGCCGGCGCGCGCCTCCCGGCGCGGGTCGGTTCACCGGGCGCCGCCCGCGGCGCGGGGTGGTGCCTTTAGGGTTGACAGACCGTACCGGGACGCCGGCCACGACCCGGCACCGTCGAACCTGTGAGCGAGGAGCTGCGCGCCATGGAAGCCTTGTGGCTGTTGATCGCACTGACCGCCATCTTCGGGGTGGCCGTCCTGCCCGCGATCCGCCGGAGGCAGGAGCGCCGGGAGTTCGAGCGGGCCGCCGACACCGCCCAGGGCATGACCCGTCCCGCCGGCGGCGGACGCCCCGAGCCGAAGAAGCCCGGCATCTCGCTCTCCAAGGGGGACGACGCGCACAGCGGCCCGGCCCGGAGCGGTCCGGTCTCCTCCGGCGGCCTGGTCGCCGTCGAGGAGCTCGACCTGCGGCTGCCGGGCCCGGACGACGACCTGGTGCAGGCGCTGGAGGAGGTGCAGCGCACCCAGGACTGGCGTCCGGCCGGTCAGCTCCTCGCCCTCACCGACGACTACGAGGCGCGCTGGCAGCGCGTCCAGTCGCTGGCGGGCGCCGCCGCGATGGAGCTGGCGCAGTGGCACAGCGCCCACGGCCCGGCCGCCGGCACCCCCGGCCACCCCGACGCGCCCGACGCGGCTCCGGACGGCCGCCGCGACGCCGGGTGGCTGCGCGCCTGGCGTGCCGACGAGCCCTCCGACCCGGGAGGCGCGCAGGTCTACGCCCAGTTCCTGGTCTGGCAGGCCATGTCCGATACCGGGTCCGCCGACAGCCGGATCATCCTGGAGGAGGCCCGCACCGCCGCCGCCGAGGCAGCGCGTATGGCGCCCGAGGACCCCACCCCTCACATCACCGAGCTGTTCGTCGCACGCGGCCTCAGCTACCGCAAGGCGGACTTCGAGGCGGTGTGGTCCGAGGTGACCCGCCGCCGCCGCGACCACATGGGCGCGCACCTCGCGGCGCTGTCCTACTGGTCGGAGACGTGGCACGGCTCCCGGGACGAGGCGTACGGCTTCGCGCAGAGCGCCGCCGGTGGCGCGCCGCCCAAGTCGCTGCTCCCGGCCCTGCCGCTGTTCGCCGTCTACGACCACCTGCCCGACGTGCAGCTCTCCCCCACGATGTACAAGGGCGCCACCATCGCCGACGCCGTCCAGGCGGCGCAGTTCGCGCTCCACAACACCTCGCCCGACCACCCGGTGATCCCCCACGTGCGGCATCTGCTGCTGTGTTTCCTGGTGCGCGCCGAGCGCTACGAGGAGGCCGCGGAACAGGTCTGGGCCGTCGATGGTTATGTGGGTGCGCTGCCCTGGGTGAACAACGCGAATCCGGCCCAGGAGTACGCGGCCTACCGGGCCATCGCCATCGGACGCCGCTGAAGGAGAGATCGTCATGCTGTTCGGCTTCAAGGACCGGATGCCCACTCCGCAGGAGGCCCTGCCGGGCCGCCCTGACCCCTCCTTCGCCCTGCCGGACCGGCACACCGTGCTGGGCAACCCGCTGGCCGGCCCCTATCCCGAGGGCCTGGAGACGGCCGACTTCGGCATGGGCTGCTTCTGGGGCGCGGAGCGCGTGTTCTGGCAGACCGAGGGCGTGTGGACCACGCTGGTCGGCTACCAGGGCGGGCTGACGCCCAACCCCACCTACGAGGAGACGTGCACCGGCCGCACCGGCCACGCCGAGATCGTCCGGGTCGTCTTCGACCCGTCAAAGGTCGGCTACGAGCAGTTGCTCCGGCTGTTCTGGGAGTCCCACGACCCGACCCAGGGCTTCCGCCAGGGCAACGACACCGGCACCACCTACCGCTCCGCGGTCTTCACCCACTCCCCGGAGCAGGACGCCGCGGCGCGCGCCTCGCGTGAGGCGTACCAGGAGGTGCTGGGCCGCGCGGGACACGGCGCCGTCACCACGGAGATCGGCTCCGCCGCCGATCACGTCTTCTACCCGGCCGAGGCGTACCACCAGCAGTACCTCGACAAGAACCCGGGCGGCTACTGCGGCATCGGCGGCACGGGGGTCTCCTGCCCCATCGGCGTCGCCCGCGCCGAGGGCTGAGCGGGAGCAAGAAGCACGTCCCCGGAGGGGTCGCCGGTCCGCCGGCGGCCCCTCCTTCGTGCGTGCGCGCCTGTCCGGCGGACCGGGGTGGGGGCGGCCGAATGGCGAGTGGCTCGGGCGCAGGCGCTCCAGGGCGAGCCGGGCACGCCGGAGCCGGTCTGAGCGCGGCGGAACCGGCACGGTGGCGTCGATGTCGGTGGCGGGTGCCATGCTCTGACGTGCACGGGATGAGGCGATGGCGGACCGGGTGGGCGGTGCGGGGCGCCGCCGGAGGGGTCGGGTGCGTGTGGCGGGCGGGCTGACGGAGACGCTGGAGCGGCAC
>NZ_BHZI01000459.1 GCF_004305975.1 Streptomyces otsuchiensis
GTGTGCGTGGCGGGTGGCGGGTGGCGGGTGGTGCGTGCTGCCCGGAGCTCAGCCGGTCCCGTCCGGCCGCTGTTCCCCGTCCACCGGGCTGCCGCCGTCCACCGGGCTGCCGCCGTCCACCGGGCCGCCGCTGTCCGTCCGGCCGCCGTCGGCGAGCAGGCGGCACGCGGTCGCGATGTCCGTGTGCGCCTCCTCCAGGGTGGCGTTGCCCGAGAGCCAGCTGATCAGCGCCGAGTGCCAGGTGTGCTGCACGACGCGCACGGCGCTGAGCCGCCCCGGCACCTCCTCCACGGGCAGCGCGGTGGCGTCGAGGAGGATCTCGGTGGTGAGGCGGGAGACCTCGCGGACCTCCTCCCGCGCGGAGCGGTCCGCGAAGAGCAGGGCTCGCATCATCGCCTCGGCCAGGCGCGGTTCGCGCTGGTGGGCGCGGAAGGCCCGCATCAGGGTCCGGTAGAGGCGGTCCCCGGGGTCCCGTTCGGTCAGGGGGCGTTCGCGCAGCGTGGAGTGCAGTTGCCGCAGCTGGTCCTGGAGCACCCCGATCAGCAGGTGGACCTTGGAGGGGAAGTAGCGGTAGAGGGTGCCGAGGGCGACCTGCGAGGTGTCGGCGACCTCCCGCATCTGAACCGCGTCGAAGCCGCCGGACGCGGCCAGCGTCGTGGCCGCGTCCAGGATGCGGCGGCGCCGGGCCCGCTGCCGGGCGGTGCGCGCCGGCGCGGATGCCTGCGGCACCTGTTGTTCTGTCGCCATCTGGGCGGCTCCGAACCGGGAGTGGTGGGTGCGACGCGTGACAGAGCCTAGCGTCTGACGCCTGCGCCGGCGGGGTTCGGGCGCTGGGGTACCGTGGCGCGAATCACCCGCCGCGAGAGCCGGCCGGCCGGTCCGGGCCGATATCTTCGTACCCACGGGTAGCCGGAAGAACGAGAACTTGTTCCAGCCGCAATCGGGCGGTTACGCTCCAGCGCACAGCCGAGAGGGGAGCGGGCGTGACCGCAGGATCAGGGGCGGACGAGCCGCTGAACATCGCGTTCCTCAGCTACAAGGGCAACCCCTTCTGCGGCGGCCAGGGCGTCTACGTCCGCCACCTCTCGCGGGAGATCGCCCGCCTGGGCCACCGGGTCGAGGTCATCGGCGCCCAGCCCTACGCCGTCCTCGACGACCAGCCCGGCGTCACCCTGACCGAGCTTCCGAGTCTGGACCTCTACCGCGAGCCCGACCCGTTCCGCACCCCGCGTCCGGGGGAGTACCGGGACTGGGTCGACGCCGTCGAGGTCGCCACCATGTGGACCGGCGGATTCCCCGAGCCGCTGACCTTCTCGCTGCGCGCGCGCCGTCATCTGGCGTCACGGCGCGCCGAGTTCGACGTCGTGCACGACAACCAGACGCTGGGCTACGGGCTGTTGGGCCTGGAACGGTACGGCCTCCCGCTGGTCACCACCGTGCACCACCCGATCACCGTGGACCGGCGACTGGACCTCGCGGCGGCCGGATCACTCAAACGCCGCCTCTCCACGCGGCGTTGGTACGGCTTCACCCGGATGCAGAAACGTGTCGCCCGCCGGCTCCCCTCGGTCGTCACCGTCTCCGGCTCCTCCCGCGCCGAGATCATCGACGACCTGGGCGTGCGTCCGCACCGCGTCCACGTGGTGCCGATCGGCGCCGACGCGCGTGTCTTCCGTCCCGACCCGTCGGTGCCGAAGGTGCCCGGACGGATCGTCACCACCGCCAGCGCCGACGTCCCGCTCAAGGGCCTGGTCCATCTCGTCGAGGCGCTGGCCTCCGTCCGCGCCGACCACCCCGGGGCCCACCTGGTCGTCGTCGGCACCCGCCCCGAGCGAGGTCCGGTGGCCGACGCGCTCACCGGACTCGGCGTCGGGACGGCCGTGCGGTTCGTCAAGGGCATCTCCGACGCCGAACTCGCCGACCTGGTCCGCAGCGCCGAGGTCGCCTGCGTCCCCTCCCTCTACGAAGGCTTCTCGCTGCCCGCCGCCGAGGCGATGGCCACCGGAACGCCCCTGGTGGCGACCACCGGCGGAGCCATCCCCGAAGTGGCCGGACGCGACGGCGAGACCTGCCTGGCCGTCGAGCCCGGTGACTCCGCCGCGCTGGCAGCCGCCCTCGGCCGCCTCCTCGGCGACGCCGGACTGCGCGCCCGCCTCGGTGCAGCCGGCCGCGAACGGGTGCTCTCCCGCTTCACCTGGGAGCAGGCGGCGCACGGCACCGTCGAGCGCTACCGGGCCGCCATCGCGGACCAGCGCGCCGAGGCGAGGACCGGAGCGGCCGGGCCCGACCCCGGCGGACATCCGGCCCGTCCCTCGCGGCCCTCGACCGCCGCCCCGGCGCCACGCACCGCGGCAACGGTCCCCACCACCGTCGTTCCCCGGCCGGTGGCCGCCGGTGACACCACCACCCCCGAC
>NZ_BHZI01000460.1 GCF_004305975.1 Streptomyces otsuchiensis
CCCCCCGTGACCACGTACCCCGGAGAGACCCGCCATGTCTGAGCCCACCTCCGCAGCCCCGCACGCCGACGCCGAGTCCCCGATCCGCTGGGACCGCGACGCGGACGGCGTCGTCACCCTGACCCTCGACGCGCCCGGCCGGTCCGCCAACACCATGGACGCCGCCTTCGGCACGGCTCTCACGGCCGTCGCGGACCGCCTGACCGCCGAGCGCGAGACGGTGCGCGGCGTCATCGTGACCTCCGCCAAGAAGACGTTCTTCGCCGGAGGCGACCTCGACGAACTCATCGCGGCGGGCCCCGACCAGGCCCAGCGCGTCTTCGACTCCTCCATGGCCGTCAAGCGCGACCTGAGGCGCATCGAGACCCTGGGCGTGCCCGTGGCCGCCGCCGTCAACGGGGCCGCGCTCGGCGGCGGTTTCGAGATCGCGCTCGCCTGCCACCACCGGGTCGTCCTCGACACCCCCGGCGCCCGCGTCGGCCTGCCCGAGGTCACCCTCGGCCTGCTGCCGGGCGGCGGCGGGGTGGTGCGCACCGTGCGGCTGCTGGGCATCACCGACGCGCTGCTGCAGGTACTGCTCCAGGGGCAGCGTCACGTGCCCGCCCGCGCACTGGAACTCGGCCTGGTGCACGAGGTGGTGCGGACCCCGGAGGAACTGCTGGGTGCCGCACGGGCGTTCATCGACGCGCACCCCGAGTCCCATCAGCCGTGGGACGTCCCCGGGTACCGCGTCCCGGGGGGCACCCCGGCAACGCGCCGGCTGGCCGCCAGTCTGCCGTCCTACCCGGCCAACCTGCTCAAGCAGAGCGGAGGCGCGCCCTACCCGGCGCCGCGCAACATCATGGCGGCAGCCGTCGAGGGCGCCCAGGTCGACTTCGACAGCGCCGCCGTCATCGAGGGGCGTTACTTCACCGAACTGGTCATCGGCCAGACGGCGAAGAACATGACGCAGGCGTTCTTCTTCGACCTCCGGGCCGTCAACGCCGGCGCCAGCCGGCCGTCCGCGGAGCCGCGCGGCACCGCCACGCGGGTCGGCGTCGTCGGCGCCGGGATGATGGGCGCGGGCATCGCCTACGCCTGTGCCCGCGCGGGCCTGGAGGTGGTGCTCAAGGACGTGTCGGCCGAGGCGGCCGGGCGCGGCAAGGAGTACTCCGCGGGGCTGCTTGCGAAGGCGCTCCGGCGGGGCCGCACCACGGAGGAGAAGCGCGACGCCCTGCTGGCGCGGATCACCACGGCCGTGGACAGCGCGGCGCTGGCCGGCTGCGACGTCGTCATCGAGGCCGTCTTCGAGGACGCCGCGCTGAAGGCCGAGGTGTTCGCCGAGATCGAGTCGGTGGTGGCACCGGGCACGCTGCTGTGCACCAACACCTCGACGCTGCCGGTGACCGGCCTGGCCCAGTCGGTCTCCCGGCCACAGGACTTCATCGGGCTGCACTTCTTCTCTCCCGTCGACCGGATGCCGCTGGTGGAGGTCATCCGCGGGGAGAAGACCGGCGACCCGGCTCTGGCGCGCGCCTTCGACCTGGTGCGGCAGATCTCCAAGACGCCGATCGTGGTCAACGACTCGCGCGGCTTCTTCACCTCCCGGGTGATCGGCCACTTCCTGCGGGAGGGCGTCGCCATGGTCGGCGAGGGGGTGGAGCCCGCGTCCGTGGAGCAGGCGGCGGCGCAGGCCGGGTATCCGGGGCGGGTCCTGGCGCTGGTGGACGATCTGACGCTGACGCTGCCCCAGCGCATCACGCGGGAGACCCGCGCGGCGGTGGAGGCGGCCGGCGGGACCTGGCGGCCGCACCCGGCGGACGCGCTGATCGACCGCATGGTCGAGGAGTTCGGCCGTACCGGCCGCGCCGGAGGCGCGGGTTTCTACGACTACGCCGAGGACGGGACGCGGCTGGCCCTGTGGCCCGGGCTGCGGGAGCACTTCACGGGTGACGGCGACGGTGCGGGCGGCGCCGATGGCGGAACCGGCGAGGGGGACCCGCTGCGGGAACTGCGGGAGCGCATGCTGTTCGTGGAGGCGCTGGACTCCGTGCGCCTGCTGGAGGAGGGAGTGCTCACCTCGGTCGCCGACGCCAACATCGGCTCGTTGCTGGGCATCGGGTTCCCGGGCTGGACCGGGGGCGTGCTCCAGTACATCAACGGCTACGAGGGTGGGCCGGCCGGTTTCGCCGCCCGCGCCCGGCAGCTCGCGGAGCGCCACGGCGAGCGGTTCGCGCCGCCCGCGCTGCTGGTGGAGAAGGCCGAGCGGGGCGAGCCGTTCCGGGACGCCCCGCGCTGAGCTCCCGGCCGCCCACCGGCCCGCTCCCCGGCCCCGCTCCCCGCGTGACAAGGGGGAGCGGGGCCGGCCCCGTTTCGGGCCGAACCGGGCGGCGCACGGCATGAGGGCGGGGTGCATGGGGCGGGTGG
>NZ_BHZI01000461.1 GCF_004305975.1 Streptomyces otsuchiensis
GAGGTAGCCCCACCACCCGTGCCCTGCGGCCCGCCCGCATCCACGCCTCGTACGCGCCGCCCGCCACGGCTGCCGGCCTTCGCCGACATCGGCCACATCGCCGGCTACCGGATGCCGCGGATGAGCTTGTCCAAGGCTTCATCGGCATCGTCCGCGAGGAGCTCGGCGGAGTCCATGCCGGCGTAGAGTGCCCCGCTCTCAGCCATCCCGAGGTAGTGGTTGCCACGGAAAGCGTGGCCGACAGGGTAGAGGGAGGTTCCCACTTCCTCGCTCAGCACCTCGAAGATCTCGAAGTCCCACCTGGCGACGAGGGGGTCTAGCCGGAAGGGCGACCGGGCCATGGTCCTGCCCGGCCCCTGCTGCCTGATGTCCAGCCCGCCGAACTCAGTGAGGAACCGCCGGGCGGCTTCGTGCATCTTGAAGCCCTCGTCGCTTTCGCGCAGCACTCGCTTCCAGTCTGCCGTGGGTACGGTGCGGCCCGGAAGCCAGCCGGACGTGCGCAGTATCCAGTCGGCCTCCCGGGACCAGCGCATCCCCGGCTCCGCCTTGGCTCCCCAGGAAGTGGAGTCCCCTGGAATCACCGGCTGGTCCCCGGCCTGGACGAAGGGAAGCGGGGCTTCCGTGTGCCGCTCCACGACAAGCTTCTCCAGCGCCAGGATGCCGGTTTCAGCGAGTAGTTCGGCACCGTCTTCGCCAGAGCCGATGTAGACGGTCCCGTTCTCGGCCATCCCCAGGAGGCTTCCGCCACCGTCGGCATGGCCGAGGGGATACAGGCTGGTCCCCGCGCCCTGGCTTAAGAGAGCGAAGGCTTCGGCCGCCGCTGTGGCGACGAGCGGATCGAGGCGGAACGCCGACTGAGGCATGATCGGCCCCGGAGTCCACTCGTCGGTCGACAGGCCGCCGAATTCAGCGAGGAACTCCCGTGCCGCGTCATGCATACCGACGGCCAGGTCTGTCCGGACGGATTCCTCCCAGCGCGTGACCGGCACCGATCGGTCCGGGAACCAGCCCGCCGACCGCATGACGCGAAGCGTCAGCTCGGACCATCCCGCTCGGCTGCGAACGCGTGGCGGGGACCACGGAGAACGGAAGCGACCTTTGGTACTCCGGCAGAGCACTTCGCGGGCAACGTGCAGTTCATCGCCGCGCCCGACGGAACACCTCTGTGGTCTCCGACGTCGAACCGGGCAGCGTCCACGACCTCACCGCCGCCCGCATCCACGCCCTGCCCGCGCTCTACCCCGCAGCCCGCGACGGCCTGCCGACCCTCGCCGACGCCGGCTACACCGGTGCGGGCCTCCGTATCCACACGCACCTCCGCCCACACCCCGACATCCCCTCCCCACTCGCTGCGGACCACCGCACCCACAACCAGCTCCTACGCGACACGCGCGGCCTCGGCGAACGCGCCGCCGCCGAACTCAAGCAACGCTGGCGCGCACTCCAGCACATCGCCCTCAGCCCCAGCAGAATCGGAGCCATCACCAAAGCCGCACTCGTCCTCAACAGCTCATGGAAGTGAGCGCCGTTGAGAAAACCTCATTACTGATGAATGCATCACGTCTGCGTTGCGACTGCAAGCGGCGCCCGGTGTAGTCGGTATATGCGTCCGAGTTCATTCTAGGACTCTTTGGGCCCACCCTCAAGGGTGGTGCGGCCCCTCAAGTGCTCGTCCGCAGTTTCGCGGACCTGGTCCCAGGAATCGCGACGAAGAACCTCCAAGGTCTCCATGGACGTGTTCTTATGCTGCGCTACGCGATGCCTGATGGGCTCGTACTCATCTCGAGCCAGGCGGTCGAGGATTTCTGGTGTCAGCTTTTTCTTCATCGCCACCAAAGATCGCACGCGCGAGTCCGGGTCCCTGCTGAGGATGTCCAGCACTGATAGAGGGAGAGTCTTGTTCATGGCGATTGCTGCCCGTTCCGCCGCGAACCCATTAATCAAATCTATCCAGATCTGTTCCGGTGCTTCTTCGGTGATAGCCTTTCGGTGTTCGCGGGGATCGTCGCTTGCGGAAAGGTGTAGGAATTCTTCGATTGATTCAATCATTTAGATACCCCTCAATTTGCTCTTGGGTATGAATTTGCCGGTCTCGCCTTTCCATTTATTTAGCATGTAGTCTCCGAATTTATCGGCATCTGCAATCCAGTTCAATCCTTTACTGGTTTCCTCGTACACCTTGAACGCTGATTGACCATGTCCGGTGATGTCCGGAGTCCACCAACTTCCATCCGACGCGCTCTTGTAGAAGGTTGTCTTGAATGGCCCACCTTTCATCATTTTTGTCGACCCCTCTTTGGTTAGCTCCCAGGGCTTTCTATTGGGAATCTCGGCTGAGTGTGCTGCGAGCCCGAGGGGGTCGGTCCAGGTGTGGGGGTTGTGGGGGTAGGTGTGTGGG
>NZ_BHZI01000462.1 GCF_004305975.1 Streptomyces otsuchiensis
GGAGGGCGGTGAGCACGACCGTGTCGCGGCCGGCCACCGGCACCGCGTTCCGGCCGCCCCGGCGCTGACGCGTTTCGAAGCGGCGCCCGGGCGCGCCCTCACGGCCGGGCGGGCCGCCCGGCGGGTGTGGAGACGGCCCCGTGCTCCCCACCCGCCGCGTCCCGTCCCGCCCGCCACGAGTCGGCACGTCCGTACGCAGGCCGACTGACGGACGGTGACCGCGCCCCCACGCATCGGCCACTTATGCAACTGCACTGCGTAACAGCCGTCAACGTGGCGTTAATTCGAAGACTCTGGCAAGCATCGCGGGGAGCGCCTAATGTGACGCCCACTGTCTCTGCGTCGCCCAGAGACCCCGCGACCTGGGGGGGAACGCGGGTAGGCGACCGAAAAGTGAATGCGTCACACATCCGGCCGGGGTGCGATCCCCGGCCGGACCCGGGGGCCGAAGGGGATTGCACCGTTGACCACGCGCACTGCACTCACTGCTTCTCACCACATATCCACCGCCGTTTACGAGGAGATCACCGCCTCGGTGCGTCACGCTCTGCACCCGGACGGCAACGACCTCGCGCTCCGGCCCGAGGATGTCGACGAACTGGCCGCCCTGGCGTGCGCCGTCTTCGACGACGTGACCGCCGTCGTCGGGGGCCGCCTTCACGCCGTGTCCTTAGCCGGCGCGATGTGGACACGCCCCGGGGTCGACTGGGCGGACTCCCTCCGCGCCGGGACGACCCTGTTCGAGGTGCTGCAACCGATAGCGATCCGCGAACTCGCGCCACCCCGCACCGCGGCGACCCAGCAGGTCAGCGTCGTGCTCCACCAGGCGATCCTGACCCGGGTCGTGCGGGGCTCCCTGGCAGAGATGACCTCCCAGTCCGGTCGGGTCATCGGCGCCCGCCGGGACGAACGCCGCCGGATGGCACGCGACCTGCACGACCGGGTGCTGCACGGGATCGGCCTGGCCATCCAGGGACTCGACCTGCACCGGTACCAGACACGCCACGCGCAGGCCCCCGGCCGCTCCCGGCTGGACACGGCGATCGACCTGCTGCGCCAGGTCGCCCAGACGCTGCAGCAGTTCTCGGTCGAGCTCCGGCGGTCGGTCGAGGCGGGCGGCCTCGAACGCGCGTTGCGGGCCTATCTGGCCGCCCACGTCGAGCCCTGTGTGGCGGTCGCCGTGCGGACGCGGGGCAACCTCGCCTCGCTGCCCGCCGATGTCAGCGAAGAGGTCTACCTGATCATGCGTGAGGCCGCGCGCAACGCCGTCCGCCACGGCGGCCCCTCCCGCCTGGAGATCGACATCGAGGTGAGCGACCGGACCCTGCGTGCCACTCTCACCGACGACGGCCAGGGGTTCGTCCCCGTCGCCGCTCCCCTCACCGGGGGGCTGTCCTCCATGAGGGAGCGCGCCACGGCCCTCAACGGGCGGCTCACCGCGTCCAGCGCCCCCGGCGCCGGCACCCGGGTCGAGGTGCGGATACCCCTGGTCGGGGCCGGGCTGTGAACGTCACCGCGGCGCCCGCCGTCCGCATCTGCCTCGCCGACGACCACACCCTGATGCGCGACGGCCTCAAGGAGGTCCTCGGGACGGCGCCGGGCTTCGCCGTCGTGGGAGAGGCCGCGACCAGCACCGAAGCGGTGACACTGGCCGCCCGGCTGCACCCGGACGTGCTGCTGCTGGACGTGGAGATGCCCGGACCCCGGGCCTCGGAGGCGATCACCGAGATCGCCCGGGTCTCCCCGGCGACCCATGTGCTCGTCCTGACCATGCACGACGACCCGGACATGGTGCACGAGATGCTGGAGGCGGGCGCCGCCGGATACCTCCTCAAGTCCATCCTGCGGGAGGAACTCATCACCGTCGTCCGCTCGGTGACGCGCCAGCACGCGAGCAGCGTGGTGCTGATCGTCTCCCGGCGGACGGCGGAGCATCTGCGCAGCCGGCCCTCGGGGCCGCGGAAGAGCCCGCTGACGAGCCGGGAGCAGGCTCTCCTGCAACTGGTCTCCGAGGCCCTCACCAACGCCCAGATCGCGGCCCGGCTGTTCATCACCGAGGCCACCGTGAAGCGGCATCTGACGAACATCTACGCCAAGCTCGACGCGGTGTCGCGGGTGGACGCCCTGCGCAAGGCGACCTCGGCGGGGCTGATCGAGTCCGGCCGCGGGGCCCATGGCCGCTCCGACCGCCGGCAGCCCGGCTCCTCCCGGCAGTCCTGACGCGGCCCGGCCGGGGACGGGCTGACGCGGCGTACGGGCGGGCAGCCCGGGGCCGGGTTCACCGCCCGGAGCCGCCCCCGGCGCCCCCGCCAGGAACCCCCCGGCCCGGCGGCCCGCCTCTCCGGGCGGGGACAGTCCGCACACCGCCGTACGCCGCACACCGGCCGGAATACA
>NZ_BHZI01000463.1 GCF_004305975.1 Streptomyces otsuchiensis
CTTCGAGGGCGGGGGCGGCGGGGGCGGTGTGCACGGGGGTGTGCACGGGCTGTACGGCCTGGTCAGCGGCCGCCGGGCCGGTCTCCCACGGGGATGGCGGGGTGAGCTGGGCCAGGGTGTCCAGGCTGGTGTCCACGGCGCGGATCGCGACCAGGCGCTCGCGCAGCTCGGGCTGATCGGCCACGCGGGCGGTGCGCATCGCGACCTTGATGCGGCGCGCGAGACGGCGGCCGCGGCGGCCGGTCCGGCCCTTGGGGTCGAGGGCGGCGTACCGGTCAACGAGGGCGGCGGCGCGCCACAGGGCGCGGTCGCGGGCGATCTCCTCCGCCGAGGCGTCCGCGCCGAGCCGGGCGAGGATCCGCTCCCGGACGCGGCGGGCCGCGACGGCGAGCACGCCCTGGCCCTCGCGGCCGGTCTCGCGGCGCATCTCGATGCCCATGGCCATGTGCCACATGACGGCGGCGCCGAGCGGGCCGAGAACGATCCGCCACAGCCCTGACCCGATGTCGTCGGAGACGTAGGCGGCCGGGACCATCAGGAACGCCGTGATGGCCCACACCAGGGTGCCGGGGAGGCCCGGCCGCCCGGAGCGCTGCATCTCTTCACGGGCGAGGAGCGCCAGCCCGAGCAGGATCACTTCCCCAGCCAAGAACAGCGCGCCGCGCTCGGCCGTGCTGTCGATGCCGACATGGTCCCGCGCGTACTCCCAGGCGATGTGGGCGCCAACGCCGGTGCAGATGAGGGCGGCGACCGTGGCCACGGCCTGAGCGAGCGTCACCCGGGGCGCGGCGGTCTCGGGTGGCCGGCCCCGGCGGCGGGCGCGGGATCGGCGGGCGCCGATGGCGATGGCCGCGAGGAGCAGCGCGACCGCTGCGGCGCCCATCAGCACCTCGGGGCGGGTGATGTGGTCGAACGTCATGTCTCTCGTCTCCTAGGCCGCGTGGGCGGACTCTACGTGGTGTCTGCACAGGGGCCGGGGGTGTGCACCGAGCGGTGCACACCCCCGGTGGGCGGTCAGGCCGGGATGGGGCACCCGCAGTGGTGCGGCACCGGCGCGTCCTCCGCCTCGAACCAGTCGCTGCAATAGGCGCACTGCCACATCGCGGAGAGGGTGTGCGCGGCCCGGAGGGCGGCGCGGACGGCGCGGGCGGTCCGGCTCATCGGGCGCCCCCGCTCTTCGCGGCGGCGCGGCGGGCGTCGGCTTCGCGGGCGCGGCGGAGCGCCTCGTCCTCCTGGGTCGCGGCGCTCATCGGGCACCGCCGCTCTTCCCGGCCGGGGCGGCCGGGCGGAACCAGCCGCCGCGCTGGGAGTCCCAGACGACGTCGCCGTCTCGGGCCGGGGCGTCGGCGGGGCGGGGCGTGATCTTCATCGTCTTGCGGAGTGCCATGATGTGGGTCCTTGTCTCTTGAGGGATGAGGGAGCCTCGGGCGGGCGCCTGCCAGGGATGGCCCGCCCGGGGCGTCACTGCTGCGGGTCGGCGATCAGCTCGCGGGCGTAGCAGGTGACGGTGCGGTCGGTCAGGTCGCCGTCGGTGTGGAGCAGCTGCACCAGGTCGCCGTCGACGGCCAGGACGAGCGCGACCTCACCGCCCTGGTGGGGGCTGGGGGCGATCGGGTGGGCGACCATCACGCGGTCACCGGTCGCGAACGGGGCGGGGGTGGTGGTGTCCATCTCGGGTGTCCTCTCGGTGGGTCTCGGGTGGTGCTCGGAACGGCTGTCCGGCTCCCCCTCACCGCCCCCGGATCGGGGGGCGGATCAGGCAACCGTCAGACGGTCTGCCGCTCCCCTCTCGGGGGGTAGTCGGCGGGGGTAGTAGCGGTAGCGGCAGGGGTAGCGGAGGGGTAGTAGTCGCAGGTAGGAGGCCCTACTACCCCGCGACTACCTTCTCCAGGGGGGCGCCCACGGGAGCGGTCGGGGAGGGGGCCGGAGCGGCCCCGGCGGGGGCCTCAGCGGCACCCCCGGGCGGGCCCCCGGCAGGCCCCTCGGAGGACCCCCCGGCGGGGGTGCCGGAGGACCCCCCGCCGGGGGCCGCGAGCGCCGCCTCCAAGTCGTCCACGTGGACCCCCTTGCGGACGAGCTTGTCGGGGCCGGACCCGATGCTGACGGAGGCCCGGGTGGGGACCCCAGCCGCCTCGATCGCGAGACCCAGCTCCTTCACTTCCCAGTCGAGGTGAGCACCGGCCGCGTGCAACCGGTCAAGGACCGTCGAGAGGTGCACGCCGCGCCCGTCCCCGATCAGCTCGTCCACGAGGTCGATCAGGCGGTCGCCGTCGAAGACGGGGGCGGCCTGCACCTCTCGACGGTCCTTGACCGGTTGCACGCGGCCGGTGCTCACCTCGACTGGGAAGTGAAGGAGC
>NZ_BHZI01000464.1 GCF_004305975.1 Streptomyces otsuchiensis
GGGGAGGGTTGGGGAGGGGTCACATGCGTTCGAAGGACCGGAACCGTTCCCAGTCCGTCACGGCGGCGTCGTAGGCGTCCTGTTCGACGCGGGCCATGGTGCGGTAGTGCTCGACGACGTCGTCGCCGAACGCCTCCCGGGCGACGGCGCTGGCGGCCCAGCGGTCGGCGGCGTCCCGCAGGGTGGCCGGCACCTGCTCGGCGTCCGAGGTGTAGGCGTTGCCGGTGCACGCGGGCGGGAGTTCCAGCCGCTGGTCGACGCCGTGCAGTCCGGCGGCGATCATCCCGGCGACGGCGAGGTAGGGGTTGACGTCCCCGCCGGGCAGCCGGTTCTCCAGCCGGTGGCCGGCGCCGTGGCCGACGACGCGCATCGCGCAGGTGCGGTTGTCCGGTCCCCAGGCGACGGCGGTCGGGGCGAAGGAGCCGGGCTGGAAGCGCTTGTAGGAGTTGATGTTGGGGGCGTACAGCAGGGTGAGGTCGGGCAGCGCGGCGAGCTGGCCGGCGAGGAAGTGGCGCATCGTCTGCGACATGCCGTCGGCGGCGGTCTCGTCCGCCAGGACCGGCCGGCCCCGTTCGTCGCGCAGCGAGAGGTGGATGTGGCAGGAGTTGCCCTCGCGCTCGTCGTACTTGGCCATGAAGGTCAGGGCGCGGCCGTGCTGGGCGGCGATCTCCTTGGCTCCGGTCTTGTAGACGGAGTGCTGGTCGCAGGTGGTCAGCGCGTCGTCGTAGCGGAAGACGATCTCGTGCTGGCCGAGGTTGCACTCGCCCTTGGCCGACTCCACGCGCATCCCCGCGCCGGTCATGCCTTGCCGGATGGCGCGCAGCAGCGGCTCGACCCGGGCGGTGCCGAGGACGGAGTAGTCCACGTTGTACTGGTTGGCGGGGGTCAGCTCGCGGTATCCGGCGGTCCACGCCTGCTCGTAGGTGTCCTGGAAGACCATGAACTCCAGCTCGGTGCCGGCCAGCGCGCTCCAGCCCCGTTCGGCGAGCCGGTCGAGCTGCCGGCGCAGCACCTGGCGCGGTGAGGCGGTGACGGGGGTGCCGTCGTGCCAGGCGAGGTCGGCGATGACCATGGCGGTTCCCGGCTGCCAGGGCACCCGGCGCAGGGTGGCGGGGTCGGCGTGCATGGCGAAGTCGCCGTAGCCGCTCTCCCAGGAGGACATCGCGTAGCCGTCGACGGTGTTGAGGTCGACGTCGACGGCGAGCAGGTAGTTGCAGCCCTCGGTGCCGTGTTCCAGGACGTCTTCGAGGAAGTAGCCGGCGTCGAACCGCTTCCCCTGGAGGCGGCCCTGCATGTCGGTGAAGGCGAGCACGACGGTGTCGATCTCGCCCTCGTCGGTCAGTACCCGCAGTTCCTCGACGGTCAGCGGGGGCGTGCGTGCGGCCACGTGCGGCCTCCTGTCGGTCGCCGGATGCCATAAGGTACTGGGGAGGACCATTGATTGGGAAGGACGCGCCCGCCGAGCGGCCGGCGGGTCGGCGACGGGAGGGGCGAATGGCGGGCAAAGCGGCGTCCGGCTCTCGCGGCTCCTCCTCCCCGCCCGGCGCCGGCACGACACCTGTCGGGGACCGGCTGGCCGCGGTGCTGGGCCCGGTCCGGGCGGGCAGCGGGTTCGAGGAGGCGCTGGAGCGCCTGCTGCGGGCGCTACGGCTGGGCCTCGCGGCCGCGGGCGAGCGCCTGCCGGCGGAGCGGGAGCTGGCCGGGCGGCTGGGAGTGAGCCGGGCGACGCTGCGTGAGGTGCTGGAGGTGCTGCGGGCCGAGGGCCTGGTGGAGAGCCGGCGTGGCCGGTACGGCGGCACCTTCGTCCGTGCCGCGCCGCCGCCCGGCTCCGGGCGGGAAGCGCTGCGCAGCCGTACCGCCGGCGTCGACGTGGAGGACGCGTTGCGGCTGCGCGAGGTGCTGGACGTGGGTGCCGTCACGCTCTGCGCGCGGCAGGGCCTGGACGAGGACGGGGCGCGACGGCTGCGTGAGGCGCTGGCCGCCACCGGCGAGGCGCCACCGGAGTCCTACCGCCGGGCGGACACCCACTTCCACCTGGCCCTGGCCGGTCTGTGCGGGTCGACGTCGCTGGCCGGGCACTACGCGGACGTCCGGGCGACCCTCAACGGGCTGCTGGACGGCATCCCGCTGCTGGTGCGCAACCTGGAGCACTCGCAGCGGCAGCACGCGGAGGTCGTCTCGGCGGTCCTCGCGGGCGACACCGAGGCCGCCGCCGCCACGATGCGGGAGCACTGCGCGGGCACCGCCGCGCTGTTGCGCGGCTTCCTGGGATGACGGCCCCGGCCCGGCGGCCCGCCCCTCAACGGGCTGCTGGACGGCATCCCGCTGCTGGTGCGCAACCTGGAGC
>NZ_BHZI01000465.1 GCF_004305975.1 Streptomyces otsuchiensis
GGCGCCCGCAGTAGGGTGCCGTCCATGGCAGGGATCGTGGTGGTGGGCGCCGGCATGGGCGCCCTGGCGGCGGCCGCCAGGCTCGCGACGTCGGGGCACCGGGTCACGGTGGTGGAGCGCACGGAGACGGTCGGCGGCTCCCTCGGGACGTACCGGCGCGACGGCTTCACCTTCGACACCGGCCCCGGGCTGCTGCACTTCCCGGCCGTCTGGCGCGACCTGTTCCTCAAGACCGGCCGGGAGCCGCTGGAGGAGTGCGTCGACCTGCGCCGGGTGGACCCGGCGACCGAGCACCGCTTCGCCGACGGCACCACCGTGCGGCTGCCCGGCTTCTCCCACGCGGGCGTCACCCGGGCGATGGACGAGACGTTCGGCTCCGGCACCGGTGACCGCTGGCGCTCGATGCTGGGCCGCGCCCGGGAGACCTGGGAGGCCACCCGCCGCCCGCTGCTGGAGGAACCGCTCACCCCGGCCGCACGCGCCGCCGCCGAACAGGACGACCCCTACCCCGCACGCCGAGCCGGCCTGCTGCGCCGCCGCCCGCGAACCCTTGCCGCCATGGCCGAGGACGAGCTGCGCCACCCCGGCGCCGCCGCCGTACTGACCTCGACGGTGCGGCGCTACGGACTGGACCCGTCGACCGCGCCCGCGGGTGCGGCACTGCTGGCCTACGTGGAGCAGACGTTCGGCACCTGGTACCCCACCGGTGGGATCGGCGCGCTCGCCGAGGCGGTGCGGCTGCGCTGCCTCGACCGCGGCGTGGAGTTCCTGCTGGGCGCCGAGGCGGTACGGGTGCTGGAGCGCGAGAACCGCGCGGCCGGGGTCGAACTCGCCGACGGCCGGCGGCTGGAGGCCGAGGCCGTGGTCTGGGGCGCCGCCTGGCCCGGCCCCGGCGCCGTCCGGGGCACCCGGGGCCGTTGCACTCTGCTGCTCGCGCTGCGCGGCGCACGCCCCGAGGGCACGGCGCACCGCACCGTGCTGCACGCGTCGGAGCCCGCCGGGGCCGGGCGGCCGGAGTCGCCGCCCGTCACCGTCGACCGGCCGGACGACCGGGAGCTGGTCCCGGACCGGCTGTTCGAGACGGCGGTGCTCAGCACGGACGTCCCCCCGCACCGCGCGGGCGGGCCCGCGGACATGTCGTCCGGCGAGGACACGGGCGTGGACTGGACCGCGCCGGGCGCGGCCGAGCGCTGCGCCGAACGCATGCTGGAACGGGCCGAGCAGGCGGGGCTCGGGCTGCGCGCTCGGGTGCTGTGGCAGGAGATCCGCACTCCGGCGCACGCCGAGAGGGAGACCGGGACGCCCGGGGGCGTGATCGCGCCACCGGTGCTCGCCGGGGCCCGGGGCACGCTCCTGGCCCCGGCCACCGCCGGGCGGCTGCCCGGCGCCTACCGCGTCGGGGGGCAGGCCCACCCAGGCGGCGGGCTGGTCCACGCCGGGATGTCGGGGGCGCTGGCCGCCGGGCTGATCGTGGAGGGACGGCGCTGGCGCGGGTCC
This sequence comes from Streptomyces otsuchiensis, assembly GCF_004305975.1. Lineage (GTDB taxonomy): Bacteria > Actinomycetota > Actinomycetes > Streptomycetales > Streptomycetaceae > Streptomyces > Streptomyces otsuchiensis. The sequence goes on from NZ_BHZI01000465.1 coordinate 1,498, forward strand.
TACTGACGTCGCGCCGCCGTGGCCGTGGCTGAGGAGCTGAGCCGGGCCGGGCGGCGTCAGTACCGCTGTTCGTCGTAGTTGTAGCCCTGCTGCTGGTGCTGCTGCTGGTGGCCCTGCTGGTGCTGACGGCCCTGCTGCTGCCCGTAGTCCTGGGCCTGCGGGTACTCCTCCGGCATCACGGTGTCGCGCTGCTGCGGTACCCACACTCCGCCGGGCGGGGTCTCCTGGTAGTAGGGACCGGGCGGCGGCCACGGGCCCTGCTGCTCCGGGTAGCCGCCGTCGAAGCCGTCGTTGCGGCCCTCGTACCCGCCGGGCGGCGGGTACTGGGTGCCGTAGCCCTGCGTCGTCGGGTCGGGGTACCCGCCACCGCCCACATACGGGTCGGAGTAGGGGCTGTAGCCGCCGGAGCCGTCCGCCGCGCCGCCCGCGCGGGCGTCGCCGGTGCCCGGACCGCCGTTGCCGTAGCCGCCGTCGTCGTAGCCACCGGGGTACTGCTCGCCCGTGCCGCGGTAGTCGCCGTACGGGGAGTGGTCGCCGCGCTCCGGGTAGCCCTCGCCGCCCTGGCCGGGGCCGTAGCCGGACGCCTGGGCGGGCGCGGGGTAGCCGTCCCGCTCGGGGTAGCGGCCGCCGTCCTCGTACCCCCGGTCAGGCGTTCCGGGGTACTCCTCGCGGCCGTAGCCGCCGTCCTGCCGGTAGCCGTCCCCGCCGGGGGCGTCCTGGCGCGGGTAGTCGTCCTGGCCGTAGCCGCCCGGCGGCGTCGCCGGGGCGCCCTGGTGGGCTGGGCGGGGGTAACCGTCGTCGCCGTAGGCGCCGTTCGCGTACGGGTCGTCGCCCGCCGTGCCGTAAC
>NZ_BHZI01000466.1 GCF_004305975.1 Streptomyces otsuchiensis
CCCCCACCCCCACCCACGGCACGGCCGCACCCGTCCCGCAGCCGGACCGGCGCCTCGTCCCGCCCGTCGCCGCCGGGATCGCCGTCTGCTCCATCGCGGTCGGCGCCGGAGCCGTCGGCATCGGCTGCGGTGCCTGGCTCCTCCTCCAGGGCCTGTCCGCCATCACCCTCGCCGGAGTCGCGGCCATCGCAGCCCCGTTCGTCGGTATCGCCGTCGTCGCCACCGCCATCGGGACCGCCGTCAGCAAGGCCCGCGCCGGGACCACCACCACGACCCACGTCTACCAAGGCGCTGTCACCCAGCACACCGAGATCGAGGCGCGGCAGCGCGGCATGTTCTCCCGCACCACCATCCGCTGACCGCCGGGTGCTCCGTCTCGCCGCCGGCCCCGCCCCACACCGGGCCGGTACCGGCGGCGCGGGCAGGCCACCCGGCCCCCACCACCACCCAGGAGCCCGCCCACATGGTGCAGACCCTCATCGCCGTCACCGGCACGCTCGCCGCCGCGATCCTCACCCAGCTCGTCGCCGCACGCACCGCACGGCGCGCCACTCTCCGCGCGGACCAGCTCGCCGCCGTCACCGGCCTCGCCTCCGCCCTCGCGGACCACCGCCGCACCATGTGGTGCCTGATGGACGCCCGGCTCGCGGGCCGCCCGGACGACGAGATCGCGCAGCGCACCGCGGACACCCACACCACCCGTGCGGCGATCACCGGCCCGGCCATGCAGGTCCGAGTCCTCCTCCCCGCCGCCGTCGCCGCAGCCGCACAGGCCGCGATTGCCGACACCTACGAAATCCGCGATGCCCTCGACGCCGCCGACCTCGCAGCCCGCCGCGAGGCAGCCCTCGCCGCCGCCGAGCGCTGCTCCGACACCGCCGCCGACCACCTCCAGCACGCCCACTGACCCAGAGGAGACAACCATGACCGAGTCCATCGCCACCGCCCGCCTCACCGCCGACGTCATCGCCACCGCCCCCACCCCCGAAGGCCCCGCCGCCCTGCTGATCCGCCGGGGCTGGGACCCCCACGCCGGGATGTGGGCGCTCCCGGGTGGTCACCAGGACGTAGGGGAGGAGAGCGCCACCGCCGCAGCCCGCGAACTCCGGGAGGAGACCGGCCTGCGGATCTCGCCGTCCGACCTGACGTACGTCGGGACCTGGGCAGCCCCGGGCCGGGACCCGCGCGGCCGGTACGTCACGGACGCCTACCTCGCCCACCTGCCCGCGCCCGCCACTGCGACCGGGGGCGACGACGCCACCGACGCCCGCTGGTGGCCCGTCGCGGCTCTGCCGCCCCTCGCGTTCGACCACGCCACCATCCTCGCCGCCGCGCTCGGGTAACCCGCCTCGCCGCCGCACCACCTCGTGCGGCGGCGGGACAGGCCACCCGGCCGAGCACCACCAGCACGACCCCTCCACCGCGGCCGCCGCCCCACACCAGGGACGGCGGCCGCACCCGTGCCCAGCCCAGCACCCGAGGAGACACCCGTGCCCACGACCCGCCGCACCCTCACCGCCGTACCCGCCACCGCCGACGTCGACCGCGACCAGGAGCAGGAGCAGCCCGGCACCTACGAGCACGGCACCGCCCCCGCCCATCTGATGACACGCCGCCAGCTCCGGGACGCCGGGCTGCGGCCCGGCGGGCACGACCCCGTCGCCACCCTCCGCTGCCGCCGCTGCGGCTACCACCCCACCCGGGCGTGCACCCGCCCGGCGTTCCTTTTCGACTCCCGCCTCGCGCTCCCCCGCCGAGTCCCGACGCTGCGGCAGGAGGAGGCGCTCGACCGGGCCATGGCGGCCCGTCAGACCTGCATCACCTGCCGGGTCCGGCAGGCGTACTGCCTCCCGGTCGCGGACCGCCGCTGCGTCGGCTGCGCCACCAGCAGCGGCCTGGCGGCCGCCGCATGACCCCGGCCGGGCTCGTCTGGTCCGCCCCGGCCCACTACGACCACCGAGGCGACCGCCCGTGCGCGCTGTGCGGCCGCCCCACCCCACTCCGCAGCCACGCCCGCGAACCCGCGCACAAGGTGTGCGCCGAACAGTGGGCCGCCGACCACCCCGGCACCGACCGGTTCGTCAGCGACCCGCCCGCTGGGCGACGTCGTACCCACGCCTGAACCATCACCAGGAGGCACAGTGACCACCACCGAGACCACGACCACCGAGACCACGACCACCGACCCGGCCGCTGCCGTCGCCGAGACGCAGGCGCTCGTCGCCCGTGCCGACACCAAGGCGGCTTTGCTCCTGGCGGCCGTCGCCGCCGGCCTCTCCCTCGCCGCCGGATCCGCCGGCTCCCTCCCCGGCCCCGCCCGCATCCCCGC
>NZ_BHZI01000467.1 GCF_004305975.1 Streptomyces otsuchiensis
CCCCCGCCCACCTCGTGGACATCCGCGGACCCCAGGAGTACAACGGCGAGATCGGCGTCGCCGAGGGCTTCGAGGGGGAGGCCGCCGTCAAGCTCGGCCACATCCCCAACGCGGTCAACGTCCCCTGGGCCGGCGTCGTCGACGAGGACGGCAGCTTCCTGCCGCCCGAGGAGATCCGCGACATCTACGCCGAGGCCGGGGTGGACGGCAGCAAGCCCGTCGTCGTCTACTGCCGCATCGGAGAGCGCGCCAGCCACACCTGGTACGCCCTCAGCCAGATCCTCGGCTACGACGTCAAGCTCTACGACGGCTCCTGGACCGAGTGGGGCAACGCCGTGAACGTCCCCGTCCAGAACAACACGTCCGGTGAACGCAGCGGACTCTGGAGCTAACTCACCGATGCCCGACACACCGATCAGCGGTGCCCGCCGCCACCCGGCGGGCACCGCCCCCGGCGGCCCCGCCGCCGAGCCCGAGGCCGCCACGCCCCGGGAGGCCGAGGCCGCCACGGCCCGTGACGGCGAGGCCGCCACGGCCCCGGCCGACGGGCCACGCCTGCTCGGCTGGAGCCGCGGCGACACGGTCCGCACCGTCCTGGCGCTCACCCTGGCCGGGGCGCTGCTGACCGGCGCCTGGATCATCCACCGCGCCGACGGATTCGGCGCCACCGCCTCGTTCTCGCTGCTGGCCGGTGCCGCCCTCGGCATCCTCTTCGAACGCGGCCGGTTCTGCTTCTACTGCATCTTCCGGGACCTCTTCGAGAAGGGTGACAGCCGTGGCGCGTACAGCGTGCTCGCGGCCCTCGCGACCGGGACGGTCGGCTACGTCCTGGTCTTCACCATCCGCCAGGCCGACCCCGCGACCGGCCGGCTCCCGACCGCCGCGCACATCGCGCCCGTCAGCGTCGCCCTGGTCGTCGCCGGACTCGCCTTCGGTATCGGCATCGTCCTCTCCGGCGGCTGCATCGCCGGACACCTCTACCGGCTCGGCGAAGGCTCCCTGCGGGCACTACCCGGACTCGCCGGAGTGCTGGGCGGCTTCGGCGCCGGCTTCCTCACCTGGAACCCGCTCCACGACACCTTCATCCGGGGCGCGCCCGTCCCCTGGCTGCCCGCCACCTTCGGCTACGCGGGCGCCCTGCTGCTGCAACTCGCCGTCTTGGCCGCCCTCGGCGTACTGCTGCTGCGGTGGAACCCGCCGCAGCCCGCCCGCGCACCGCTGCGCGTGGACCGGACCGAGATCCGGCGGGCACTGTTCTTCCGGCGCTGGCCCGCGCTGCTCACCGGCGGACTGGTGGGGCTCGTCGGCTTCCTGGCCTACCTTCGCGTCGAACCGCTCGGTGTCACCTCGCAGTTGAGCGGACTGACCCGCACGGCCATGGACTCCGGCGGGCTGCTCCCCGGCACCCTCCAGGGGCTCGACACCAGTCTGGCCGGCTGTGTCGCGCTGGTCGTGGAGACCGTCACCGACAACGGGTGGCTGATCATCGGCATCGTCGCCGGCTCGCTCGCCGCCGCACTGCCCGGACGCCGGGTCACCCTCGAACCGGTCACAGTCCGCAACGGCGCCACCGCCCTGCTCGGCGGGGTGCTGCTCGGCTGGGGCGCCGTCATCGGACTGGGCTGCACCGTCGGCGTCCTCCTCTCCGGAACGCAGGCACTGGCGCTCTCCGGCTGGGTCTTCGCCGCCGCCGTCCTCAGCGGTCTCGCCCTCGGCTTCCGCGCCGGACTCCACCGCTCCTGACGTGCGGCGGCCGGCCCGGGGCGCTCCCGGACCGGCCGCCGACGGCGTCACGGGTCAGTCCGCCGACTCCTCGGACAGCACCATCCACACATGCCCGTCCGGGTCGGCGAACGTCCCGGTGTAGCCCCACGGCTGGCGGGCCGGCGCGCTGACCGTGGTGGCGCCGGCCGCGACCGCGCGCCCGAACTGCTCGTCCACGTCACCGTCCGAGGCGACATCCAGGCTCAGCACGCACTCGCTGGTACCGGGCGCGGCCACCTCCCGGCCGCCGATGACCCAACCGAACCCGCCGGTCGGGATGAACATCAGATGCAGCCCCTCGTTGACCGCGAACTGGAGCGGTTCCGGCACGCCGTCCTCGGCCGGCTCACCGACCGGCGCGAAGCCGAGCCCGTCGCGGTAGAAGGCGAACGAGCGGTTGCGGTCCTCGGTGGGCAGGCTGATGACGATCGGCTGCGGGGCCATCGGAAGAACTCCTCTGCGGTGGTGCGCGGCATGGACGGGATCGGGGCGGGA
>NZ_BHZI01000468.1 GCF_004305975.1 Streptomyces otsuchiensis
GTGTCCTCGCCACGGCTCGCCCAGCTGGGACGGTCCTGCTGGCCGGCGCAGGGCGGTGCCGGCCAGCAGGACCGTCCCAGCTGGGCGAGCCGTGGCGAGGACACCGGCCGAATACCCCAGGTCCCCGACTCCGACGCCCCGCGTGGGCACGACGACGCCCGGACGACCACCGAGTTCCAGTCGCCCTCCGCGTTCCAGAACTCCGGCGGCCACCAGGACCGCGGCGGTTTCCAGGACCGCGGTCCCGCAACCGGACAGGGCGTCGGGCAGGGCGGACCAGGCGGCCCCAACGGGCCCGGTGCGTACGGGAACCCCGGTGGCCCCGCCGCGCCCGGCGGCCAGGACGGCCGCCGTCCGGCGATCCCCGGACCGAACACCTATGGCGGCCAGGGCGGTCCCTCCGGCCGGCCCGACTCCGGCTACCCCGGCGTCGCGGACACGGCGGAGTTCCCCAGCCCTGTCTCCTCTCCCGGTGACACCGGCGAGTTCACCACTCCGTTCGGCGTGCCGCCCGGCGGCGGCCGCCCCGGCGACCCCGGCCACCGCCAGGACCAGGGCCAGGGCCACCGCCAGGGCGCCGGCTACGGACAGGGCCCCGGCCGCCAGGATCAGGGCGCCCACGGCGGCTACCCGCAGCCCGGTGGCAACGCCCCGGCGCACGCGGACCAGCAGCACACCGCCGAACTGCCGGCCTCCGACTACCAGCAGCGGCACGACGACCACGACGTGTTCGGCCAGTACTCGGCACCTCCGGCACCGCCGCAGGACCCCGCCGCGCTGCCGCCCGCGCCGTACAGCCACGGTGGCACCGCCGAGCGCACCCCGATCTTCGAGCAGGTCGAGTCGACCTGGTTCGGTGCGCGCAACGGTGCCCCGCCGGAGCAGCTCGCCCCCAGGGAGCCCGCGGAGTCCCCCCACGACTCCCAGCGGACGGCTCCCTCCCTCCCCGGCCCGGAACGGCCTTCCGGCCCGGAACGGCCTTCCGTCCCGGAACGGGCCCCGGCCCCGGAACGGCTCGCGCCGCGCGAACTCGCGCCGCCGCAGTCCCCGCCCCGGGAGACCGCCCGCCAGGACTCCGGTCCGCAGTGGCGGGAGTCGCCCAACGACGAACGCTGGCGCCGCGCGGAGCAGTTGCGCTCCCCGGCAGCCGGCGGCGTCACCACCTCGGGGCTTCCCCGGCGCGTACCGCGCGCCAACCTGGTCGCGGGCACCGCGCAGGAGAAGGAGACCACGGCGGCGCCCACCGGCCCGCAGGTCTCCCGCGCTCCCAGCGATGTCCGAGGCCGACTGACCAACCTCCGCCGCGGCATCCAGCAGGGCCGTCAGGCGGGAACGACGACCGGTGGCGAACACACCGGACAGGGACTCGGTTCCCCCTACCGGCAGGAGCGTTGACGTGAGCAGCCCGATGAGTCAGGCGGCGCAGAACCTGAACTGGTTGATCACCAGCTTCGTGTCCAACACCCCCGGGGTGTCGCACACAGTGGTGGTCTCAGCGGACGGTCTTCTGCTGGCGCTGTCCGAGGGATTCCCCCGCGACCGCGCCGACCAGTTGGCGGCGGTGGCCTCCGGGCTGACCTCGCTGACGGCCGGCGCCTCCCGGATCTTCGAGGGCGGCACCGTGAACCAGACGGTGGTGGAGATGGAACGTGGCTTCCTCTTCATCATGTCGATCTCGGACGGTTCGTCACTGGCGGTGCTCGCCCACCCGGAGGCCGACATCGGCCTGGTCGGGTACGAGATGGCACTGCTGGTCGACCGCGCGGGAGCGGTGCTGACGCCCGATCTCCGGGCCGAGCTCCAGACCAGCATCCTGCACTGACGCAAGCTCCCCCACATGAGCACCACCGTCCGCATCGCCGACCTCATGTCCACCCGGAGGAGCTATGACGACCCCGCCCGCCTCACAGGGTTCTTACGGCACGCAGCACGGGCCGTACGACGATGAGGGCGATCAGCCGCTGGTGCGTCCGTACGCGATGACCGGCGGCCGGACCCGGCCCCGGTACCAGCTGGCAATCGAGGCGCTGGTCAGTACCAGCGCCGAACCGGTGCAGCTCCAGGGGCTGTTGCCGGAACACCAGCGGATCTGCCAGTTGTGCATGGCCGAGGTCAAGTCCGTGGCCGAGGTCTCCGCACTCCTGGCGATGCCGCTGGGTGTGGCCCGGATTCTGGTCGCCGATCTGGCGGAGGCCGGGCTTGTCGCTATTCATCAGCCTGGTCATGAGGGTGA
>NZ_BHZI01000469.1 GCF_004305975.1 Streptomyces otsuchiensis
GCCCGTCGGGGGTGGTATCGCGGCGGGCGGGCCCCTGGTGGGGGCCGGAGACGTAGGCGGCCTTGAACCTCTCGTAGACGCTGGTGTCGACCTTGAGGTAGCCGAAGCCGGGGACGGGTGGCAGCTCGAAGGCGTCCTTGCTGTCGAGGACGGTGCGGCTCTCGTCGGCGGAGAAGGTGCGCAGGCCGAGGCGGTAGGAGAGGTAGGTCTCCAGTCCGCGGAGCTTGCCGGACTCGATGCGCTGGCTGGAGAGCAGCAGATGGACGCCGATCGAGCGGCCGATGCGGCCGATGGAGAGAAAGAGGTCGACGAAGTCCGGTTTGGCGGTGAGTAGTTCGCCGAACTCGTCGATGACGACGAAGAGGTGGGGCAGCGGCTCCAGCTCGGGGCGTCCGCCGCGGCGGGCGGCGTTGTAGTCGCCGATGTTGGCGAAGTGGCCTGATTCCTTGAGGAGTTGCTGACGGCGCCTGACCTCGCCGGCCAGGCTGGCGTGGACGCGTTCGACCAGGCCGCTGACGCTCTCCAGGTTGGTGATCATGCCCGCCACGTGGGGCAGTGGCTCGAAGGGCGCGAAGGTGGCGCCGCCCTTGTAGTCGACGAGGACGACCGCCAGGTTCTCCGGCGGGTGGGTGGCGACCAGGGCGAGCAGCAGGGTGCGCAGCAGTTCGCTCTTGCCGGAACCGGTGGCGCCGACGCACAGGCCGTGTGGGCCCATGCCGAGTTCGGCGGATTCCTTGAGGTCGAGCATCACCGGTTCGTGGAGGTCGCCGAGTCCGATCGGGACGCGCAGGAAGTCGCGTTCGCCGCGGGCGGCCCAGAGCCGGGCGGGGTCGGGGCGGGCCGGCTCGTCGATGCCGAGGAGTTCGGCGAACCCGACGGGGGCGCTCAGCGGGGTGTCGCCGGCGTCGGCCTCCGGGGAGAGGCGGAGCGGGGAGAGCAGCCGGGCGAGGCTCTCGGCCTGCTGCGGCGGGCAGTCGTCGAGGGTGCCCTGGAGGGTGTGGGGCTGCTCGTGGCGGAGGTCCTCGACCCGTACCCGGTCGCCTTCGACGGTGATGCGGACCGAGACGTGGCCCGGTTCGTCAACGCGTCGGGTGACGGGGTGGACGACGGTGATGCCGAGGTCGCCGAGGGGCAGGGTCTCGTCGGTGCGGGGCAGTTCGGTGGCCGGTCCGCCGGGGGTGTCGAGGACCACCAGCATGCGGGCCATGCTCTCCAGCGCGGAGCGGTCGGTGAGGCCGCGGCGGATCTCGGTGGCTCGGTTGGCCCGGTTGCGCAGTTCCGTGGCGAGGAGCGCGGCGAGTTGGTCGGGGTCGGGTGCGATCCGGCGCAGCGGCGCGGCGGCGTCGCGGGACCCGGGGTCCTGCGCGTGCGGCAGCCACTTGACCCATTCCCAGGCGGGGAGGTGCTCGGGCGAGCTGGCGAGGCCGATCACGAGGTCGTCGGGGGCGTGTGCGACCGACGCCTGGCTGAGCAGCACCCGGAGCACGCGCGCGGTGTCCTTGGGGCTGCCGACGATGGAGACGTTGCCGGCCCGGTCGAGGGGCACGGTCAGCGGCATGTCGGGCGTGGTGCCGAATCGTTCGCGCAGTTCGTGGGCCTCGTTGCGCATGAACGGGTCGACCGGCGTGATGGCGGAGCTCTGGCTCCGTTCGACCTCCAGGCGGCGTTGCGGGACGGAGCCGGCGCCGACGCGGAGGTGGAGGAAGTCGCTGTCGCGGCGGCGGCGTTCCCACAGCCGCGCCGGGTCGGCGACCAGGTCGACGAGGGCGGCGGGCGGCGGGTGCATCGCGCGTGCGGCGGCCCGGCGTTCGCGGTCGTCCTCGCCGAGTTCCTCGCGGAGTTCCTCCAGGTACTCCAGGTACCGCTCGCGTTGGGTGCGGCGGGTGCGGCGGGCCTTCCCGCGCTGGGAGAAGAAGAGGGCGGCCGCGCCGACGACGGCGGCGATCAGGACGAAGACCCCGATGATCGCGAAGCGGCTGCTGCGCATCAGCGTCATCATCACCATCGAGCCCATGACGCCGGCCATGGGCAGCATGGTCGCGACCGGGGACATGGTGTCGCCCTCGGGCAGGTTGGGCGGTGCCTCGACCCCGCGCCGTCGCGGTTCGCCGAGCGGGGGCACGGTACGGGCGGGCCGGTGCACCAGCTGCGGGCTGTTGAGCGGGGTGAGCGGAGACCTCCGGGGCGGGCCGAGCCGACCGGTGGGCGGCTGGGGCG
>NZ_BHZI01000470.1 GCF_004305975.1 Streptomyces otsuchiensis
CCCTGACCACCACACCAAGAGCACAAATCACTCAAACCGACCTTGCTCCAGTGGCTTGACATCCATAGGAGCATCCCGCCCAGGGGCCGCGCTCACTGCGCCATCCCGGACCCACGCGCCCGAGGCCTCGGCTGGGGGGCCTCGGCGCGTGGGGAGACGACGGCGTGGGGAGCCGGGCGCGTGCGGAAGGGGGGCGGGGCAAGGGACGCGTGGGACGCGCCCGCGCTAACGGCAGCCGCCGCGTCCCGGCTCCGCCGCCGACGGTTCGTCCGGCAGCGGCACGGACCAGGTCAGCCGGGTGCCGCGGCCGGAGCCCTCCGCGTCCCCGACGGTCAGCTCACCGCCCAGGGCGTGCGCCCGGTCCTCCAGGTTCCGCAGGCCGCTGCGCCGGCCCCTGCGCGGCATGCCCACGCCGTCGTCGGTGACGCTGAGAGTGAGCCGGGCCCCGGCCACGGTCAGCCGGACGTCCACGGCCGTGGCACGGGCGTGCCGGGCCGCGTTGCTCAGCGCCTCGACCAGGACGGCGGTCGCCTCGTCGGCCACGGATGGCGGGACCCGGGTGTCGACCGGTCCCTCCACGCGCACCGCGGGCCGGAAGCCGAGTGCCTCGGCCGCCGCTTCGGTCGCCTCCGACGCCCGGCCGCGCAGCGCCGACCGGCGGTCCCCGGGGCGGGCGCGGAGACCGAAGATGGTCGAGCGGATGATCTTGATGGTCTCGTCCAGGTCGTCCACCGCGCGCTCCAGGCGTTCGGCGGCGCCGGGGTGGTGGACGAACCGCTGCGCGCTCTGCAGCGTCATGCCGGTGGCGAACAGCCGCTGGATGGCGAGGTCGTGGAGGTCCCGGGCGATCCGGTCGCGGTCGGCGAGGAGCGCCAGCTGCTCGGCGTCGGTGCGGCGCTCCGCGAGTTCCATGGCCAGTGCCGCCTGGCCGGCGAAGCCGCGCAGCGGGCCGGTCTCGGTGTCGGCGAACGCCGCCCGGCCGGCCGCGCGGGCCAGCAGCAGAACGCCACGCACCCCGTCGCCGGCCCCCATGGGGACGGCCACCGCCGGGCCCAGCCCGGCCCAGACGTCGGCGCCTCCCGCGACGCGCGGATCGTGTGCGACATCGCCGGTGGTCACCGGCCCGCCGCCGGTGAACGCCGCGGCCACCAGGCCGTCGTCCTCGCATCGCAGCGTGTCGAACCGCTCGGCGCCCTCGCCCGCCGAGCACGCCGTCCGCAGCGTGCCGTCGGACTCCCCCGGCACCGCGAGCAGCCCCAGCGTGGCGTCGGAGATGGAGCGGGCGCGCTCCAGCACCAGTTCCAGGACCCGGGCGCGCGGCGCTCCGGAGAGGAGGCTGCTGGTGACCTGGGCGCTGGCGGCGAGCCAGCGCTCACGACGCTGGGCCTCCTCGTAGAGCCGCGCCTTCTCGATCGCGACACCGGCGGCCATCGCCAGGGTGGAGAGCACCGTCTCGTCCTCGGCGTCGAACGAGCCGTCGTTGCGCTTCTCCGTGAGGTAGAGGTTGCCGAACACCTCGTCCCCGACGCGGATCGGGACGCCGAGGAAGGAGCGCATCGGCGGATGCCCGGGCGGGAAGCCGGACGAGGACGGGTGGTCGGCCAGTTCCGGCATGCGCAGCGGTTCGGGGTGCCGGATCAGCTCGCCGAGCAGTCCGTGACCGCTGGGCAGCGCGCCGATCCGGGACCGCTGCCCGGGGTCGATCCCGACGGGCAGGAACTCGGCGAGGCGCTGGTCCCCGCCGATCACGCCCAGTGCGCCGTACTCGGCGTCGACCAGCACCACGGCGGCCTCGACGATCCGGCGCAGGACCTGTTGCAGGTCCAGCTCACGGCCCACGGAGAGCACGGCCTCCAGCAGGCCGTGCACCCGGTCGCGGGTGCCGCGTACCGCTTCTATCCGGGACTGCAGCTCAGCGAGCAGTTCGTCCAGGCGGAGCCCGGGCAACTGCTCGTTCGCCGGCTGCTGTTCCACGTGCATAGGACCCTCCCCGGGCCGGACGCCATGTCTCCCCCGTCCTCGGCCACACCCTAGAGGTCACGGCTGCGTTTCCGCAGGCGGTGGCCGGTAAGGGGCGGCCGCCGCCGAGCGCCGGCCCGGCGCGGTTCGGCGCTCACGCGCCCGGCCCCGGCGCACCCGTCTCGCGCACGGCGGGCGGCGGCCGGTGTCGCGGGGCCCGTGCCGGGGAAGGGGCCAGGGA
>NZ_BHZI01000471.1 GCF_004305975.1 Streptomyces otsuchiensis
ACCCCGATCCCGGTGATCGAGACAGGGGCCCGCCCCCCGGGCGGGCCCCTGTCTCGATCACCGGGATCGGGGTCGTCACCCCGGCCGGCTGCACCCCGCAGGAGCTGTGGTCGGCGCTGCTCGCCGGCCGGTCCCTGGCCCAGCCGCTCACGCACTTCGACACCTCGCGCCATCGCATCCGGATCGGCTGCCGGGTCCGCGGCCTGTCCGACGAGGAGGGCGGAACCAAGGCGGCGCGCCGCGCCGACCCGTTCGCCCTCTACGGCACCGCCGCCGCGCTGGCGGCGCACGCCGACGGGGGCGCTCCGGCGGCGCCGGCCGAGCGCTGTGCCGTCGTCGTCGGCAACGCGGTCGGCGGCCGCAGCACCAGCGACGCCGAGTCGCGCAACTTCGTGGAGCGCGGACCACGCGGCGTGCACCCGCTGATGCCGCTGATGACCATGCCGAACGCCGCCGCCGCGTCCATCGCGATGCGGCTGGGCTGGCGCGGACCGGCCCTGACCGTGGCCACGACCTGCGCCAGCGGGGTGGACGCCGTCGGCCAGGCGCTGGCGCTGCTCCGCGACAACCGCGCCGACGTGGTCCTGGCCGGCGGCTGCGAGGCGACGCTGACCCCCGTCACCCTCGCCGGTTTCGGCAACCTCAACGCGGCCTCCACCCGGGAGGACGCCGAGGCGGCGTGCCGGCCGTTCGACATCGACCGCGACGGCTTCGTCATGGGCGAGGGCGCCGGGTTCGTGCTGCTGGAGCGCACCGCCGACGCCGAGGCGCGGGGCGCCACGCGCTACGCGACGGTCGCCGGGTACGCGGCGACCTCCGACGCGCACCACCTGTCCGCACCGCTGCCGGACGGCGACGCCGCGGCGCTGGCGATGGCCGGCGCGCTGGCCGACGCCGGGCTGGTCGCGGCCGACATCGCGCACGTCAACGCCCACGGCACCGCCACCGTGGCCAACGACCGGGCGGAGGCGCGGGCGCTGGCGAAGGTACTGGGGCCCGGCATGGTCCCGGTGACGGCCAGCAAGGGCGTCATCGGGCACCTCATCGGCGCGGCCGGCGCGGTCGAACTGATCGCCGCCGTCCAGGCGATGCGTGCCCGTCAGGTACCGCCCACCGCCAACCACACGCGAACGGAGCCCGGTATGGAGATCGACGTGGTGCACACCCGCCCCCGGCCCATCCGTGACGGAGCCGCCCTCACCAACTCCTTCGGGTTCGGCGGGCACAACAGCTCCCTGGTGGTGACGCCGTCATGAGCGCCCCCGCCTCTTCCGCCCCGCCGGCTGCCGTCCGGATCGCGGCCGGGTCGCCCGCCGCGGCCGGCCACCGCGCCGCGGTGCGCGCCGCCCTGCCCGCGCCGGGCTCCGCCACCGGGCCCTCCCCCGCGTACGCGTTCGTGCTGGCCCACCCGCTCGCGGAGCGCACCGTCGCCGCGCTGACGGCGGACGCGAGCGGCCCGGTCACCCTGGTCCACCTCGGCCAGGACATCGCACTGTCCGGCCCGCTGCCCTCCTCCGGCGAGCTGGACGCCACCGTCTCGGTGCGCGGAACGCGGCCGGAGGCGCGCGGTACACGCGTCGCGCTGCGCACCACGCTGACCGCGGGCGAGCCCGGCCGGGTCGTGGCCGAGCTGACCACCCACGTCCTGCTGGCCGGCGCGGACGGCGCGGACGCCACGGGAACCGTGCTCCCGCAGGCCGCCCCGCCGCTCGCGGAGAAGGGCGACCGGTTCGCCCTGACGGTGCCGGTGACCCGGGAGTGGATCGCCGGATACGCCGCCGCCTCCGGCGACCACAACCCCATCCATCTGGACCCCGGAGCGGCGCGCGCGGCGGGCTTCCCCGATGTCATCGCCCACGGCATGAGCCTGGTGGCGCTGGCGTCGGAGGTCGCGGCCGACGCCCTCGCCGGGGGCGAGGTGTCCCGGGTGCGGGCACTCGGCGCCCGCTTCGCCCGGCCCGTCAGCCCCGGGGAGGAGCTGACGGTCGAGCTCACCCCCGGCCGGTCCGGCTCCACCGTGCACTTCACCTGCCGCACCGCGGCCGGCTCGGCCGTCAAGGGCGGCTGGCTGCGGCTGGACACCGCCCCGGAGGGCTCCCATGGCTGACCACGCGTTCGTCGGCGGCGCGCCCGCCCGCACCGCCATCGGCCTGTCTCTTATACTCCTCTCCGAGCCCACGAGACAAGAGGCCAT
>NZ_BHZI01000472.1 GCF_004305975.1 Streptomyces otsuchiensis
AGGCCATACTGGGCGCCGTGCCCACCTCCTCCGGCTCCGCCGACGTCCCCGACCCCGTACCGGTCGGCGCGGCCGTCGCCCACGGAGCCGCCCGGCTGCTGCCCGATGTCGACCGGCCACGCGCCTGGCTGCTGACCGTCGACGGCGCCCCGCAGTCCTACGTCGACCTCGACGACCCCACCCACCTGGAGTTCGAGTACGTGCGGCGCCTCGGGCACGTCCTGGACACCGCCGCCCCCGAAGGTGCACCGCTGCGGCTGCTGCACCTGGGCGGAGGCGCGCTGACCCTGCCCCGGTACGCCGCGCACACCCGGCCCGGCTCCCCGCAGACCGTCGCGGAGAACGACGGGCCGCTCGCCGCCTTCGTCTCCGGCCATCTGCCGCTGCCGCCCGGATGCGACATCGAGCTCCTCACCTGCGACGCGGCCGAGGCCCTCGGCGGCCGCGCCCGGGAGCGACCGGCCTCCGACCTGGTGGTGGCCGATGTCTTCGCCGGCAGCCGGACCCCCTCCCACCTGACCACCCGGGCGTTCCTGCGCTCCGTCGCGGCGACCCTGCGGCCGGGCGGCGGCTACGCCGCCAATGTCGCCGACTCCGCGCCCTTCGGGTTCCTGCGCTCACAACTGGCCAACGCCGTCGATGTCTTCGCCGAGGTCTGCCTGATCGCGGAGCCGTCGGTGCTGCGCGGCCGCCGCTTCGGCAACGTGGTCGTCGTCGCCTCCGACGGCCCGCTCCCGCTGGCCGAGCTGGCTCGTCGCTGCGCCGCCGACCCGTTCCCCGCCCGGGTGGTGCACGGCGCCGGTCTCGACCGGCTGATCGGCGACGCCCGGCCGGTCGACGGGGCGGGCGGGCCCTCGCCGGTGCCGCCCTCGGGCAGCTTCGGCGTGGGGTGAGCGCGTGGAACGGGCGCGGGCCGTGAACCGGCGGCGGGCGAGTACGGACGGCACCCTCCCCGCCGGAGCTACTGGCTGGTAACCTGCCCGTCATGTCCGAGACCCCGCCCTCCATCGGCGACATGATGGCCGCGTCCGTGCCCATGGCCCGCACCCTCAACCTCGACTTCGTCGAGACCACCCCCGAGCGTGCCGTGGTCTCCCTGCCCGACCAGGCGGACTACCACAACCACCTCGGCGGCCCGCACGCCGGCGCGATGTTCACCCTCGCCGAGTCGGCCTCCGGCGCCATCGTCCTCGCCGCCTTCGCCGACCTCCTGGACCGGGCCGTGCCCCTCGCGGTCCGCGCCGAGATCGCCTACCAGAAGCTCGCGATGGGACCGGTCACCGCCACCGCCGTCCTCGGCCGCCCGGCCGCCGAGGTGATCGCCGAACTCGACTCCGGCAGCCGCCCCGAATTCGACGTCCAGGTCGCGATCCGACGCGAGGACGGCGCCGTCACCGGCGAGATGACCATCGTGTGGACCCTCCGCCCCAACGGCTGAGACCCGACGGCCGAGCCAGACGGCCGCGCCCGCCGGAACCCCGCCGCCACCGTGCCGAACACCGGAGTTAGGGTGACCGCGTGCTGACGCCGGTACGCCGCCTCGCCGGCCGAGCCGCCTCCGCCACCGTCCACGCGGTCTGGCGGCGGCTGCGCGACGCCGCCGCCGTCACCGCCGACCGCCCCGGACCGCACCGCTTCCACGCCCTGGGCCGCGGTACCCGGCTCGCCTTCCCCCAGGGGACCCTCTTCGGCGAACCCTGGATCGCGCTCGGCGACCACTGCGTCATCGGGCAGGACGTCACCCTCACCGCGGGGATGATGCCGGGCCTCGACCTGGGCGCGGAGACCGGCCTCCGCGTCAGCGTCGGGAACGGCGTCGTCATCGGGCGCGGCAGCCACATCGTCGCGGACGCCCCCATCACCATCGGCGACGACGTGTTCTTCGGCCCCTACTGCTACGTCACCTCGACCAACCACTCCTACGACGACCCCGAACAGCCGGTGGGGCACCAGTGGCCGCGTGCCGCTCCCGTCACCATCGGGCCGGGCAGCTGGATCGGCACCGGCGCCGTGATACTCCCCGGCGCCCGCCTGGGGCGCAACACCGTGGTCGCCGCCGGGGCGGTGGTGCGCGGCGAGGTCCCCGACCACACCGTCGTGGCCGGCGCGCCGGCCCGTCCCGTGCGCCGCTGGGACCCCACGGGAGGCTGGCAGCCACCCCTGCGCACCCCGCCGCCGGTGCCCTAC
>NZ_BHZI01000473.1 GCF_004305975.1 Streptomyces otsuchiensis
ACCCCGGAGGGACCATGTCCGCCGACGCACCGCTCACCCACGGGCAGCTGTCGACCTGGCGATCGATCGAGACCTTCAGCGAGGACCGCCTGATGGAGGTGAACATCCCCGCGCTCTGGGACGTCACCGGCCTCACGGAGGCGGAGGTCGTCAGGGGCCTGCGGCTGCTCACCTCCCGTCAGGAGGCGCTGCGCACCACCTTCCACACCGACCCGGCGGGCCGGCCGGTCCAGCGTGTCCACGACGACGTGCCGCTGCGACTGGAGCGGGTGGAGCTGCCCGGCCCGCGGGCGGACGCCGCCCTCGGCGTGCTGCGCGATCTCTACGCGCGGCCGTTCCCGGTCACCGGCGATCCCGGCTGGCGCGTGGTGCTGATCAGCTGCGCGGGCCGGCCCGTCCGGCTGGCCGTGTCGATGTCGCATCTGGTGGTCGACGTCTGGGCGGTCCGCGCCCTGGAGGGCCAGCTGCGCCAGGCCCTCGCCGGGGAGGAGTTCCCCGCCCCGGCACCGCGCGAGCTGGCCGCGCTCCAGCACGGTGAGGCATGGGCGTCGCGGCGGCGCGGGGCGGAGAAGTACTGGCGGCGGATCCTCACCGACGGCCCGGCGCACAACCTCCCGCTCCCCCGCTCCGGCCCGGGCACCCGGCGGGTCCAGGCGACCCTGCGCTCCCCCGGCCTGGCCGCGCTGCTGGCGCGCGCCGAGCGGGAGGTGAAGGTGTCGCAGCAGAGCCTGCTCACGGCGCTGACCGCGGCCGCCGTCGCCGCCTTCCTGGACCGGGACCGGGTGGTGCTGAGCGTGATGTGCGCCAACCGCTTCGACCCGGTCTTCAAGCCGCTGATCAGCACGCTGAACCAGCTGGTGCCGCTGCCCTGCTCGGTGGACCGGGACACCGGACTCACCGCGTTCGCCCGCCGGGTCCACCTCAACGCACTGCTCTCCTACCGCCACGGCTGCTACGACGTGGACACCGCCGCCCGGCTCACCGCCGAACTGGCCGCCCCCGACGGCACCGCCTTCCGGCACGACTGCTGGTTCAACTACGTGACGACGCCACCCCCCGCCGGGCCCGCGCCGCGGGCGGCGAACGCCACCGGGGTGCCGGACGCCGAGCTGGAGTGGTCACTGCCCCCGCGGAACGCCGGCCACCCCTTCTATTTGCGGGTCAACGGTGACGGAGCGACCCGGCTGGAGATGACCCTGCGCACCGATCCGGACCTGGTCCCGCCCGAGGCGATTCCCGGGCTGCTGCGCGCAGTCACCGCCGGGGCCCGGCGGATCGTCCACGCCCCGGAGACCACGGTCGGCGCCCTCGCGGACTCCGTCGGCCACGACCCGCTGGGCGCCGACCTCTTCCCGGCCGCCCTGCCGCCCGGCCCGCCGCCCCCGCCGACCGGGGCGGGGGCGGCGCGTGAGCTGGTTCAGCTGCCGCGGTAGACCAGGACCGAGTGCGCGGAGACCACCACCGGCAGCACCAGCTCCGGCTCCGACTCAGAGACCCGGACCTCCACCACCGCGCGCGGGAAGAGCGCCACCGCGCCCAGGATCGCGTAGTAGGCGTCGAGGTCGCAGACGAGCTGGTAGAGCCCGGGCGGGCACTGCCCGTCCGGCAGCACCGTCAGCCGCCCGTCCTCACCGGTCAGACCGCGGGCGACGTCCTGCCACCCGTCCTCGGTACGCCGCCGCACCAACACCTCCACATCCGTGGCGGGCACACCGAAGGAATGGTCCAGGATCTGGACTGCGAGGCTCATGTGGGATCACCGTCTCTGTGGGGCGTGACCGGACGCCCCTGATCACGGCGCGCCGCTGACGAGCGTCGGCCGCCCCGCTGTCACTCCGCCATCGTCCCGCTGTCATCCCACGACCGGCCCCACACCACCGGCCGCCGAAGGGAGGAGACGGCCGACAGTGCGGGCAACAGCGGGTTGAGGACGACTCGAAAGCGGTCTGCCGAACCATCGGAGCATCGAAGCCGCCGGGACCGCGAGGCACCGGGGGCGTCACTCGGTAAGAGGGAGATGCCACCATGGCTCACAACGTCCGCCGCCTCACCACCACCGGCGCCCTGCTCGTCGCACTGCTCGGGGCCGGCGCCCTGGCCGGCCCGGCCCACGCGGCCGGCGGCCCCGACCGCGGCACGGACATGAGCCCCGCCAACACCATCTGGGACCGGCCCGCTCCCGACC
>NZ_BHZI01000474.1 GCF_004305975.1 Streptomyces otsuchiensis
GCCCTCGCCGGGCTCGTCCTCCCCGGCCCGTGCGTCACCCGTCCTCCGCTGATCGCCCGGCCCGGGGCGGACGAGCCCGGCGAGGGCTCCGGGGAGGCCCGGTGCGCCGCCCGGCGGCGCCCGTCGCAGGTGGGACGCTCGGTGGCGGTCCATGCGTGCACAGCGACGAATGGCTGGAAGACGCCCCCTCAACTGCTGGACCGTCACCTGAACAGGTGATCTTCTTGTGCATGGCTCCCGGTGCGGCGTGGACGGGCCTAACGTGAGCGACCGGTCGGCGGGCTTCGGGAGTCGACGGTTCATGCCGTCGTCACCCCCGGGGGGTGCCGCGCAGCAAGGCAGTCCTGACGCACGGGCAGGACGGCCACCCGTACGTCGCGCAGGGGTGAGACGTTATGACGACACATCACGGTGCGGTCCCGGCCGTCCTGCCGGGCGCACGACCCCCGCGCCCCGAAGCGCGGCGAGTGGCCCGGGTTTCGGCGGGCGTCCCACGGTCGACGTGCCACCACCCAACGGGCACGGACCTCACGCCCGTCCCGGCGGCCGGCGATCGGCCGCACGCATCCGGCCACCCCCGTCGCGGGCACCGCGTTCCACGACGCCGGCCCGGAACGGACACCCCGGCGCCCGCCACCGGTGCCACCCGCACCGGCGAGAACGCGCCGACCTCCCGCACAGGACCACCCCCCGGCGCCGGCAAGCACACCTCGACGGGCCGTCAGCACCGGCTCACCACTGGGTCGCGCGCAAGAGCCTTATCTGGTAGGGCACTTGGGCTGGCCATCACGGAACCAAGCGGTAGGGTTCCGCCGGGTGTACCACCCATGTGGCCTGCGGTGTGACCACCGTTCCCCCCACGTCAGTACCGGGGACGCACACATGACGCGCTCTTGTGCGGACGGTGTGTCCTCTTCCCGCCCACCCGTGAGGAATTGATGACCCTGATACAGGTCGTTGCGCTGACCTTGGCGGTGCTGCTGGCCGTCGTGGCCCTCGTCGCCGTGCGCTGCCACCGGACCGCTCGCCGCCGTGAGGCCGCACTGCGGGAGGCCGAGGCCCGGATCACCGCACGGGACGAGGAGATGGTCCACTTCGTCGAGACGCGGCTGCGCCGCCTCGCGGAGACCGGGACCCCCGGCCCCGCGCTCCATCCCCGCCTCGCGGACACCGACTTCGCGCGCGCCCAGGAGAAGGCGCTGCGCGAGGTCACCTCCATCGCGGAGCAGTCCGGCCGCCGCGCCGAGCGGCAGATCACTGAGCGGGCCGAGAGCGTCGCCCAGGCGTCGGTCCGCGCCGTGACCCAGTCCCTCCAGGCGCTCGTCGCCGAACAGCAGATCGCGATCACCGCGATGCTGGAGGGTCACCACAGCGACAAGGTCCTCGCCGACCTCATCCCCATCGACCACGCGTGCAGCCAGCTGTCGCGCCGCGCGCAGATCGTGTCGGTGCTCACCGGGTCCTGGCCCGGCCGGCAGCGTGACGACTCCCAGCTGCTGGAGGTGGTGCGCGGCGGCGTCTCCCGCATCCGCGACTACCGCCGCGTCCGCGTCACCGGCGAACCCACCGAGTACGTCACCAGCCGTGTCGTCGAGCCTGTGGTGCTCGCCGTCGCCGAGCTGCTGGACAACGCGGCACGCCACTCCGCGCCCGGCACCGAGGTCGAGGTCGGCTTCGTCACCGCCCACAACGGCATCAGCATCGTCATCGACGACGCGGGTATCGGTCTCACACCCGAGGAACGCGATCGCGCCGGACGGCTGCTGACGGGCCAGGAGCCCGTGCGGCTCACCGAGATGCGCAACCCGCCCCGCTTCGGCTTCGCCGGTGTCGGCATGCTCGCGTCCCGCTACGGCCTGCGCGTCCAGGTGGGTCAGGAATCGGTCCACGGAGGCGTTCGTGCCGTACTGCACATCCCCCGCGAGCTACTCGCCGCCCCACCGGCGCCCGCTCGTCCGGTGAGTTACCCGATGCCCCCGCACCAGTCCGTGGAGCCCGCCGCCGCGCACTCCTCCTCGTACCAGCAGGCTCCGCAGTCCTCCGCGCACGAGGTGCCCCACCAGGCTGTGCAGCCGCTGCCGCAGCGCTCGGCGCAGCCCGCGCAGAGCGCGCCCGCCGCCTCGTCGCAGTTCACCGCCGAGTTCGCGCCCGCGCACGGTTCGCCGTACGACTCCGTGCCGC
>NZ_BHZI01000475.1 GCF_004305975.1 Streptomyces otsuchiensis
GAGGGGCGGGTGTCGCGGCGTCCGCTGACGGCCCGTCCGCGCCCCCGTTGGGGCGTCCTCGCCGCCGGCGGTCCCGAGAGACCCGGTCCGTCGTGGTCCGGCCCGTGGTGAAGCGGCGTCCGCCCGGGTACGGTCGCGTTCTCCGGACACGGGAGGCAGCGGATGAGCGCACCAGGCACCGGCGGACCGGCGCGGCGGACCGTCCTCGGCACCGGCCTCGCCGTCGGGGTGGGCGCCGGGTTGCTGCCCGGCACACCCGCGCCGGCTGCCGCCGCGCACCACGCGGCGCGTACCCCGGCCCCGTCACCGCCGGCCGCCGGTACCGTCGCCGACGTGTACGAACAGCTGCTGGCACGCTGGCGCGACGTGCTCCTCGGCGGCGACGCCGGCCGTACCCCGCCCGGTGAGTGGGGCGAGGCGTACGCACGTGCCGTCGCCACCCGCGACCGCACCGCCACCGGCCACCTCCGGACCCTCGTCACCGACGAGCACGCCCCCACCCCCTGGCCCGACCTGCCGCTGGACGCCACCGAGGCGGCCTCCGCCAACGTGACCGCCGTCGCCGGCCGCTTGCGGGCCCTCGCGGTCGCCTGCGCCACGGAGGCGAGCGAACTGTACGGCGACGCGGCGGCGGCCGGCGCGACCGCCGCCGGACTGCGGGTGTGGTGGCGCGCCCGCTACCACGCGGGACAGCCGCAGTACGGCAACTGGTGGGACTGGGAGATCGGTTCACCCCGCGCGCTCACCGACACCCTGACGCTGCTGGGCGGGGCCGTCGACGACGAGACCCACGCCGGTCTCCTGGCCGCCGTTGACCACTTCGTCCCCGACCCTCGGCGGATGCTGCGCGGCGAGCTGTGGTCCACCGGAGCCAACCTGGTCGACCTCTGCCGGGTGGTCGCGCTGCGCGGCGTCCTCGGCCGGGACGAGGAACGGCTGGCGCTGGGCTCGTCGTCGCTGTCCGGAGTGCTGGACCCCGTCCGGGTCGGGGACGGCTTCCATCCCGACGGGTCCTTCATCATGCACACCTCCGTCGCCTACCCGGGGACCTACGGGCAGGTCCTGGTCAAGGGCATGGCGGAGATGATGCGGCTGCTGGCCGGCACGGAGTGGGACGTGGCGGAACGGGAACGGCGGCTGACCACCGAGGCCGTGGACCGTACCTTCCTGCCGTTGGTGCACCAGGGGCTGATGCTCGACGCCGTCCGCGGGCGCGCCGTCGCCCGGCACAACGCGACCGACGCCGACGACGGCTTCAAGCTCGCCGTCGACCTGGTCACCCTCGCCGGCGCCCTTCCCGGCGACGCGCCCGACGCCTCGTCGGGCACCGTGCCGGGCGCCGCCCGGGGCGAGGAGGAGGCCGGCCGACTGCGGGCCGTCGCCAAGGACTGGCTGCTGAGCAACGCGTGGCGCCCGCTGGACGCGCGCGAGCCCGCGCAGATCGCCACCGCAGCCCTGGTCCTGGCCGACGACGCGGTACGCCCCCGGGGCGGCCCGCTGGGCCACTTCGGGTTCCCCGACATGGAGCGCTTCGTCCACCGCCGCCCGGGCTGGAGCTACTGCCTCTCGCTCAACTCCGACCGGGTCGCCCGCTACGAGTACATGAACGGCGAGAACGCCCACGGCTGGCACACGGGCGACGGCATGGCCCTGCTCGTACTCGACGGCGACCTCCACCAGTACACCGACGCGTACTGGCCGACAGCCGACCCCAAGCGGCTGCCCGGTATCACGGTGGACACCGCCGAACTGCCGGTCGGCGCGGGCGGCGACAACGACAACGTCCCGCTGTCGGGCACCCGTTGGTCCGGCCAGGTACGGCTCGGTGACATCGCGCTGGCTGCCATGGACCTCCGTGGCGTCGACTCCCCGCTGCGGGCCCGCACCAGCTGGCTGTTCCTGGACGACGGCGTGCTCACCGCCGGTTCCGGCATCACCGCCGGCGGCGGGCGGCGCGCCGAGACCGTCGTCGACCACCGCTCCCTGCACGACCCGGCCGACCCCGCCGGCGCGGTGCCGGGCGAGCTGCGGGTCGACGGCCGCCCGGTCGGCGAGCGGCTGGGCGAGACCGTCCGGCATCCGACCCCCCGCTGGGCGCACCTCGGCGGCACCGGTGGCTATGTCTTCCTGCGCCGCCCCGGCGGGGCCGGCGGGGCGGCGCAGGAAGAC
>NZ_BHZI01000476.1 GCF_004305975.1 Streptomyces otsuchiensis
CCCCCGCCCTGACACGCCGGCCGGCCCGGCAGGCACATCCTCACCCGTCGCGGTCGTCGTCCTCGCCGCTGATGACCAGCGCCAGCTTCCACATGCGCGTGGACGGGTTCGCCATGTGCTCCCCGTGCTCCGGGGCCAGCAGCCTCGCGCGTCGCGCCGCCAGGCGCCAGCGGGCGTTGCCGTAGTCGCGTTCGAAGTCGAGTGACTTGTCCGTGCGCACCTCGACGTGCTTGCGCAGCAGTGTCCTGACGGCCCGGTAGTCCTTCAGCCAACCGTGTTGATCACTGTGGTGGAGGAGCAGCCAGACCTCGAAGCAGGGGTTGGAGACGGCGAGTTCGATGCCGGACTCGGTGGCGAGGTTCATCGCGGTCGTCAGATCGCCGTACTCGTCGACGTCGGTGACACACCAGATCTGGTCGAACTCCCGGTCAGCGCCTCCCCAGCGATCGGCGGCGTACTGGACCAGCTGAAGCGGGGAGCCCGGCTTCTTGGTCACCCGGACGGAGAGGTTCCGCCGCTTGAAGTGCGCCCTGAAACCGCTCAGATAGTCGATCTCCGTCGACTCGGCTCCGCAGACGACCATGATCTGGTCGGCGCTCTCCCTCGTCTCCGTGCGACGCGTCAGCTCCGTCTCACGCCGTGGCCTGGCGGCTCGGCCGCTCGGTTTCGGTGTCCTGGCCAGCGTCCCCACCCCTTCTCCGCACGGCGTCGGCGAACCCCTCGTCGAGGAACGGGACCCCGCCGTAGCTGCCCCCCAGGTACCGCCGCTCCCGGTTCTCATCGCGCCTCGGCTTGAACTCCGCGAGGGAATACGCGGATGTCTCGCCGTACCGGTCCTTCTCGACGAACCAGACCTGGTCACGTTTGAGGATGTCCTCGCCCTCCTTGCGCCCGAGCAGACTCGCGTCGTGGCTCGTGAAGATCAACTGGGCGCCGTGGGGGTTGGTGTCCGCGCTCTGGAAGAGGCCGATCAGACGGGCGGTCAACAGGGTGTGCAGGCTGGCGTCGATCTCGTCGACGACGAAGGTCCCGCCCTGGCGCAGGACCGAGAGGAACCGGGGTGCCTGTTCCAGCAGGGCCTGGGTGCCCGAGGACTCGTCGTGCAACTCCATCTGGACGATCCCGTCACGCCCGCGGTGCCCCAGCCACGGCCGAATCGCCTCCCGGGGCCCGCCGTTCTCCAGTTCGCGCAGGAGGCTGCTGGGCAGCCGAGACCCGAAACGGCGCCGCAGCTCCTCCTCGTTCATGAGCACGCGTTCCGTACCGCACTCCTCGATGCCGAGATCGGCCGCCCGGAGGAGATCCATGATCTCAGGGTGCCGTTCGGCCTCCTGGAGGGCGCGCGTCGCGGACATACCGACCGACCGCGTGCCGTTTGAACGGCGGAACTGCAGGCTGCGCGCGAACCAGTCGTACACGGGACGGAAATCGGGCTGCTTCGAGCGGGCGGCCAGGGACAGGAACAGCACGTTCGGCTCCGTGATGCTCTCGACCAGGGCGAGCTCACGGGACTGCTGGGACGCACCGGGTCTGACCACGTCCAGTTCTCGCGAGAACACCTCACGCTTCCGGCCCTGGGGATAGCTGTCCAGCCACTCCTCGACGACGCGGTGATCGTCGACGCCGAAACCGTACGTGTAGCGCACGCCGCCCAGCAGCAGATCGACGACGAACCAGGACGGCTCGTCCGCGGCCTCCTCGTCCAGCAGGAACGGGCTCCGTTCGACCCCGCCGTCAGGTTCGGCGTCCCGATGGGAGGAGACGACCATCCGGGCCATGTACTGCAGGGCGCTGACCACGTTGGACTTCCCGGAAGCGTTGGCTCCGAAGACCCCCGCCACGGGAACGGCCTGCCACTGGGTGTCTTCGGGGCGGTCCGCGTCGTAGACGGGGTGCAGATTGAGCTGCTGTTCGCGACGGATCGAGCGATGGTTCGCCACCCGGAAACTCAACAACATGGAGCGCACCTCCCTGGCGGTCGTTCCCCTGGCCCGCGTTCCGTACCAGTAAATCGCGCCTATTCGCGCGTGGCAATCCGAAGCGGCGTGCCTGCCGTCGATCTGTGTGGGAAAACCGTTCATCTCCGGGGGTGCGGCGATACCGGCTCGCGCCGGTGCCGGTGTTCGCCCGCCCCCGTCCCGGGTGGGGGTGGGGCGGGCGGGGG
>NZ_BHZI01000477.1 GCF_004305975.1 Streptomyces otsuchiensis
GTGGCGGGGTGGTTGTGGTGGTGGGTGTCGTGGTCGGTGTGGATGAGGTGGGGTGCGGTGATGCGGTGGGTGTGGTTGGTGTCGGTGATGACGGTGGTGATGTGGTTGCGGGTGAGGGTGGTGTTGAGGCGGGTGTCGGGGAAGTCGGGGTCCAGGACGGTGTAGGCGGCGCCGGTTTTGGTGAGGGCGATGAGGGTGGTGGCGAAGGTGGTGGAGCGGTCGTGGAGGACGCCGATGAGGTCGCCGCGTCGGATGCCGGCGCAGTGGGTGAGGTGGTGGGCGAGGCGGTTGGCGTTCTCGTTGAGCCGGCGGTAGGTGGTGTGTTCGTCGTTGAAGATGACGGCGGTGTGGTCCGGGTGTATCCGGGCCTGGTGCTCGAAGAGGGTGTTCAGCGTCTCCTGGCCGATCGGCACGGCCGTGTTGTTCCACTCCTCGACCACCAACCCCCACTCCACACCGTCCAGCACGTCCACCTCGCGCACCGGGACGTCCGCGTCACCGGTCAGGGTGTCCAGTACCCGGTGGAACGAGCGGCGGTGCGAGGCCAGCGGGACGCTGTCGGCGTACGCGGCGTCCACCGTGAAGTCGACGCGCAGCCCGCCGTCCGGGCCGTCCGTCACGGTGATGCCGAGGTCCTCGGCCGTGCCGCCGGTGGAGAGCAGGTGCGCCGTGCCCGGCACCCCGCCGAATGTCGGCGGCGCGTCGCCCGCCAGCACATTGACCACCGGGCCGAACTGCCGCCTGCCGTCGGCGGGCCAGCCCAGGTCGCGGATCAGCTCCGACGCGTCGTACCGCTGGTGCCACTGCACCCGCAGCACCGCGGAGGCCACCCGCGCCATCAGGGCCGCACAGGTGGCGTCCGGGTCCACCGCGACCCGCAGCGGAAGCACGTTGGCGCTCATCCCCGGCACCCTGCGCGCGGCGGGTGTCAGCCGTCCGGTCACCGGGAGGGAGAGCAGCACGTCCCGGGCCCCGGTGCGACGGTGCTGGTGCAGCACACCCGCGCCGATCAGGACCTGCTGCCAGGAGACCCCGGCCCGCACCCCGAACTCGCGTAGCGCCGCGAACTGTTCACCGCTGATGAAGGAGACCTCGCGGGCGATCCGGAGAGCCGGTCGGCCGGCCCGCGCGGGCGGGCACTCGGCGCCCTCCATCACCCTGCTCCAGAACGCCCGGTCCTTCTTCCGGGCGGCGGAGTCCCGGTAGACGTCGTGCTGGTCCAGCAGGGCCGAGACGGGACCGAGCGCCGGACCGCTCTCGGTGCCCCCGGCCAGCGCGGTGTAGATCTCGCCCAGCCGGCGCTGCAGCAGATGGCCGCTGAACCCGTCCTGCATCAGATGGTGCGCCCGGTAGTACCAGCGCAGCCGGTCCTCGCCAAGGCGCAGCAGCAGATGGCGGAAGAGCGGGCCCTGTTCCAGATCCGGCACCGTCGCCATGTCCGCGTCGATCAGCTCGCGCGCGGCGGCCTCCGGATCCGGCGTGTCCCGCAGGTCGGCGATCTCCGGGACGTACGGCTCCACGGCCGCGGCGAACTGCGCCGGAACGCCGCCCGCTTCGGTGAACCGCAGCCGGGTGGTGCCGTCCTCGGCGACCAGCCGCGACAGGGCCTCCGCGAACAGCGGCACGTCGATCGGGCCGTGCAGGTCCACATGGCCGCCCTGGTTGAACACCGGGCTGGCCGGGTCCAGACGCTGGGCGTACCAGACCCCCAGCTGGGCGGCGCTGAGTGGCCGGCGGTCGGTTTCCTGGCCGGGCATGGCGTGCTCCTTTGCGGGGGCGGCTGCGACGGTGACGTGCCCGTCGTGACGACGCCGCCGGGCGGACGGCGCGGGCGAACGGGCCCTGTGCTGCGAGGAGTCGGGCAGGGATCGGGGAGGCGAGCGCGGGGTCCGGCCACCGGCCGGGCCGGCGGCGGGTGCGGAACGGGCGTCCCGTGGCGGCCGGCCGGGACCGTCGGTCGGTGCGGTGCCCGGCAACCATCCAAACCGCCGTGGTGGGGAGCGGGCGGCAGTTCCTCCGGCACTCCGGGAGCAGTTGGGCGGCAAGCTCGGCGGCACCCGGGCGGACGACCGGGGGAGGGGCACGGGCGGCGAGGACCGTGGGGGAC
>NZ_BHZI01000478.1 GCF_004305975.1 Streptomyces otsuchiensis
CCCGGACCCCGCCCGCGTCGCCGATGCCGCGGCGGTGGAGAACCTGCTGCGCTGCTGGGTCCGCGAGACCGCGCTCACCCCCGAACCGGCCCCGGCCCCGGACGTGGACGCGGCGCCGGACCGGGAAGCGGGCGGCGCGGCGGACGCGGCCGCCGGCTCCGGGGCCCCACCGGCAGCCACCCGGCTCCTCGTGCCGCTGACCGCCACCGGCACCGCCCTGGAGGTGCCGGTCCGCTACTGGTCGCCCACCGGGCACCACCGCTTCGGGCCCGCCGTGTTCACCGGAGCCCCGGACGACGCCGCTCCCGTCAGCGCCACGGCCCTCGCGGCCCTGCTGGTCCGGGAGGGAGCCCACGGCGCACCCGGCGCCACGGCGGGAGGTGAGGACGCCGAGATCGTCGGCCGCGTCGCCGACTCCGTCCAGCGCGTGGGGGAGTTCCTGGCCGCCCGTCGCGCCGTCCCCGCCGCCCCGCCCGGGACCACGCCGTTCCTCGACGGCGAGCAGGGGCTGGTGCTCGGCCATCCGCTGCACCCCACGCCCAAGAGCCGCGAGGGACTGACCGGCCACGAGGCCCGGGTCACCGCCCCGGAACTCCGAGGTGAGTTCCCCCTGCACTGGTTCGCCGTCGACCGCTCCGTCTTCGTCGGGGGCTCCGCCCTCGCCGGACCGGGCGGCGAGCCCGTGCCCGCGGAGGAACTGCTGTCGGCCGCCGCCGGTGCGGACCTCCCACTGCCGCCGGGCACCGTGCCCCTGCCGCTGCACCCCTGGCAGGCACGCGACGTGGCCCGGCGCCCGGAGACCGCGCGGCTGTTCGAGGAAGGGCTGCTGCACGACCTCGGCGCGCACGGCGCCCCGTGGTCCCCGACCTCCTCGGTCCGCACCGTCCACCGTTCCGGTGCGAACGTCATGCTCAAGCTCTCGCTGGGACTGCGCATCACCAACTCCCGTCGGGAGAACCTCCGTAAGGAACTGCACCGCGGCATGGAGGTGCACCGGCTCCTGGAGACCGGCCTGGCCTCCCGCTGGCGGGCCGCGATGCCGGACGGCGCCGGGTTCGACGTCCTGCGCGACCCGGCCTGGGCGGCGGTCGACTCGCCGGGGGGAAACC
This sequence comes from Streptomyces otsuchiensis, assembly GCF_004305975.1. Lineage (GTDB taxonomy): Bacteria > Actinomycetota > Actinomycetes > Streptomycetales > Streptomycetaceae > Streptomyces > Streptomyces otsuchiensis. The sequence continues at coordinate 1,110 of NZ_BHZI01000478.1, forward strand.
CCGTGCCCGGGCTCGACCTGGTGATCCGCGCGAACCCCTTCGGCCAGGATGATGACGCGCTCTGCGTCGCCGGGCTGACCGCCCTCCGTCCCTGGGCGGGCGACAACCCCACCCGCCTGACGTCCCGGCTGGAGCGGGTCGTCGCCGCCCTCGCCAGCGCCACCGGCCGCTCCCGCGCCGCGGTGGGAGCCGAGTGGTTCGCCCGCTACCTGGAGACCGTGGTCCGGCCGGTGCTCTGGCTCGACTCCGTCGGAGGCATCGCCCTGGAGGCGCACCAGCAGAACACCCTGGTGCGGCTCGACGCCGACGGATGGCCCGACGGCGGCTGGTACCGCGACAACCAGGGCTACTACTTCCGTGACTCGCACCGCGCGACACTCGACGCCCAGCTGCCCGGCATCGGCGAGGTCTCCGACACCTTCGTCCCCGACGAGGTGGCCGACGAGCGGTTCCTCTACTACCTGGGGATCAACAACATCCTCGGCCTCATCGGAGCCTTCGGGTCCCAGGGCATCGCCCCCGAGGAGCGTCTGCTGGAGACGCTGCGGAGCTTCCTCGCCGACCGTGCGGCCGGTACCGACGGCGTGCCCGCGTCGACCTTCGCCGCCGAGCTCGGTGGGCGTGACACGCTGCGCTGCAAGGCCAACCTGCTCACCCGGCTGCACGGCATGGACGAGCTGGAGGGCCCGGTGGACGGCCAGTCCGTCTACGTCCCGCTCGCCAACCCGGTGGTGGCCCGCTGAACGGGCCGGGAGGAGCAACCGAGATGCCGCCCCGTACCGAACCAGCCCGCCCGGAGCCGTCCGCCGGTCACGGCCCGTCCGACGCTCCGTCACTGTCGGACGCCCCGCCACCGTCCGGCGCCACGCCGCTCGCCGGTGGCGTACCGCCGGACCACTCGCCGCCGGACCACTCGCCGCCGGCGCCGCACGGCCCGGAGGCGGCCGACGACGACACCGTCGAGAAGCTCCTCGCCTGGTGCCGGCGGGGGC
>NZ_BHZI01000479.1 GCF_004305975.1 Streptomyces otsuchiensis
GTGGGGCGGATGCCGAGGTCTTCCAGGCGCTTGCGCTGGCCCTCGTGGAGCCTGTCCCAGGTCTTCGGCTGGGTCTGCTGGGCGGCCCACTTTCCGACGTCGAGTCCGTAGACGGTGACGCCGGGCGGGACGTCGGCCGCGGCGCCTTCCGGTTCGTCGCCGATGAGTTCGCGGAGGGCTGCGTAGTGCCGCTGCCAGGTGGGGGACCAGGGCGCGTTCCAGTCGGGGTCGATCGCGGCGAGGGCTGCGGCCCGTTCGGGGAACCGTGCCAGCGCCTGGGGGCGGCGGCTGTTGGCGAGGAACTGCCCGACGGGGCGGCCGAGGGCGACGGCGCCGCGTGGTGCGGCGAGGGTGGCGTGTTCCTCGTAGTAGGTCCGCGCGGCCGCCAGGTTGTTCTGCCAGGCCGTGTCGGGGACGTCCCAGACCATCCCGAGGCGCTCCAGGTCTTCTGCGCGGCGGGCTTTCATCTCGCCGGCGCCGAACGCGCGGCGCTGTTCGGAGACCCACCGGCCGAGGGGGAAATGCCCGGTCTCCTCGGTGTGGCCGTAGGGGACTTGTGCGTGGCCTTCGCGGCCGACGAAGGCCTGGAGGGCGGTGTGGCCGCGTTTCCAGTCGTCGCGTTCGATGTTCAGGACGTCGAAGCGGACGAGGTCGGCGATGAAGGCGGGGTCGCGGCGGGTCGAGATCCGCAGCAGGAACCGCTCATCCTCCCCATCCTCGTCCTCGGGCGTCTCGCCGAGGGGGAACGACGGGTCGACCAGGCGTTTCTGGTCTGCCTGGGGAATGGCGAGCATTTCCACAGCCTCGGCGTCATGAGCACGAAGCCCGCGCAGTACCCGGGTGAGGGACCGGTAGTCCATGGAATTCGGCGGTGTCCCGGGCTGGAGAAATACGGGCACGATAAGCGACGCCATCTTGCCCTGGTTCGGCTTCTGGCGCAGGGCGCGGCCGATGGCTTGGACGATGTCGTGGGGGGCGCCTTTGGGGTCGAGGAGGGCGACGGAGTCGACGCTTGGCGCGTCGACACCTTCGTTCAGGACCTTGGAATTCGAAAGGACAGCGGGGAGTGCGGTGGCGCCGAGCTGCCGGAGGACTTCCTGTCGGTGGCCGGGGTCGTGGTCGCCGCAGAGCCAGTCCGCCCACACCTTGGCCGGGTACCGGCTGGGGTCGTGGGTGTGGAGGCGGCGGACGACGCGGGGGAGGCCGGCCACGAAGGCGTTGGCCTCCCGCGTGCGGTGGTGGAAGGTGATGGTGGAGGAGAGGTCGTGCTCCGTCATGGTGCGGATGAGTCCGGCCTGCAAAGCGGCCATCCGTTGCCCCCGGACCTCCTCGGAGAGCCGTTCCTCGCCGTACAGCTTCGTTCGGGTCAGCGTCGGGTCGGTGATCTCCATGACGATGATCCGGTACCGGGCGAGGAGGCCCCGGGTGATCGCCGACGCCAGGGAGAGTTTCCAGAGCACCGGCCCGAAGATCGCGGTGTCTGCCATGGACGCGGCCTGTTCCTCCGGCAGCGGGTCCCGCCGCCCCTCGGCCACCTCCTGGTTCGGCCGTTCTTCCCAGATTCTCGGAGTGGCCGTCATGTACAGCCTGCGGGCGGCGGGGACGAGGCCCTGGGCGTGGACGTCCGCCCACGCCTTCCCCATCGACCCCGATGTCCGGTGGGCCTCGTCGACGACCAGGAGGTCCACCGGGGCCAGGCGCTGCCCGTAGGAGCCCGCGAACGCCTCGGTCAGGACGGGCAGGGAGGCGTAGGTGGCGTAGATCGTCACCGGGCCCTGGCCGTGCCACAGGCCGAGCTGGATCGGGTTCGTCGTCGACCGCACCCCCAACTGGAACAGCTCCGGGTCATCCTCCAGCGAACAGACCGCGACAGCCGGCCCCGAGTGCCCCAGCGCCCTCCACTCCCGGATGGTCTGCGTCAGCAGATCCAGGGTCGGCACCAGGACCACCACCCGCCCCTTCGGGACGATCCGCCGGGCGGCCGCGGCGGCCATCGTGGTCTTCCCCGTCCCGCACGCCGAATGCACCTGACCGCGAATACCCGCCGCCGGAACACCACCCGGCGG
>NZ_BHZI01000480.1 GCF_004305975.1 Streptomyces otsuchiensis
TTTTTTTTCAAGCAGAAGGCGGCATACGAGTTTCCCTTTTGTCTTGGGGACGCAGAAGTGTGTATAAGAGACAGCCCCCTCCGCAGCGGACGCGACCGCCGCACCCTGGCCGCACACCCCCCGGGGCACCCTCACCACCGCGCTCGCCCTCCTCCTGGCACTGGGCGCCTCGGTCGTCCTGGCCATCGGGCTGGGCCCCACCGTGATCGCCCCCGCCGACACCGCCCGGCTGCTGTGGGCCGCCCTCACCGGCGGCGTGATATCCGCCGACGAGGTCACGACCTACCAGGTCGTCTGGCAGGTCCGCACTCCGCGCGTCCTGCTCGCGGTCGTCGTCGGCGCCGGGCTGGCGGCGGCCGGAGTCGCCGTCCAGGCACTGATCCGCAACGCCCTCGCCGACCCCTTCGTCCTGGGCATCTCCTCGGGCGCCTCCGTCGGCGCCGTCGGCGTCATCGTCTTCGGCGTCTTCACCTCGCTGGGCGTCTACGCCCTGTCCGCAGGCGCGTTCCTGGGCGCGGTCGGCGCCTCCGCGCTCGTCTACCTCGCCGCCAGCACCAGGGCGGGCCTCACCCCGCTGCGGCTCGTCCTGACCGGCATCGCCCTGGCCTACGGCTTCCAGGCCGTCATGAGCGTGCTCGTCTACCTCGCCCCGGACGGGGAGGCCACCCAGACCGTTCTCTACTGGACCATGGGCAGCCTCGGCGCCGCCTCCTGGAACACCCTGCCGGTCGTGGCCGTCGTCGTCACCGCCTCGATCGTCTTCCTGCACCGCCGCGGCCGCACCCTGGACCTCCTCGCCATGGGCGACGAGACGGCGACCAGCCTGGGAGTCGACACCACCGGAGTCAGGCGGGGGCTGTTCGCGGTCACCGCCCTGATGACGGGGTCCATCGTCGCCGTGAGCGGGGCGATCGGCTTCGTGGGCCTGATCATGCCGCACCTGGTGCGCATCGTGGTCGGCGCGAGCCACACCCGGGTGCTGGTGATCGCCCCCCTGGTCGGCGCGGTGTTCATGGTCTGGGCCGACCTGCTGGCCCGCACCATGGCGGCGCCCCGGGAACTGCCACTGGGCGTGATCACCGCACTGGTGGGCGTGCCGGTCTTCATCACCCTGATGCGCCGCAAGGGCTACCTCTTCGGAGGGCGCTGAGATGACCGCCCGAACGAGCCCCGAACGCACCGGCCCCGTCCACGACCGCGCCACAGCCGGCCCCCGGCTCGCCCTCGACCGGCTCTCCGTCACCGTCGACGGCTCCCGGCTGGTCGAGAAGCTGTCCCTCGACGTCCCCCGCGGAGAGACCGTCGGACTGATCGGCCCCAACGGAAGCGGCAAGTCCACGGCCCTGCGCTGCGTCTACCGCGCACTGCGCCCCACGACCGGCGCGGTCCTGCTCGACGGGTCGGACATCTCCGCCCTGGGCCCGCGTGAGAGCGCGCGACGGGTCGCCGCGATGACCCAGGAGAGCGGCACGGAACTGGACTTCACCGCCGAGGAGGTCGTCGCGCTGGGCCGCAGCCCCCACCTGCGCGGCAACCAGGCGCTCAGCGACCGCGAACGGGCCCTGTGCCGGGACGCCATGGCGAAGCTGGGCATCGCCCACCTCGCCCACCGCGGAGTGCTCACCCTCTCCGGCGGCGAGCGTCAACGCGTTCTGGCCGCACGCGCGTTGGTCCAGGAGACCGATCTGCTGGTGCTCGACGAGCCGACCAACCACCTGGACATCCGGCACCAGGTGGCGCTGCTCTCCCTGCTGCGCGACTCCCGGCTGACCGTACTGATCGTGCTGCACGACCTGAACCTCGCCGCCGCCGTCTGCGACCGCGTCGGGGTCCTGCGGGAGGGCCGCCTGGTGGCGGTGGGCACCCCCCGGGAGGTACTGACCGCCGAACTGGTGCGGGAGGTCTTCGGCGTGCGGGCCACGGTCGTGCCGCACCCGCTGACCGGCGCCCCTCAGCTTCTCTACTCGCTCGACCCGGCCGACGACAGGGCCGATGACAGGCCCCACGACCCGGCCGAGGTTCCGCCCGTCACCCCCTCCCTCTGACCACCACC
>NZ_BHZI01000481.1 GCF_004305975.1 Streptomyces otsuchiensis
GACGCGGGCGCACCGGCGGAACCGCACAGCGGCGTGCGGTGGGGCCGGTGGAAGGACGGTGGGGCACGCAGAGGGTCGGCCCGGTGTGGGCCGAAGGGGCGCGCGTGGGCGGAGCGTGCGTGGCGCCGAGTCACCGGCCGGGCGGGCCGGTGACGGCTGACTGGTGACGGTGACGGGTGGCGTCAGCCCGCGGCGAGAGGGTTGGGGAGGGTCCCGTTGGGGTGCAGGGCGTGGCGCAGGGCCCGGTCTCCGTAACGGGTGACGACGATGCGGTCCCGGTTGAGTCCGTAGCGCGGGATCTGGTCGGTCAGCAGGTCGTACTCGGTGTGCCGGGAGGCGAGTTCGGGGGTGCGTCGGCGGTGGGCGAGCACGGTCTCCCGTGCCATCCGCCAGAACTCCGCTTCCGGCACGTCGAGTTGATCGGCGCACAGCGGCGCCAGGTAACGGAAGTGGCCGACGAATATCTGGTCCATGACGTGCTGCCTGATCACCGAGGGGTGCTTGCGCGGCAGGACGTGGTCGTGGCTGTCGGGCTCCGGTCCGCGTTCGGGGACCTCGGTGAAGGAGACGCAGACGTCGTCGACGAAGTCCTTGAGGTAGAGCCGGCCGGGCAGCCCCTGCTCGTCGTAGCCGATCAGGGTGTTCTGTCCGTGCGGGTTGAAGGTGACGCCGTAACGGTGGAGGACGTGGAGCACGGGGTGGAGCAGAGTGTCGAACAACCGCTTCAGCCAGAGCCGCGGTTCGGCGCCGGAGGCGCGGACCAGTTCCGCGACGAAGGCGTCTCCGGCGGAGTCCACGTGCAGCAGCGAGGCGAAGGTGCGCACCCGCTCGTCGGGGTCGCGGCGGGATTCGACCGGCTCCCGCCAGATGCAGCCGAGGGTCTCCAGGTGCTGGTACGGGGCGCCGGGGAGGTCCTCCAGGTAGGGGTGGCGCACGGTCACGGAGGCCACCTCGCCGAGGAAGACGGTTCGTGTCTCCTCGGTGAGGTACGGGTCGGTGTCCAGCATGCCGCGCAGCCACTGGGTGACGACGGGGGCGCCGGCGGTGCAGTGCGGTGGGATGCCGCGCCACACCAGGGTGTTGAGGATGCGCAGCGGCAGCTTGACGTCGTAGCGGCCGGGGGTGGTGATGTTGGTCATCGTGCGTATCGACTGGCCGGGCAGATAGCGGTCCTGGCTCTCGCCGAGGAGCACGATCCGCCGGTGGGCGATGTCCGCCGCGTGCAGGGTCTGCACCGCGTGGTCCCACTGCCAGGGGTGCACCGGGGTCCAGACGTATCCGGCGGGGTCCAGGCCGGCTTCGGTGAGCCGGCCGGTGAAGGCGTCGCGTGTCGCCTCGTCCAGTTCGCGCCGCACGATCTCCTGCTCGGACAGTTCGGGTGTGCCCCGGAACTCGCCGAGGCCCCGGTGCACGGCCAGCCAGACCAGCCTGACGGGGCGTCCCGACTCCGGCGCGTACGCGCGGACGTCGGTGGCGGAGAACCCGACGCGTCCCTTGTTGGCGACGAGCAGGTTGTGGCCGGTCATATGGGTTTCGAGTTCGGCGTGGCCGAGGTCGCGGAGTTCGCCGACGGGAGTGCCGCCGTGTTCGATCCGGGCGGCGTCCACGGCCTGGGTGGCGGCGAGTTCGGTGAAGTAGGTGGCGGCGGTGGAGGCGTCGGTGCCGATGGTGGTGGCGGAGTCGAGCAGGAACCGCTGGACGTCCCAGGCGGGTTCGGCGATCGAGTTGCCGAGCATGCCGGTGCCGGTGCGCGCCAGCGAGTCGGGTTCGACGCGCAGCCAGCCGAACGCGCCGGGTGTGGCGCGGAACTGATAGGTGATGCCGCTGTCGAGGTCCACCCGGTAGTTGCCGTCGCCGTCGTCGACGGCTTTGAGCATGTCCTCGAAGCACCACTCTCCGACGGCTTTCGCCAGGAGTCTGCGGCCCGCCTCCCGCCAGGCCGCCGGGGAGACGTCGCCGAGGTGGGGTACGGGGTGCTCGTGGGGCGCGCGCATGGGGGTCACGCCAGGCCGGTGG
>NZ_BHZI01000482.1 GCF_004305975.1 Streptomyces otsuchiensis
GGTCGGGGCGGGCGCGTAGGCGTCGGCCAGCAGTTCCGAGGCGCGCACCGTGCTGCCGGGACCGTCGGTCAGGTAGCCGGTGGCGCCCAGGAGGTGGAGCGCGGTGCGGCCGCAGGCGTCCAGCGCGCGGTGTGCCCGGCGGAGCAGCTGGCGTGCGGCGTCGTCGTCGGCCGCGCCCGGCCCGGTTGCCGCGACCGTCGCGGTCAGGGCACGGGCCTCGGCGACGGACGCCGCCGCGTCGGCGACCAGGGCACGCACCATGGGCAGTCCGAGAGTGGTGGTGCCCTGCACGCTGCGGTGCTGGAGGTGGTCGGTGGCCCGGCGCAGTACCGCCTCGGCGACCGCCAGCCGGACCGGGACCAGCCCCGTCGCCCAGTCGTCCCCGGCCGTGGCGGGACCGGGACCGGCGCCGGCGATCCGCAGGGCCACCAGGCGGCCCGAGCCGTCGCCGACGGTGACGTGCCCGATCACCTCCTCGGCGGAGGTGCCGCGTGACCGGGGGCCGGACGGAGTGGAGAAGCGCCCGCAGGCGGCGACCAGTTGCTCCGGCAGCAGCAGGTGGCCGCCCGGACCGGCCGGGAGCACGCCGGGGCTGGTCGCCGTGTGCAGCGCGGCCAGCCGGGCGGCGAGCGAGCCGTCCGGCCCGTCCGCCGCGGCGGCCGGGGAGGGAGCCGGGCGTGTGGCCGCCGGAGTGAGGGGCCGCGGCGCGGTGCGCGGCGGTGGGGTCGGGGGCGGCGCGAGGAAGCTCATGGGACCAGCTCCTTGGGAGTGTTCCGGGCGGTCGCGGCGGGAACGGGCGGGGTGCCGGAGGGCACCTCGGTCAGGTGCAGCGCGCAGTGGTAGGGCAGATGCGGGTCGCGGTCGGCGACGAGGATGTCGCCGTCCACCTCACCGGTGTTGAGATGCCGGGCGAGGGTGGCCCACACGCCGGCGCCGGGCAGCCCCGGTTCGGCGGTGAGCAGCCGGACTCCGTCGGCCGGGGCCAGGCCGTCGAGCCCCGGCCCGGCGATCAGGGTCCGCACCGGCGAGGCCGGTTCGGCCGGCGGCGCTGCGGCGGCCGGGTCGGGGTCGGCGCCGCGGGAGGTGACGGTGATCTGCGGTGTGCCGACGCGTGCCCCGGGGCCGGGGCCGGTCTCCAGGATCATCGCGACCGCCGCGTCCCGGGTGGGGCGCACCCCCGCGACCGGGCACGGTGGGAGTGTCGACTGCTCCATCACCACCACCAGCGCCCGGTCCCGGGAGCCGGAGGCGAGCTGTCCGGTGGCGATCCGCAGCGCGGTGAACGGGGCGGCGGCGCCCTGCTCGGAGACGCCGAGTACCAGCGCGTCGTTGTCGGTGAGGCCGCCGAGGAGTGCCCCGGCCATCGACGCGTGGCGGCAGTCGGCGACCGTCATGGCGACGACGACCAGGTCGATGCCGGCGAGGGTCTCGGGCCCGAGCGCGCGCCCCACGGCCTCCGCCATGTCGTGGTAGCTGACGGCGGGCGCCGACTCCAGCCAGCCGAAGTCGAGTTCGGCGCCGGCCAGGTCACGCCAGTGGTCCTTGTAGGCCCACATGTCGGCGGGCTCGGTGCCCCGGTCGTCCCGGGTGAAGGTCAGGGTGAGGGCGCTGGCCAGGCGCGGTACCGCGGCCGGTCGGCCGCGGTCCGCGTCATCGCGCCGGAAGGCTGGCACCGGTCACCGGATCTCGGCGACGTAGCCGGCCAGGGAGCCGACGGTCTCCAGGTGGTGCTGCTCCAGGCTCTCCGGGTCCACCTCCAGGTCCAGGGCGTCCTCCAGGGCCATCAGCAGACTGAGCACGCTGGTGGAGTCCAGGTGCAGCTCGTCGAAGAGGCGGGTCTGCGCGGTGGCGTCGGGCAGCGGCTCGCCCAGGACCTCGGAGAGGGCGCTGACGACGGTGGTGACGAGGTGCTGGTCGGTGGTCTCGGCGACGGTGGTCATGGGTTCTCCTTGGCAGGGCCGCCGGTTCGGCGGCGGGGGACGTTTCGGTGGGGTGGTGCGGTGCGGTGGTGCGGTG
>NZ_BHZI01000483.1 GCF_004305975.1 Streptomyces otsuchiensis
TGCGGGGCCGGACGCCGGACCGGATACCGGGGCCCGGCACATCCTCTGAGCGATGCCGGAGCCAGGAGCGGGAGGGCGAGCCCGGGAGCGGAACGGCGGCGGGGCGTACGCCGTCCCCGTCCCCGGGCTCACCGCGGTCACCAGGGCACTCGGCGGCGCACTCCGCGCCGCAGCCGTACCGGCCCGACCCGCACGCGCAGCCCACCACCGTCCGCCAGCACCCGTCCGTACCAGGGCCGGAACCCGCGCAGGCGGCGCACCGGCCCGAGGCCAGGCCGGCCGGGAACCGGCGCCTCGCTGATCCGGCCCGCGTCCTCCCGGCGTGTGTGGAGCGTCCAGTCGCCGCCGTCCAGGGGCAGCGTCACCGAGAACGCGCGGTCGGCGCCCTCCGGGCGGGCGCGCACCGCGCGGCGATCGCCCGACCGGTCCGTGGCCTGCACCAGGATCATCGCGCCGTCCGGGGCGTCGGGTGCCCGGCCCGTGATCCGCAGGGCCAGGCCGCGCCCGGGCGCCCAGGTGGTGCCGGTGATCTCCGGCGCCCCGGCTCGCCCTGGGGCGGTGGGTCCGCCGCGCCAGCGCAGCTCCTCCGCCGGTCCCTTCAGCCGTGTCGCCACTCCGTTGAGCCGGACCTCGGTGATCGTGGCCCCGCGCGGGATCTCGCCGGTGATGTCGAAGACGGAATCGGGCACGTCGGCCTCCGTGTCGCGGAAGAAGGGGTAGCCGGCGTGGACACGGCCCCGCTCCACGGTGGCCTCCGACGGCATCAGCGGGGACGCCAGGCCCGGCGGCTTCGGGGTCCGGCGCCGCTGTGCCGCCGCGTACTCCAGGACGGTCAGCAGCCGTTCGCCGTCTCCGGCCCGCAGCAGCTCGTACTGGAGCCGGACGATCGCGCGCAGCTTCCCCGCCAGAGCCTCGGTGTGCCAGTCGCGCACGAGGTCGGTCAGCTCGGAGAGCATCTTCAGCTGCGCCTCACGGTCCCGCTCGCGCTCGATGAGCATCAGCGCCCGGGGGAGTTCGACGCTCACATGGCGGTGCATCAGATGGTCCCGGCCGGGCCCGGGCGTGGTGTGGCGGCCGACGAGCGGCATCATCCGGGTGAGGATGCGCACCCGGGGCGCCGCCGCCTTCACCAGGTTGGTGGTGTTGCCGCCGTCGTCCCTGCGCAGGACGTACACGCAGTCGTAGCTGGCGAGGACGGAGATCCGGCGGGCGCGGAGGTAGGCCATGGCGGTGAAGGGCTGGTCCTCGCCGGTGGCCATGGTCTCGTCGAAACGCAGGCCGTGCCGCTGGACCAGTTCCCGCCGGTAGAGCTTGGCGGCCGCCAGCGTCCAGTAGACCCTTGAGGTGTAGAGGTCGGCCACCGGCTGGTCGCCGGTGAACATCGAGCTGGGGGCGCCGCGGCCGTTCTCGCCGACGATCTTTCCCAGCACCACGTCGGAGCGCTGCTCGTCGGCGAGGGCGACCAGTCGCTCCAGTGCCTGCGGCCCCAGCCGGTCGTCCGCGTCCAGGAAGTAGAGGTAGCGGCCCCGGGCGTGGCCGATACCGGCGTTCCGCGGCGAGGCCGGGCCGCCGGAGTTCGCCTGGTGGAAGACCCGCACCAGCTCCGGCCGGGCGGCGGCCAGCCGGTCGGCCTCCGGGCCGGTGCCGTCGGTCGACCCGTCGTCGACGACGATCATCTCCATCCGGCCCGGACCGATGCTCTGGGCGAGCACCGACTCGGCGCAACGGGTGAAGTAGGGCATCGCGTTGTAGGCGGCGATGACGACGCTCACATCGATCCGCGTCCCGGGGGCCGTCATGGGGCACCTTCCTCCCGCGGCGGTGCCGCGCTCAGTCGTCGGCCGGAACCGGCGGGGCGACCGCCGGGCGCGCGGGCGCCGGCGGTGCCGGCGGTGCGCCGCGGCGCGGTCCCGAGGTGGGCCGGGCCGTGCCGCCCGTCGTCCCGGAGCTGTGCCGCGTGGCGATTGTCGGCAGGGCGTGCGTGGGGGGTGGGGGCGCCCCGCCGCAGGGG
>NZ_BHZI01000484.1 GCF_004305975.1 Streptomyces otsuchiensis
GGCGCGGGCCGCGTGGGCGCGCGACGGGGGCGCGGGTTGGAGCGCGCGGTGCGCTCAGTGCACGCGGGCGCCGGGCACCGGGCCGGTGGTGACACGGGCCGCCCGGCACGTCCCCGACTCCTCCAGCGCGGCGGCCACCCGGTGGGCGGCCTCCGCGTCGGCCGCCAGGAACGCGCAGCTCGGGCCCGACCCGGAGACCAGCGCGGCCAGCGCCCCGGCTTCCGTGCCGGCCGCCAGCGTCGCCGCCAGCGCGGGCCGCAGCGACAGCGCCGACTCCTGCAGGTCGTTGGAGACCACCGCGGCGAGCGCCACGGCGTCGCCGTCACGCAGCGCCGCCGCCAGGCCGGGCGCCGGGTCGGGCTCCGGCACGGGACGGTCCCCCCGCAGCCGGTCGCACTCGCGGTAGACGCTCGGCGTCGACAGTCCGCCGTCCGCCAGCGCGAACACCCAGTGGAAGGTGCCGCCGACCTCCAGACCGGTCAGCACCTCGCCCCGGCCACGCCCCAGCGCGGCGCCGCCCACCAGCGAGAACGGCACGTCCGAGCCCAGCTCTGCGCAGAGCGACAGCAGCTCCTCACGCGGGGTCGCCGTGCCCCACAGCGCGTCGCAGGCCAGCAGCGCGGCCGCAGCGTCGGCGCTGCCGCCCGCCATGCCGCCTGCGACCGGGATGTCCTTGTCGATGTGCAGATGGACGGCGGCGGTACGGCCGTGGTGCGCGGCCAGCAGTTCCGCGGCGCGCCAGGCCAGGTTGGTGGCGTCCAGCGGCACCAGCTCGGCGCCCGGCCCGGTGCAGGTCAGCCGCATGGTGTCGGCCTCGGTGGCGCTCACCCGGTCGTGGAGGTCCACGGCCAGGAAGACATTGGCCAGGTCGTGGTAGCCGTCGGCACGGGCGCCGCCGACGACCAGCTGGACGTTGACCTTGGCCGGGGCCGTCGCGACGGCGGTGGAGGCGGTCATGGCGGTCATGGCGGTGGCGGCCGTTCCCCCGGTTCCGTCCTGGGCGGCGCTGCTGCGGGCGGTGGTCATGCGGCCTCCCCGGCCTGGTGCGCGGGGCCGTGCTCCGCGATGCGTGCGAACTCCTCGACGGTCAGCGCCTCCCCGCGCGCCTGCGGGGAGACCCCGGCGGCGGTCAGCGCCGCCTCGGCTGCGGCCGGCGATCCGGCCCAGCCGGACAGGGCCGACCGCAGCGTCTTCCGGCGCTGCGCGAACGCCGCGTCCACCACCGCGAACACCTCACGCCGCGAGGCCGTCGTCGACGGCGGCTCCCGCCGCACCAGCGAGACCAGCCCGGAGTCGACGTTGGGCGCCGGCCAGAAGACGTTCCGGCCGATGGCACCCGCGCGACGGGTGTCCGCGTACCAGGCGGCCTTCACCGACGGCACCCCGTACACCCGGGACCCCGGCGGCGCCGCCAGCCGGTCGGCCACCTCGGACTGGACCATCACCAGCGTCCGCTCGATGGAGGGGAACTCCGCCAGGATGTGCAGCAGCACCGGCACGGCGACGTTGTACGGCAGGTTCGCCACCATCGCCGTCGGCGCCGGACCGGGAAGCTCCGTGACGCGCATCGCGTCCGCGTGCACCAGCGAGAACCGGCCGACGCGCTCCGGCTGCCGGGCGGCCACGGTGGCGGGCAGCGCGGCGGCCAGCACGTCGTCGATCTCGACGGCGGTGACATGCCCCGCAGCCGCCAGCAGCGCCAGGGTCAGCGAGCCGAGACCCGGACCGATCTCCATCACCGCGTCGTCCGGCCGCACCCCGGCGGCGCGGACGATCCGGCGCACCGTGTTGGGGTCGATCACGAAGTTCTGGCCGCGCTGCTTGGTGGGGCGGACGCCCAGCACCGAGGCCAGCTCACGGATGTCGGAGGGACCCAGCAGCCCGTCGGCGGCCGGACCGGCGCCCGGTGCGACGGCTTCGGTCGCGGGGCTGATGCCGGTCGCGGGGCCGCCGGTCGCAGGGCTGTCGGTCGCAGGGTTGGGACCGTCGGGGCTGGGACCGTCGGGGCT
>NZ_BHZI01000485.1 GCF_004305975.1 Streptomyces otsuchiensis
ACCACGTCCCCGCCGTCCCAGGCCCCCAACGAACGTTTGTGCTCGGTGAGGCTGTTCCACAACGCCCGCTCCTCGGCGGTCTCGCGCTCGGAGGCGAACGCCGTCGTGAGCGTGCGGTACCAGGTCTGCCAGTCGGCGGGGTCGAGTGCCCGCAGCTCCGTCGTCATGCGCCATGGCTACCAGCGCCCGCTCGGCGGTCGCCAGCGATTTTCCCCCGCGTCCGCCCGATGCCGCCGTCCGGCGGAAGGGCCGGGAATCGACGCGCCGACCCGCCGCTCGCTAAAGTCCGAGCCATGGCAGGTGGAGGATCGTCCCCCTCAGGGTTCCGGAGGTCACGCGCGCACAAGGCGCTGCACCGGGCCCGCACCCTGGTGCGCCGCTCCGCCGTCGACTACTTCCGCGGCGGGGGCTCCGACTGGGCCCCGCTCGCCGTCCTGCTGCTCTCCGTCCCCCTGCTCGCCGCCATCACCCTGCGGTGGCCCGAGTGGTGCCCGCCCGAGACGCTGGTGCTCCCCCTGATCGCCGGCGGCATGGTGCTGCGCCCCGCCAGCCTCCTCGGGCTGTACGGTGCCACCGCCGTCGCGCTGGTCGCCGAGACCGCGCTGCTGGAGACCGGCCCGCGCGGCGAGGAGCCGGTGACTCCCGGCACCATCCTGGTCGTCGGCGCGGTCGCGCTCTCCGCACTGCTCATCGCACAGTTCCGCAGCCGCGTCGGCGTGCCCTGGCGCCGTGGCTCCACCATGCTGTTCGACCTGCGGGAACGTATCCGCGCCCAGAGCGCCCTGCCGCAGCTGCCCAGCGGCTGGCACCGCGAGATGTCGCTGCGTCCGGCCGGCGGCCAGTCCTTCTCCGGCGACTTCGTCGTCGCCGCGCGCACCGGCCCGCGCGGCCGGGTCCTGGAGGCCGTCCTCACCGACGTCTCCGGCAAGGGAATGGACGCCGCCTCACGTTCCCTGCTGCTCTCCGGAGCCTTCGGCGGCCTGCTCGGATCACTGCCGCCGTCCTCCTTCCTGCCCGCCGCCAACGGCTACCTGCTGCGCCAGAACTGGGACGAGGGCTTCGCGACCTCCGTCCACCTCGTCCTGGACCTCGACACCGGGGCGTACGAACTGCTCTCCGCCGGTCACCTCCCCGGAGTGCAGCTCTCGGCCAGCACCGGGCTGTGGCACCGTGTCGTAGCGGAGGGGCCGCTGCTCGGCGTCTGGGCCGGCGCCGAGTTCGAGCCGGTGCGCGGCACGCTGGAGCGGGGCGACGTGCTGATGCTCTTCACCGACGGCCTGGTCGAACGCTCCGGCCGCGACCTGGACGACGGGGTGGACCGGCTCACCGGCGAGGCGGAGCGGTACATCGCCACCGGCTTCCGGGGCGCCGCCTGGCACCTGATCGAGTCACTGGCCAAGGACGTCAACGACGACCGGGCGCTGCTGCTGATCTGCCGCGAGTAGGCGCGCCGCCGTTTCGGGGGCACAGGCTCCTCCCCGGACGCCCGCCGGTCACCCTCCGTGGAACGGGCGTCACTCCTGCGGCGGATTTCCCGGGCACGGGTGCTGACGGGGGTACGCGCCGGTGTGAGCTGCGTCGACGTCCGGCACGGGCCGCACGCGGACGTACGCCGATCGGCGGTGCGGGCCCTGCCCGGCGGATGCGGACCGGCGGCGGCTGACATTGGCTCAGGTACATGAGTTCTGTGATGCGACGTCAGCACCGCCCGGCCCGCCTGGCGTGCTCGGCCCTGACCGGCGCCCTGCTCACCGGCCTGATCCTGCCGCTCGGCGCGGCGGGCACGGCCGCCGCGCACGCAGCCGACGCTCCGGGCGGCCCGGTGGGCGAACACCGCTCCGCCACCGCCGTCGCCGCCTCGGTGCCCGAGGCGTCATTCACCCCGGCGGAGGCCGCCGCGGCCGCGACCCCCCCGCACCCCGGGCCGGAGGAGGCGGACCGGACGGCCATCGCCGCGTCCGCCGCCGCCGTACCGGCCGTGGTGCCCGC
>NZ_BHZI01000486.1 GCF_004305975.1 Streptomyces otsuchiensis
CCTGGTCCCCGCCGCCGCACCGGAGCCGGAGCGAGCGGCCGCCGCCCCGGCCGCCCCGTCCCGCTGGCCCGAACGCGGTGACGCCGCCTATGTGATCTACACCTCCGGCTCCACCGGACGCCCCAAGGGCGTCGAGGTCGAGCACCGCTCGCTGGCCAACCTCCTGGAACACCACCGGCAGGAGTCGCACGCCGCCGCCGAACGCGCCCTCGGCCGCCGGCTGCGCGTGGCGCTGACCGCCGCGACCTCCTTCGACGCCTCCCTGGACCCGGTGCTGTGGATGGTCGCCGGCCACGAACTGCACATCGTCCCCGACGCCGTGCGCCGCGACCCGCAGGCGCTCGTCGCCCACCTCCACGACGCCGCGATCGACGCGATCGAGACCACGCCCACCTATCTGCGGCAGATGATCGGGCACGGGCTGCTGGAGGACGAGCGCCGGCCCACCGTCATCGCCCTCGGCGGCGAAGCGGTCAACGACGCCCTGTGGCGTGAACTCTCCGCCCACCCCGGCCTGTCGGTGTTCAACTTCTACGGCCCCACCGAGGTCACCGTGAACGCGGTGACCACCCGGATCGAGGGAGGCAGCCCCGTCATCGGCCGCCCCGTCGCCGGTGCCCGCGCCTATGTGCTGGACGCCGGGCTCCACCCGCTGCCCACCGGCATGGCCGGAGAGCTCTATCTCGCGGGCGCCGGCGTCGCCCGGGGCTACGCCGGCCGCGCCGGTCTGACCGCCGACCGGTTCCTCGCCGACCCCTTCGGTGAGCCGGGCTCCCGCATGTACCGCACCGGCGACCTCGCGCGCTGGCGTGCCGACGGCGAACTGGAGTTCCTCGGCCGCAGCGACCGGCAGATCAAGGTGCGCGGTCACCGGGTCGACCCCGGTGAGATCGAGGCCGCCCTCACCGCCCTGCCCGGCGTCCAGGCCGCCGCCGTCGTGGCCCGGCCCGCCGGTGGGGGAGCCGAGCAGCTCGCCGCCTACGTCGCCGTCCGCGACACCGCCGACGGCGACCCCGCCCGGCTGCGTGAGCTGCTGGCCGCGGCGCTGCCCGAGCACATGGTGCCCGCCGCCTACGCCACCGTCGACCGCCTGCCGCTCACCCCCAACGGCAAGCTCGACACCGACGCGCTGCCGGAGCCCGTCGCCGTCTCCCGGGCCAGGTACGAGGCGCCGCGTGACGACGCCGAGGCCGCCGTCTGCGCGGTCTACTCCGAGGTGCTGGGCGTCCCCGACGTCGGCCGCGACAGCGACTTCTTCGAGCTCGGCGGGCACTCCCTGCTGGCCGCGCGGGTCGTCTCCGGAGTGAGGGCCGCGCTCGGCGTGGAGCTTCCGATCCGGCTGCTCTTCGAGTCGCCGACCCCCGCCGGGCTCGCCGGCCGCCTCGACGAGGCCGGCGCCGTCCGCCCCGCCCTGGTGGCCGGGCGGCGCCCCGCGCGTCTGCCCCTCTCACCGGCCCAGCACCGGCTGTGGCTGCTGGAGAGCATGGGCGAGGGCGGCGCCACCTACACCATCCCGATCGCGCTGCGGCTGACCGGCCCGCTCGACCGCGACGCCCTGCGGGCGGCGCTGGGCGACCTGGTGGCACGGCACGAGAGCCTGCGCACCCTCTTCCCCGAGGACGCCGACGGCCCGTACCAGCGGGTGCTTCCCGTGGACGGCGCTCCCGTCGTCCTGGCCGACGCGCCGCCCGGCGTCCGGCCCGGCGGCCGTCCCGTCCCGCCCTTCCGGCTGGCCGAGGAGACGCCGCTGCGCGCCGAGCTGTACACGCTCGCGTCCGAGGAGCACGTGCTGGTGCTCACGCTGCATCACATCGCGGCGGACGGGTGGTCGATGGGGCCGTTGTCGCGGGATCTGTCGGTGGCGTACGGGGCGCGGGTGGGGGGTGCGGTTCCCGGGTGGGAGCCGTTGGCGGTGCAGTACGGGGATTACGCGGTGTGGCAGCGTGAGGTGCTGGGTGAGGTGGG
>NZ_BHZI01000487.1 GCF_004305975.1 Streptomyces otsuchiensis
CCCCGCACCACCCACCCCCGCCCCACGCGCGGCCGGCCCCGGCCGTCCGCGCCCGGGGCCCCAGCAGAGAGGCAGCACCGAGCCATGCAGCCAGATATCCACCCCGCGTACGGACCGGTGGTCTTCCGCGACCGGTCCGCCGGCTTCGCCTTCCTGACCCGCTCCACGCTCTCCGCCCGCGCGGCCGGAGACGGGGCCGGGGACGGCGCCCGCACCGAGACGATCGAGTGGGAGGACGGCAACACCTACCCGGTCGTCGACGTCGAGGTCTCCTCGGCGAGCCACCCCTTCTACACCGGCACCGCCCGCGTCATGGACACCGAAGGCCGCGTCGAGCGGTTCAACCGCCGGTACGAGCGGAGCGGTGCCCGCTGATGCTGCCCGTGGTGATCCTCGCCGGCATGCACGCCGACGCCCGGCACACCGTGACGGAGGCGCTGCTGCGCGCCGTGCCGGGCGCCGTCGCCCTGCACCACGACCTGACGACGGCGACCGGACGGACCGTCACCAGCACCCTGCGCGACGCCGGTGGCATCACCGGCTCCCGCGAGGTCGGCCTGGTCAACGACTGCGCCTGCTGCGCGCTCCGCGACGACCTGGTTCCCGAACTGGAACGGCTCGCGGCCTGCGGGACCCACCCCCTCGCCGTCGTCGAGCTCTGGGACTCGGTGGAGCCCCAGTCGATGGCCGAGGTGATCCAGGCGCACGCCTCGGACCGCGTCCGGCTGCAGGGCGTGGTCACCGCCATCGATCCGGCGCTGGTGCTGCCCTGCCTGGCCAACGGCGACGGCCTCGCCGAGTGCGGCCTCGGCGCGGCCCCGGGCGACCAGCGGACGGTGGCGGACGCCTTCGCCCGCCAGCTGGAGTACGCGCCGGTGCTGGCCCTGGCCGAGGGCCGCGAACCGGCGGACGCGACCGACTACGCGCTGCTGGCGCAGCTCCACCCGACCGCCCGGCTGGTGCGGCCCGGCGAGAGCGGCTTCCTGGCGGCCCTGGCCCCCGGGTTCGACACCGCCGCCGCGGCCGCCCGCCAGCACCCCGCCTGCGCGCTGCTGCCGCACGAGGCGTGCGAGCACGGCGTGACCACCACGGTGTGGCGGGCGCGGCGGCCGTTCCATCCGGGGAGGCTCTACGCCGCGCTGGAGGATCTGGTCTGCGTGGCGGTGCGCAGCCGGGGGCGGTTCTGGCTGGCGGACCGCCACGACACCCTGGTCTCGTGGGACTGCGCGGGCGGGGCCCTGGCGGTCGAGGGAGCCGGTCCCTGGCTGGCTTCGCTGCCGGACGCCGCCTGGGAGCTGGTCCCGGCGGAGCGGCGGGCGGCGGCGTCGCTGGACTGGGACCCGGTACACGGCGACCGTGGCCAGCACCTGGTGTTCACGGCGCCGGACCTGCCGGCGGAGCAGCTGCGCGGGCTGCTGGACTCCTGCCTGCTCTCCGACGCGGAGTACGCGGCGGGACCGTCGGCGTGGGCGTCCTACCGCTCCGACTTCGACGCGTTCCTGGCGCCGGCCGGCTGAGCCAGGCCGGAGGGGGCCGTCGACAGCTCCGCCGCCGACAGCTCCGCCGCCGCCGACCGGGCGCTCAGGGGCTGCCGGCCGGGAGGCCACCGGCCGCCCGGTCGTACAGTTCCCGGGCCTCCGGCGGGTAGGGGCGGCCGACGATCTCACCGTGGCCGGTGGCGGCCGAGGTGACACCGACGACCGTGCCCGCCTGTCCCTCGCGGTCGAAGTGCTGGAGCCACGGTCCGCCGCTGGCGCCGCGGGTCAGTCCGCACTCCTCCAGCAGCAGTCCGCCGACGTTGGCCTCGGCCGCGTCACCCGGACCGAGGACCCTGGTCGGGCCCGCGCAGTAGTAGGGCCGTTCACCGTCGTAGGGGTGTGCGGCGGCGTAGCCGATGGCGGTGACGGGGT
>NZ_BHZI01000488.1 GCF_004305975.1 Streptomyces otsuchiensis
GGACGGGGGACGGGGCTCAGTCCGGGCAGCAGTCCGGTGTGAGTCCGAGCGGAAGGTCCTCGCCGCCGAAGACGACGGTGGTGGGCCGGTGCCCGTTGAGCGCGGCGACCGCCAGCAGCACCGAGCCGGCGGTCCAGGAGGTCAGCTCCTCGGGCCAGACGGCGTTGTCGGCGAAGACGTAACCGGTCCAGTAGAGCCCGTCGCCGGCACGCAGGTGGCCGATGGAGCGAAGGATCTCCACCGCGCGGTGGGTGTCCCCGATCGCCCAGAGCGCGAGGGCCAGTTCGGCGCTCTCGCCGCCGGTGACCCAGGGGTTGGGCAGCACGCAGCGGACGCCGAGGCCGGGCACGACGAACTCGTCCCAGCGGGCTGCGATGCGCCGTTCGGCGGCCGGGCCGCGGACCGCGCCGCCGAGCACCGGGTAGTACCAGTCCATGGAGTAGCGGGACTTGTCGAGGAAGCGCTCGGGGTGGGCGCGCACCGCGTGGGCGAGCCGCCCGGTGGCCAGCTCCCAGTCGGGCTGGGGTTCGCCCGCGAGTTCCGCCAGCCGCAGCGCGCAGCGCAGCGCCTGATGGACGGAGGAGCAGCCGGTCAGCAGCGCGGCGGTGACGGCGGTTCCGTCGTCCTCGCGCTTCCAGCCGATCTCGCCGCCTTCCTGCTGGAGTTCGAGGACGAACTCCACGGCGGCGGAGACCACCGGCCACATGCGGCGGCGGAACTCCTCGTCGCCGGTGGCGAGATGGTGGTGGAGGACGCCGACGGCCACGTAGGCGCAGAAGTTGGTCTCGCGGGTGCGGTCGGTGGGGCGGGTGGCGTCGCCGTCGGCGTAGGCGGCGTACCAGGAACCGTCGGGCAGTTGGTGGCGGGCGAGCCACTCGTAGGCGGCGCGGGCACGGTGGTGGTCGCCGGCGGCGTCCAGTGCCATGGCGGCCTCGATGTGGTCCCAGGGGTCGAGGTGGTGGCCGCGGAACCACGGGATCGCGCCGTCGGGGCGCTGAAGGCCGGCGATACCGGCGGCGGTGCGCGCCGCCTGCTCGGCGGTGAGGACTCCGTCGAGGACGAGGGTGGCGGTGTCGCCGGGCGAGGTCATACCCGCTCCGCCGGGGCGCTGCCGGGGACGGGGCGGAGTTGCGGTTTGGTCGCGTAGGCGACGAAACTCTTGCCGATCAGGGGGTTGAGCAGCCGGTCGGCGAAGCGGGTCGCGAAGGGCCGCTTCATGATGTCCCAGACCAGCAGCTTGTGGTAGGCGCGTACCGGCAGCGCGGCGTCGTCGCCGTCGCGGTTGACGCCGAAGGCGCACTTGAGCCACCAGTAGGGCGAGTGCAGTGCGTGGGCGTGGTGGACACCGTAGGGGCGGAGGCCCGACTGCCTTATGCGGGCGAGCAGTTGGTCGGCCTTGTAGATGCGGATGTGGCCGCCCTCGACCTCGTGGTAGGCGTCCGAGAGGGTCCAGCAGACCTTCTCGGGCCCGTACCGGGGGACGGTGACGGCGAGCCGGCCGCCGGGGCGCAGCACGCGGACCATCTCGGCGAGGACACCGCGGTCGTCGGGTATGTGCTCCATGACCTCGGAGATGATCACCACGTCGAAGCTGTCGTCGGGGAACGGCAGCGCCAGCGCGTCCCCCTCGACGGCGGTGGCGGTGGCGCCCTCGGGTGCCTCGCCCGCCTCCTCCATGGCGGCGAACCAGGCGGCCACCTCGCGGATCTCCTCACCGTTGCGGTCCAGCGCGACCACCCGGGCACCGCGCCGGTAGCACTCGAAGGCGTGCCGTCCCGCGCCGCAGCCGAGGTCCAGGACCCGGTCCCCGGCGGCTATGGGAAAGCGGGTGAAGTCCACGGTGAGCACCTGGTCAGCTCCTAGCGTTCGGGAGGTCCGTCGCCGGGGCGGGCGCGGCGGGGC
>NZ_BHZI01000489.1 GCF_004305975.1 Streptomyces otsuchiensis
CCCTCCCGGAGCCCGGACGGACCCGGCAGGACCCGAGCACCGCGCAGGACCTGAGAACCACGCAGCCCAGAACCACGCAGAACCCCAGAACCACGCAGCGCCCAGAACCGCGCAGCGACGCCCAGAACCGCCGAACCACCGGAGGAGAGCCCCGATGACGCCGCAGAACGGACAGGCCCACCAGCCCGTCACCGATCCCCACGAGCACACCGCCGCCTTCGGCCGTGCCTTCAACTCCGGTGACCTGGAGGCCGTGCTCGCCTCACAGGCGGAAGGCGCCGTCTTCGTGCAGGAACCCGGCAAGCCGCTCAGCGGCGACGACGCGCGGCAGGCCGTCAAGGACTTCCTCGCGCTCGGGCTGCCGATGCGGATCGAGGACCGGCACGTCTACGTCAGCGACGACATCGCCCTGGTGATCGCGGACTGGGTGGTGGAGGGCACGGCCGCCGACGGGAGCCGGCTGCGTCTGGCCGGCACCAGCACCGACGTGATCCGCCGGGGCCCGGACGCCCGCTGGCGCTCGGTCATCGACAACCCCAACGGAACCGCCTGAACGACCACCGCCCTTCCCGATCACCGAGCGAGGAGAGACCCCGTGACGACGACCGCGAACCCGTCCGTGCCCGACCAGACCCAGCCCTCGTGGTCCGGACGGGAGAGGCCGACCACATCGCAGGGCTGGCTGCAAAGGGCCCAGGAGGTGGCGGAGATCCTCGACGAGGGGGCCGCCGCCCGCGACCAGCGGGGTGAGGCGCCCTTCGACGAGGTGCGGGTGCTCAAGGACGCCGGCCTGGCGCCGGTCTTCGGCCCGGTCGAGCACGGCGGCGCCGGCCAGGAGTGGCCCGAGGCCTACCGGATCGTGCGGGCGGTAGCCGCCGCCGACACCTCACTCGGGCAGCTGCTGGGCGACCACTACACCTGGTGCTGGCTGCCCGCCGCGCTCGGCACCGAGGAGCAGATCGAACGGATCGCCCGCGAGGCGGCCCGCGAGAACTGGTTCTTCGGCTGCGCGCTCAACCCCCGGGACGCCGACGTGGTGGCCCGGGACGAGGGCGACCGGGTGGTCTTCGACGGCAGCAAGCACTTCTGCACCGGCGTCCGCGTCTCCGACCGGACGGTGCTGGAAGGCGTGATGCCCGACGGCCGGCACGTCCTGGGGATCGTCCCCACCGACCAGGACGGCATCGAACACCACGGCAACTGGGACAACATGGGCCAGCGGCTCACCGAGTCCGGCGGGGTGACCATCCGCGACGTGGCGATGCCGTGGGCCGACGCCCTGGGCTACCGCGACAAGACCTTCGCCCCCGCCGCGCCGCCCGCCTACGCGACCATGAACGTGCCCACCGGCCAGCTGCTCTTCTCCAACATCTGGCTGGGCACCGCCAACGGAGCGCTGCGCGCCGCGGTCGAGTACACCCAGAAGGGCCGTGGCTGGGGCGGCTACGACCGGACCGTCGACGAGCCCCGGGTGCAGGACACCATCGGTGACCTCACCGCCAAGCTGTGGGCCGCCGAGGCGCTGGCCGACCAGGTCGCCGAAGAGGGACGGGAACTCCACCGCGACCCCGGATCGGTGACCGACCGGGTTCGGGGCGAATACAAGGTGCGGACCGCCGCCGTCAAGGCGCGCGCCGACGAGGTGGCGCTGGAGGTGACCTCCCGCATCTTCGAGGTCACCGGCGCCCGCTCCACGGCCAACTCCTTCGGTTTCGACCGCTTCTGGCGCAACGTGCGGACCCACACCCTGCACCACCCCGTCGCCTATCAGCGCCGCGAGGTCGGCCTCCACCGCCTGCTCGGGGAGATACCCGAGCCCGGCCGCTACTCCTGAGCAGCCCCCAGCCGCCGTACCTCCACAGAGCCGTACCCCCACCAGAGAGGAGAGGGC
>NZ_BHZI01000490.1 GCF_004305975.1 Streptomyces otsuchiensis
CGACTGACGTCGGTCCCCGCCCCCGGTGACCCGCCTCCACCGAGAGCAGCGGCAGGCACGCGGGGCCGGGCACCGACGTCAGTCGGGCCGCCCAGCCGCTGAGCGCGGGCGGCTCGACGACCACCACACCGCGCACCGTGCCCCGTTCGTCCTCCGCCACCCAGCAGCGGCCCAGTTCGCCCGGCGCCGCCGCCCGCCGGGCGAACCGCTCCCGGAAGAACTCCTCCGCGCCCGGCCGCACCGCCCCGTTCCCGCACCGCGCGTCCCAGCGCAGCTCCTCCATCCACAGCGCCGCCGCCCGCTCCTCGTCGCCCGGCGCCAGCGGGCGCAGCCGGACACCGTCCGGAGCGGGCGGCGCCGGACGTCCCGCCGGGCGGATCGCGACCACCCGCCGCGGCGCGAGGCCGTTGCGCAGCAGCGTCCTGGTCACCGCCGTGTCGCGGCTCGGCCAGTCCAGCACCGCCTCCGCCTCGTTCTCCGGGTGGGAGGCGAGTACATGCACCCACCACTCCTGGAGCAGGTCGTCCAGGGTCGCGACCGCCTCCGGGTGGTCCAGCCGTGCGTGCAGCCGGTGGCTGTCCAGGGCCTCCCACAGCGCCGCCGGCTCGGTCGGCTCCGACCGTGTGCGGCGGTAGCGTCCGGCACCGCCGGGAACCGCCAACTCCACGTCACCGGGCTCGGGTTCGGGCAGTTCGAGGACGCCGGGTAGCAGCGGGTCCAGCGCCCGCAACCGGTGCGCGTGCGCCGCCGGGGCGGCCGGGGCGGCGTCGGGGGAGGGCGCCGGTGCCGGCACGCGGGGTGCCCCGCTCGCTCCCGGGGCGGCGCCGGGACCAGCGGTGGGCGCGGAGTGGGATTCCTGGGTCATGACAGGACCCTAGGCATCCGAACGCCCCGAGGCCACGGCCTTTCGGCCCGGTCACGAGGCGGGAACGCGAGCCGTCAGGCCAGGCCGGCGACATCTAGCAGATAGGCGGTCATCGGCTCGTAGAAGCGCGGGTTCACCACATGGTCGTCCAGCGGTACGCAGACCGTCAGCGTCCCCTCGGACTCCGCCAGGAAGAGCGCCGGGTCATTGGAGTCCGCGAAGCCGACCGTCGTCAGACCACGCTGCGCGGCACAGCCGGCCCAGCCGTGGTCGGCGAAGACCAGACCCGGCGGCTCCTCGCCCTCCTGCGGCAGCGCGTCCAGGATCTCCGCCATCGGCGCCGGGGAGTGGGTGTGCCACAACGAGGCACCACGCTCGTAGACCGCCACCCCCGCCAGCTGGGTCACCACACCCTGGTCGGCGGTCAGCCCGAGCGGCACCCGCACCAGCTCGCAGCCCGCCGCCCGCAGCGCCGCCGTGACCTGGGCGTGCATGTCCAGCAGTCCGCCGGGGTGACCGGTCGCTGTCAGCACCCGGGCGCGGTCCGCCGCCGCCTTGCCCAGCTCGGCCGCGGCCCGCTCCAGTCCGGCCACCGTCAGTTCGGGGTCGATCGTGTCCTGGCCCCGCCGGTGCTCCGGGTCCTCGCTGACCCCGCACAGCTCCGCCATCACCGCCAGGACGTCCTGCTCGTCCGACCAGCGCTCGCCGAACTCCACCCCGAACCAGTAGTACGGATTGCCGTTGGCCAGCTCACGGTAGTGCGCGAGGTTGTTGTCCCGCGGGGTCGCCACGTCGCCCGCGATCCGGGTGCGGACCAGGTGATCGATGAGTTCGTCACGGGAGGGCACGCGCGAATCCGGAAACATGAGCCCATTGTGACGCGACCGGGTGGCGCGGGCACCCGCGCGCCCGTACAGAGTGGCCAAAACGTGACCGGCCGCTGCCACGGAACGTCCACCTCCCCTCACCCGCCCACCTGCCTACGCTGCGGTCATGTCCAA
>NZ_BHZI01000491.1 GCF_004305975.1 Streptomyces otsuchiensis
GGCATGGGGTGGGGGTCGGGGCGCGGCAGCTCGGTCAGCCCTCCGACCCACCCCACCGCCCGAACCCACCACCCACACCGTCACCCAGGGCGCCCACCAGCGGCGTCCTGGTCGAGCGATGCCGGGCTGTCCCGGGCGACGCCGAGCGATGCCGGGCTGTCCCGAGCGATGCCGGGCGCATGCCGAAGCGAGCGGGTAGCCGGCCGGGTCATGCTCCGACTCGGTCCGGTGTCAGGGCAGTTCGATGCCGGTGTCCTGTCCGGCCAGCGCGTTGGCGCACATGCACTCGCCGCGCTCCTCCGGCAGCTTCGCGACAGCCTCGAAGAGTACGCCGCGCAGCCGGCCGACGTTCTGGGCGAAGACCTCCAGCACCTCGGTGTGGGAGACCCCGTCGCCACTCTCGGCACCCGCGTCCAGGTCGGTGACCAGCGCCAGCGAGGTGTAGCAGAGCTCCAGCTCCCGGGCGAGAACGGCCTCCGGGTGCCCGGTCATGCCGACGACCGCCCAGCCCTGCGCGGCGTGCCACTGCGATTCGGCCCGGGTCGAGAAGCGGGGCCCCTCGATGACGCACAGCGTGCCCCGGTCCACCGGCTCCCAGTCGGAAGCACGTGCCGCCGCGAGCGCCGCCTCCCTGCCCAGTGGGCAGTACGGATCGGCGAATGTGGCGTGAACCACGTTGGGGCGCACGCCGTCGGCGCGCGTCTCGCCGTCGAAGTAGCTCTGCACCCGGGTCTTGGTGCGGTCCACGAGCTGGTCGGGGACGACCAGCGTGCCCGGGCCGTGCTCCGGCCGCAGTCCGCCGACCGCGCAGGGCGCGAGGACCTGGCGGACACCGACGGCACGCAGCGCCCACAGGTTGGCCCGGTAGTTGATCCGGTGCGGCGGGAGGTGGTGACCACGGCCATGGCGGGGCAGAAACGCCACGTCCCGGCCGGCGACCCGGCCGAGGAACAGCGAGTCGCTCGGCTTCCCGTAGGGCGTCTCCACGGTGACTTCCGTCACATCGTCGAGGAAGGAGTAGAAACCCGACCCCCCGATGACTCCTATGGTCGCTCGCGGGCTCGCCTCGGGCGCCGCCGGCGGGGTCACGCGGCGGGGGCGCTGCTGGCCGCGGGCTTGGACGCTCCCGAGCCGCCGGAGTCCCCGGAGCCGCTGCTGGAGCCGCTCGAGGAGGAGCCCGTGGAGCTCGTGCCGCCGCTGTCGGAGGTGGAGCCCGACTTCGCGCCGTCGTCGCTCTTCTTGTCACTCTTGGCCGCGGACGAGCCAGCGGGCGTCGAGCTGGAGCTCGCGCTGCGGCTGTCGTTCCGGTAGAAGCCGGAGCCCTTGAAGACGATGCCGACCGCTGAGAAGACCTTCTTCAGCCGCCCCTCGCAACTGGGGCAGACGGTGAGGGCGTCATCGGTGAACTTCTGCACCACCTCAAGACCCTCGTCGCACGCGGTGCACTGGTACTGGTACGTCGGCACGTCTATCCTCCTGGCACTCTTACTCGGTGAGTGCTAACGACGGTCCATCGTGCAACATTCCGGCCTCATAGTCCACTGCCGAAGGTCCCGCCGGGCCGCGCTCCGCCTGTGAGTCGGTCCGCGCCCCGCCGCGTGATCAGCCGCGGACGCCCGTGCGCCCCGGCCGTCCGAGTCGGGGCCCCGGCCCGCCCGTCGCCGCCCTTCGGCGGCTTCTCCGCCGCACCGCGCACCACCACCGCACCGTGCACCACCGCTGCCCGCGCATCACCGCACCGCGCCACCGCGGCACATCTCCTGACTCTTATACACATCAGATGCTGCTGCCGCTACTCCTTCTTTTACTCATCTGTCGCTGCGGACGATACTCACTCTGTATCTTTTACCCGGCTTCC
>NZ_BHZI01000492.1 GCF_004305975.1 Streptomyces otsuchiensis
GGCGTAGGGGTGGGTCCGGGCGTAGGGGCGGCAGGCGTCTTCGCGGGCGTGCCACCACTCGCCCGGCGGCTCGCGACCAGCTCCGCCAGCCGGCGCGGGGTGACGGCCTCGTCGAACAGCTCCCGCATGGCGACCTTGACGTGGTAGGTCTGCTCCAGCTCACGCAGCACGTTGATCATCAGCAGCGAGTCCGCGCCGAGGTCCAGGAAGGAGGTGTCCTCCCCCACCGCGTCCGGCCGGCCTCCCAGCGCGTGCGAGGTCACCTCGACGACGTGTGTCAGCACTTCCTTGACCTCGACGTCTGCCGTCATGTGCGTTCCTTCCGTCAGGGTTTCCGCCGCTGCTGCGGCGGTGGGTGCCGGGCCACGCCAGTGGGTCCGGTGCTGGAAGCGGTAGCCGGGCAGCGGGATCCGCCGGCCGCCGGAGCCCTCTGCCAGGACGTGCCAGTCGACGGGCGCGCCGGCCCGGAAGAGGGCGGCGGCCGCGTCCCAGAGCGGGTCGAGTCCGGTGCCGCCGCGCAGGCTGGGGACCGAGACCACCTCGGGCAGCGCCTGCCGGGCGAGCCCGCTCAGACCGCCGCCGCCCATCTCCACCAGCACGGTGGCGCCGCGGTCGGCGACGCCGCGCAGGGCGGCGTGGAACTGGACGGGCCGCCGGGTCTGCCGCACGAGATAGGCGGCGTCAGGCACCCACCCGGGCGGCCGGGCGCCCCCGTCCAGCCCGGAGACGAAGGGCACGGTGACGGGGCCGAACGCGACGCCGGAGACCAGCTCCTCGAACTCGGCGAGGACCGGGTCGATCAGCTCCGTGTGGAAGGCGTGCTCCACGGGGAGCCTGCGGTTGCGGAGGCCGCGCTCCTCCAGCAGTGCGCCGAGCCGGTCCACGGCGGCGCGCGGTCCCGCGAGCACATGGTTGAGCTCCCCGTTGACCGCCGCCAGTTCGATACCGGGAACCTCCTCGGTGAGCGACAGGGCCGAGGCCCGGTCGGCGAGGACCGCCACCATCCCGCCCGGCGCGGTGCGGGTCTCCATGAGGCGGCCACGCTCCGCGGTGATCCGCAGTCCGTCCTCGACCGTCAGCGCGCCCGCCGCGGTGAGCGCCGCGTACTCGCCGACGCTGTGCCCCGCGACGACCTCCGGCGCGATCCCGGCCTCCCGCCACAGCTCGACCAGGGCGCACTGCACCGCGTACAGCGCGGGCTGCGCGGCGCCGGTGGGCCAGGGCGCGCCGTCGTCGCCCGGGTCGCCGAGGAGCGGGGCGAGCAGGGCGCCGCCTGTCCGGGCGCGGTGCAGCCGGTCGCAGTGGTCGAGCACCCGGCGCACGGCGGTGAACCGCTCGTACAGCGCGCGGACGGCGGCGGGCCGCGCGCCGCCCTGCCCGCTGAAGAGGTGGCCGACCCGAGGTGCCGCGTGCCGCGCCCCCGCCGCGGGCGCCCGGGATTCCGCTCCCCCGCCGGTGAGCCAGCGGTGCAGCGAGTCGGCGAGCTGGGCGGTGCTCTCTCCCCGGACGGCGACGCGACGCCGGCCGGTGGCTCTGCCCGCCGTGGAGAGAAGGAGATCGGCCACGTCCGTCGCCGGCTCGCGCCGCAGATGGTCGTGGAAGGCCCGGACGTTCGCGGCGAGGGCGGCGTCGTCGTGGGCGGAGAGCGCCAGCACTCCGGGCGGTGCCAGGCGCGGGCCGCGCGGCGCGCGCGGGGGCGCCTCCTCGACGACCAGGTGGACGTTGGTGCCGCCGACGCCGAGCGAGGTGACACCCGCACGGCGCGGCCCGTCCGGCGCGGGCCAGGGGGCGGCGGCGCGCGGGATGTAGAAGGGGCTGGCGGCCAGGTCGAGGGCGGGGTT
>NZ_BHZI01000493.1 GCF_004305975.1 Streptomyces otsuchiensis
GGTCGGTGAGGGTCGCCTCGGTCCAGTGCTGTTCGGCCGGGGTGTGGGCGGGGTCGGCGAGGAGTCGGTCGATCCGGCCGCGGATTCGGCTGAGGGGACGCGGTACTGGCCAGTCGACGCGTTCGGCGTCGATCTCGCCGCCGGGGCCGAGCTCCACCAGCCACATGCTCTTGCGGTGGCCGGCCTCGGAGAAGGAGTAGGCGAGTGGGGAGCCGGAGTAGCGGACGCGTTCGGTGATGGTCTGGGCGCCGTGGAGGTGGCCGAGGGCGGTGTAGTCGATGCCGTCGAAGAGGGAGGCGGGTACGGCGGAGGCGCCGCCGGCGGTGATGTCGCGTTCGCTGTCGGATCCGACGCCCCCGGTGACGAAGGCGTGGGCGAGGACGACGGACCGGGTGCCGGGCGGCCGGGTGGCGAGGTCGGCGCGGATCCGGTCGGTGGCCGCGCTCAGCACCTCACGGTGACCGGCCCTGTCCGTCCCGAACTCCTCGCGGGTCAGCGCCGGTTCGAGGTAGGGGATGCCGTAGAGGGCGACCGGGCCGTGCTGGTCGGCGAGAACGACCGGGGTGCCGCAGGCGGCGGGGTCGGTGCGCAGGTGGATGCCGGCGCGGCCGATGAGTCCGGCGGCGACACCGAGGCGGTGCGGGGAGTCGTGGTTGCCCGAGATGATCACGGCCGGGACGCGGTGTCCGGCGAGCCGGTGCAGGACGTCGTCGAAGAGGCGGACGGCGGGCAGCGGCGGGACGGCCCGGTCGTAGACGTCGCCGGCGACCAGGACGGCGTCCACCTCACGCTCGACGGCGACGCGCACCAGGTGCTCCAGGGCGTCACGCTGGGCGTCGAGGAGGGAGACGCGGTGCAGGCCGCGTCCCAGGTGCCAGTCGGAGGTGTGCAGCAGTCGCATGGCGGCGCCCCCGTGGTCGTCAACTCCCCGTCCGGACCGGGCGGCGGACGCCCGGTGCCGCACGCTACCAGCCCCCTCGGGCGGGCCGGGGACCGCCCGCCGGCGGCCGGCGGACCGGGGCTGGGACAGGCCGTTGGGCGGGTGCGCCGCTCAGGCGCGCAGGAAGGCGTGCACCTCGCCGGTGACGCCGAAGCCGCGCCGCGCGTACCAGTGCCGGGGCCAGTCGTCGGCCTCGGCGAGGAGGAAGCGGGTGGTGCCTCCGCTCTCTGCGGCGCGGCGGAGCGCGGTGGCCAGGACGGCGTCACCGTGGCCGGCACGCTGGTGTACGTCGGCGGTGCGGACGTCCTCGATCTGCGCGGTGCCCGTGGCGCGGTCGAGGTAGAGGTCGGCCCAGGCGGCGACCTGGCCGTCGGGGGTGGAGGCGGCGAGGAAGTGGACGGTGTCGGCGCCACGGAGCCGCGCGGTGCGCCGTTCCACCAGTTGCCGCACGGCGTCGGCCGGGGCGTCGGGCAGGAGCGTGCGCCAGCTGCGGGTCAGGGCCGGGCGCAGCCGCGCGTGGGCGACGTCATGGACGTGGGGTGCGGCGGCGGGCGGTGTGCCTGCGTGGGTCATGACCAGGATCACGGCGTGCTCGTAGCCGGCGGCGGTCAGGACGGGGGCGCAGGCGTCGGCAGCGTGTGGGTCGAGGACGGTGATGAGCCGGTGCCAGAGGTGGCCGAGGTGGGTGTCGGCGAGGTCGGGGAGGGCGCGGGCGTCGGTGGGGCCCGTGATCAGGATCTGGTTGTCGTCGTGGGAGTACGGGAAGGCGTCGTCGAGCGCGGCGAACCCGCCGGGCAGGGGGACGGTGGTCGCGGCGCGGCGGTGGGCGAAGGCGGCGAGGAAACCGGCGCAGCGGCGGAACGCGGGGGTGCTCACGGTTGCTCCGCGGTGGCGGGG
>NZ_BHZI01000494.1 GCF_004305975.1 Streptomyces otsuchiensis
GGACGGGGCTGACGGACTGGACCATCGGCACGCTCCAGCGGACGTTCGAGACACGACGCGGCGGCCAGCCGGTGCGGACGCTGCCGTCCCCGGGCTTCGCTACCGGACGCCGATGGTGCGGGCGCGGCAGCGGCTGGCGCGGTCGCTGCGCACCGTGCGGCGCGCGGCCCCGGACGGACCGCTCGTCCCGGCCCTCACGGAGGTGGGCCGTTGGATGGAGGAATTTCACCCCCGTTCGATGGTCGAACTGGACTACGGGGGACTTGTGCATACCATTTCGGCGGAAGCCCTGGCGGTGGATCACTCCGCCGCCGAGGTGGCCGAGGCGCTCGCGGCACTGGCCGCGGACGACCTGGAACGAGCGGGGGAGCTGTACGAGGCACTGACGGAGCGGTGGACGAGCGTGCGCGAGCGGCAGTTCGCGAGCTGACGCCCGACGCTCCTACCGGCGTGCCGCGCGGGACACCAGGGACCTAAGTCCCGATCCCGGCGGATTCGGTCCCATCCTGGCTCAAGTCACGCAAGCGTGATGGATGGCACGGGGACGGATGTCTCAGGATCTCTTGCCTTCAAGTGGCCCCCTCATGTCAAAATAGGACAAGGAGCTCGGTGGGGCTCCTTCTGTCCGCGTTGTGGGGACAGATCGGTATTGCGCTTCTTGAGGGTTTCGTGAGGGATCGTCATAGCGTGACTGTTCGTCACGGTGGGATGACTGTCCGTTATGGCATGGTCCATCCAGCAACCGCCGAAGTTGAACACCTGAGAGGGCAATTCCATCGGTTTGGCCGACCTGGCTGGGCGGATGGTGTAGTTGTAGTGCCGAGGACAAGCCGTTCGTCCTATAACCGACTCGACCCGCGTGCACCAATTTCGGGCATCGCGGGTCAAGGTGCAGAATTTAAGAGGAATGAACCGTATCGGTTCGGTTCTCTCGAGGAGGCCGCTGATGACCGCTCGCACCCCTGACGCCGAGCCGCTGCTGACGCCGGCGGAGGTTGCCACCATGTTCCGCGTTGACCCCAAAACGGTCACACGCTGGGCAAAGGCGGGCAAGCTCACGTCGATCCGCACGCTCGGTGGGCACCGACGCTACCGCGAAGCGGAGGTGCGTGCGCTGCTCGCGGGCATCCCGCAGCAGCGTGGCGAGGCCTGAGCAGCTAGTAGACAGGCAGTAACGCCTGGTGCCGGAGTCCCCTCTCCGTGCCGTGGCAGTGCCCCAGACCGCATCGGACTCCGCCGGGTCCGATGCGGTTTTCTGTTGCCCGGGGGTGCTCCTGGGGGTGGCTGTGAGGCTCACCACGGGCGGTGCAATTGCACATATTAAATTCGGAGCTTCATCCTCCGCTCGAACGAAGGTGCCGACGAGGCGAGTTGAGTGACTCCCGTCACACTCGACTTCCCTTGTCCCGGTCAAAGCCGTTCCGGTAGTGAGAACGACCGCGCGCGGCCCGGCGTTCCCCGTCGCCGCAACTCTGCCATCCCTGCCGGCCGCCGTGGTTCGGCGTCACCCCCGCGTGGCGCGGATCGGTGCGAACCGTCACCCGTCCGCCGTAGGCGTGCCCCCAGGTGGGGCGTGTGCGCCGGAGCGGGGCAAGGGGCCCCGCGTGCAAGGACATTGCGTGCGCCCCCTGTGGGGCGCCGTCGAGCCGGGTGCGGGCCTCGTCGCCCGCAGCACCACACCTGCCCCCGGCAGGTCGGCGCACACGCGTGGAGCGGCATGCGTGACCCAGTGCACAGCCGCTGCCGCTCGCTCGCGCCGGGCCCGTTCGGCCGCCGTCACGGTGGCGGGCGACTTGGGGCGATGGGGGGCGATGCGGGGTCGTCGAACG
>NZ_BHZI01000495.1 GCF_004305975.1 Streptomyces otsuchiensis
CCATCGGCGAGGCCACCATCACCGCCACTGACGAGCATCCCTTCTGGTCTCCCGAGTCCGGCGAATGGACCCACGCGACCGACCTCAAGCCCGGCCAGCTGCTGGAACTCCCAGACCGCACACGCGCACCGGTCACGACACTCCACCGCTGGACCCAGCCGACCACCGTCCACAACCTCACTATCGAGGGCCTCCACACGTACTACGTGCTGGCGGCGCAGACTCCGGTTCTGGTTCATAATTCCAACTGCCCGCTGACTGGCGGGTTCAAGGTGGGCGTCAGCCCGGACGAGATCGCCGATATTAACCGCAGCTTCGGTGGGGAGACGTTGTTGAATGGTTCGCCCGCAAACACTCTGGCTAATGCCAGTCGCTATGACAGCTTCTGGGATAAATCGGCAGTTGTGATCCGGGATATCGCGGGAAGCCACATGTTCAATAACGGGAATAAGCGAACTGCTCAGGCTACAGTTGAGCAGTTGATGCAACGGAACGGCGTCACAAGCGGTCCCACTTCCGGTGATCTCCGAAGTGTCATCGATAGGGTAGGCAAAGGTCAGCTGCATGACGTCAGTGACATCTCAGCGGCCTTGAGAGGCTATTGATAGGAGCAAAGGTGATGGATCTCGAGCAGCTCATGGACAAGTTGGGTCGCTCTGGCGTCACTGTCATCCTCAAGGTGGATGATGAGAGGATGGCGGAAGGTGGAGAGCCTTGGACGTTGGTAATGTCGGGGCCGGGGCTAGGTGAGCAGGGATTTATCCGTGCTGAATCTTCCAACCTCAGTGACTGCCTGGAGCAAGGGTTCGCACGGCTGCGTGCCAGGCCCGGCGACTGG
Organism: Streptomyces otsuchiensis; assembly: GCF_004305975.1. Taxonomy (GTDB): domain Bacteria; phylum Actinomycetota; class Actinomycetes; order Streptomycetales; family Streptomycetaceae; genus Streptomyces; species Streptomyces otsuchiensis. The sequence continues at coordinate 839 of NZ_BHZI01000495.1, forward strand.
GAATGGCTGACTGATTTCTAGTAGTCACCTAAATGAGGCCCTCCCGGGAAATTCAGGAGGGCCTCATACCGTTTGACGGCAGCGCCGACGGCAACGTCAGCGCCGGCGGGTTGTCGGGGGCGCCGAGGGTGTCGATGGCCTGGCGTTGGAGACGGGGTCGGACGTGGGCGTAGACGGTGGCGGTGACGCCGATGTGGGCGTGGCCGAGGAGCTCCTTGGTCACGACGAGTTCGACTCCCTGTTCCAGGAGCAGGGTGGCGGTGGAGTGGCGGAGGTCGTGGAAGCGGATCGTCCGGAGTCGGGCCTTGTGGAGGAGGCGGCGGAAGCGGCGGGTGAGGTTGCCGGGGTCGAGCGGCCTGCCCTTCGGGGTGGTGAAGACGAGCCCGTTGTCCGTTCTGCCAGGTCCTCGTGCGGTGCGGGTGCCGAGCTGACCGAGCGGATAGTCGAGGTCCATGCGAGATCACGCGGAACCAACGGCGCCCCGCGCGTGCATGCCGTGCTCATGTGCCAGGGTGCCGGGTGCGGCCGTCGTCGTGTTGCACGGCTGATCCGGGCCGCCGGGCTGCGAGGCCGGCACCGCCGACGACGGCACCCGACCACGATCCCCGATCCCCGATCCCTTCTGTCCCGACCTCATCGCCCGGGACTTCCAGCCCGACCGCACCGGGCTCGATGCCCGCTGGTGCGGCGACATCACGTATGTCCCGACGGAGGAGGGCTGGCTCTATCTGGCCACGGTCATAGACATCGCCTCCCGGCTCGTAGTCGGCTGGGCAACCGCCGATCACCTGCGGACCGATCTGGTTGCCGAGGCGCTGACAGCCGCCTGCCGGCAGTGTCGCCCCACCCATCCCGTGATCTTCCATTCGGATCGCGGCTGTCAACACACCAGTCAGCAATTCGCCGCCCTATTGATCCGAAACGCTTCGGGTTCAGGCTCGTTGATGGTGTGTGAGTGATCTGGTGGGGGACGCGCGGACCTGGTC
>NZ_BHZI01000496.1 GCF_004305975.1 Streptomyces otsuchiensis
ATACCCCAGCCGAGCGTCTACGTGATCTACTCACCACCTGAAACCGGGCGGTGTTGCGACGACCCCTTGAACTCAAGCTTCCGAGAGGTCACGGGCCCGGCCCGTTTCAGCGCGCGGCGCCGATCAGCCCGCTGGGCCCGGCCGCCGGTCAGCCGAGGCGAATGGCGTCGAAGACCTCCTGGGCCTCCACGTCCAGCCGCGGTCCGGCGAGCCAGGTACTGGTGGCCGGACCGATGGAGTTGACGGAGACCAGGCGCGGCTCGCCGCCGTCGGCGGTCAGCCAGGGACCACCGGAGGAGCCGGCGGTCATGGTGCAGCCGAGGACGTACATCACCGGCTCGGCCGGGTCCAGCGACAGCCGCGTCGCGTCTCCCTGGCAGCTGTGCAGCACCTCACCGTCGAACGGCACGGCCTGCGGGTAGCCGAAATTCTGGAGCGCGCCCAGGCCGGAGACGGCCGGGGCGTCGAAGTCGACCTCGTAGGCGATGCCGGTCTGCTCCTCCAGGGAGGTGCCGGGACCGTCCTCCTGCTCCACGCGCATCACGGCGAAGTCCTGGTGCGCGCCGTTGCCGCCCTGCATGGTGCCGTTGTCGATCCAGTAGTCGGTGGTGGCGACGTCCGAGGCCCACCACAGACCGAACGGCGCGATGTCCTCGAACGGCATATCCGCTTCCTGGCTCGCGAAGTCCTCGCCGTTGTTGTTGTAGGCGGGGACGAACATGACCTGGCGGAACCAGCCGCCCTCGCTGCCGGCGTGCACACAGTGGCCCGCCGTGGCGACCAGGTTGGACGCGCCCGGGTTGTCCGGGTCCTGCACCACCGCGGCGGAGCAGACCCCGGTGCCCTCGGGCGTCTCGAAGAACAGCTTGCCGATGCCGGGGCTGTTGGCGTTGTACGGCGCCGGCTCCCGGTCCGCGGGGTAGGAGGCGGGGAAGGGGTCGGTCGCGCCACGGTCGTCGGCGGGGTCGTCCGAGTCCGGCGCGGGCTCCTCCCCGATGTCGTCCTCGTCGACCGACTTGTCCTGCTCGTCGGCCTCCTCCATCCGGTCGCGGTCCCAGAAGTCCTCGATGATGATGCCGACGTACTCGCCGGCCTCACGCAGCCAGGTCTCGGTGTCCCAGTCCGACCAGGCACCGTCCTTCCACTTGTCCACGTCGATCTCGACCGGAAGCCGGTCGAGGAGTTCCCCGAGGCGGTCGCCACCCTGGCCGGAGTCGTCGGTCTGCTCGGCCGGGCCCTTGCCCTGGTCGCTGGAGTCGTCGCCCGGACCGCAGGCGGAGGCGGTCAGTGCCAGGACGGTCGCCGCGGCCAGCGCGGCCCCGGCGGCGCGGCGGCGCCCCGGCCGCCTGCGAATCGGTGACATGGGTGAACTCCCCCTGAAGTTGTGGTCCGTGTCGGGCCTGGCGCCGTGACGGGCAGGTCCACCGGCTGCGGGCTGCTCCCCACTATGCCGGTGACCATCTGGACGGCCGTTACCGGGTCCCCGGTTCCCGGATCGCCCTATGATCGTCGGAAAAGATCTTCGTCGTCGGCTCCGCACGGGCGTCATCACTGTCGTTTCCCCGGCTGAACCGTCACCCGCCGGGTACGGGCACGGTGCGCCCCCGCACACGCCACCAGTTGATGAAGGAGGGAGGCGCGGCCCACCCGCCGGACCACCCGCCCCACGAGGGCCCGGCACAGTGACCGCGCCGCACACGGATGAACGCTCGCCCCGAGCCCGGCCCCGCCCGGCTGATCGAGCCCGCCGCACCGGGGACGCTCCCCGGCGGCGGCGAGGCCGCGCCGGGATCCGCCCCCACCGGACCGTCCGAACCACTCC
>NZ_BHZI01000497.1 GCF_004305975.1 Streptomyces otsuchiensis
GTCGGTGCGGGGCCGGGGCGGGCGTCGTCGCCGGCCTCGGGTGTGGGGCCGTTGTCGGCGTCGTCGCCAGGGCGGTTGGCGAAGACGATCGCCGCGATCAGTACCAGGACGACGCCGACGATCGTCGTCAGGCTTCGTTTGGGTGACGCGCCGCGACGTGGCCCGGGGCCGGGTTCGTCGGGATAGTGGGTCCGCGTCTGCGAGGGGATTCCGCGCTCGCTCGCATCACCGTAGTCGTCGCCGTAGCTCATCGTCCGCGTCCCCTCAACGGCAGCGAGTCTATTACCTCCTCACACGACGTTAGCGCTCTTGGCCGAGGACGGAGCCGAAGCTGTCCGGATTGACCGGTCAGCGAGACCCAGCCCACACACGGTGACGTCCTCGCGGGCGCCGGGTGACGTGTGGTGTGCGAGATGAGACGGCGGTGCGGACGGACGGTGGGGCCGGGGCCGGCGGGGGTGTCCGGTGGCCGGACCTGCCCCGAACGGCGTTCGGGTGAACGGCTGTTCGCGGTAGCGGACGGCGTCTCCCCGTCGGCACGGCGCGCGTCAGGTCGCCGGCGGCGCGCCCCGGCGGGCGATGACGACCGTGGCGTCGTGGGGCTCCGATTCGGCCACCGAGGGTCTGAGACCGGCCTGTTGGCAGGCGGCGGCCGTTCCGGCGGCCTGCCGCGCGCTGGTCTCCACGAACAGCTTTCCGTACGGGGCGAGCCATCGGGGCGCCTCGGCGATGAGCCGCCGCTGGATGTCGAGCCCGTCGTGGCCGCCGTCGAGGGCGGCGCGCGGTTCGTGCAGGCGTGCCTCGGTGGGGAGCAGCGGGATCTCGCCGGTGGGGACGTAGGGCGCGTTGGCGATCACGATGTCGACGGCACCCCGTAGTTCGGCGGGCAGGGGTTCGTACAGGTCCCCGAGGTGGGCGTGCCCTCCGACGTCCGCGAGGTTGTCCCGGGCACAGGCCACCGCGACGGGGTCGAGGTCGGTGGCGTGCAGGACGACCGGCCCGTCGGCGGCGTGGGCGATTACCGCGCCGACGGCTCCCGTTCCGCAGCACAGTTCGGCGATCACGGTGCCGGGACGGACCGCGTCGGCGGCCAGCCGGGCCAGGAACTCGGTGCGGCGGCGCGGTACGAAGACCCCGGGCCGCACGGTGATCCGCAGACCGCCGAACTCCGAGTACCCGATGACCTGTTCGAGGGGATGGCCCGCGGCCCGCCGTGCCACCAGGCGGTCGAGGCTCCGGGTCGTGTCGGCGGCGGAGCAGAGCAGCCGGGCCTCGTCCTCGGCGAAGACGCAGCCGGCGGCGCGCAGCCGGTCGACGAGCGCGTTCCACGCCGGGGGTGGCAGTCGTAGGGGAATGAGCGGCACCTGCCCGTTCGTCCGATGTGCGGACCGGCAAGCGTAGCGCTCGCCCGGTGCGCCGCGAGCGGCGCACGGCGCGGTACGGCGCGGTACGGCGCCGCTGGGCGCGCGGCCGGCCCGGCAGGGCGCGGCGCGCCGTCCGGGGCCGGATCGCCCCCATGGCACGTCAGCGGTAGACGACCGGCCCGGACTCCGGGTCCACCGGCGGCAGTGCGGCCACCCGGTGGAACGGCGCCGGGGCGGGCCGGAGCGGCTGCCGGGCCTGCGCGCCCTGCTCGGGGCCCGCGTGGTCGGGGGCGGCGGTGGCCGGAGCCGCGTGGCCGTGGTCGGGTTCCTCAGCCGGTGTGGGGCCGAGGGTGGCCGTGCCGGTTCCGGTGACGGCTGGCGCGGGCGGTCCCGCCCGCGAGGGCAGCGGGGCGGGTG
>NZ_BHZI01000498.1 GCF_004305975.1 Streptomyces otsuchiensis
TCTTCGACTCCTCCTCCACCACGGTGCTGGCACGCGACCTCGCCGTCCGGCCCGGCCCGGTAGCAGGCGGCGAGGTCGCGTGCCAGCACCGTGGTGGAGGAGGAGTCGAAGACCAGGTGGTGGGCCAGGAGGAAGAGCAGATGGCACTCGTCCGACAGGCGGATCAGACGAGCGGAGAGCAGCGGTCCGGAACCGAGGTCGAAGACCCGGCGCCCCTCCGTCTCCAGGACCGCGCGCAGCGCGTCCTCGAAGGACTCGCCGTCACGGTCCTCCACCGGGCAGTCGAGATCGACCCGGTCCAGCACCAGCCGGTAGGGATCGCCGTCGTGCTCGCGGAAGACCGTGCGCAGCGACTCGTGGCGGCCGGCCACCTGCCGCAGCGCGCCGCGCAGCGTCGGAACGTCCAGCGACCCGTCGAGGCGGATCGCCTTGGGCTCGTGGTACATGCTGGTGCCGGGGTGTGCCTGTTCCAGGAACCAGATGCGGCGCTGCGCGGGTGAGAGCGGGGCCCGACGCGGTGCGGTCGCCGCCGACTCCTCACCGGGAGCGCCGCCGGCGCCACGGACACCGCGAACGCCGCGACGGAGCCGGTCGAGCGCCGGCAGGGAGGCGAGCACCTCGTCCTTGGCGACGCCGAAGTCCACGAAGCAGGCGATCTCGTCCGCTCCGGCCCCGGCCAGCCGGCGCACGGTCCCGGCGACGGAACGCTCGTCACCGATCAGGGCGCGGGACTCGCAGTACCGCTCGTAGGCGCGCTCCAGCAGGAACTCCACGTCCGCCTCGGGCGCGTTGTCCAGGTCGATCTCGAAGCCGAGGCTGTTGGTGACCTGCCCGAAGAGCGCGAGGGACGACTTCAGGTACGAGACGAACGGGCGGTAGGCGGTGGCGCGGGCGCTCTCCGCGTCCTCCTCCAGGTAGGTGTGGACGAGCACCACGACGCGTCCGGCGTCCGGGTCGAGGCCGTGCTCGGCCCGGGTGCGCCGGTACAGGGCGATGTTCTCCGCCAGTTGGTCGACGGTCTGCGTCATCAGGTTGGTGACCACGCCCAGGTCCTCGGCGGCGGCCCGGCGGTAGCTGTCGGGGTTGCCCACCACGGCGACATAGAGCGGGAGCCGCTTCTGTACCGGTCGTGGGTGCAGCCGGAGTTCCACGGAACTGCCGTCACCGGCGGTGGCCGCCAGGGGTGCTCCGGACCACAGCTTCTCGACCGCCGCGAGGTTCTCGTACATCACCTCGCGGTTGCGCCCGTAGTTCTCCGGCGCGAGCGAGAAGTCCGTGGCGTGCCACCCGCTGGCGACGCACAGTCCGGCCCTGCCGCCCGAGAGGTTGTCGACGACCGACCATTCCTCGGCGACGCGGACCGGGTGGTGCAGCGGCAGGACGACGGAGCCGGCCTGGAGCATGATGCGGCTGGTGCGGGCGGCCAGTGCGGCGGCCAGCACCGAGGGGTTGGGGAAGAGGGCCCCGAAGGAGTTGAAGTGCCGTTCCGGGAACCACAGCGAGTGGAAACCGTTCCGGTCGGCGAACTCGGCCGCCTCCATGATCAGCCCGTACTTGTCGTCGGCCTCGTGGTCGGGGTAGTCGCCGAAGAAGTAGAGGCTGAAGTCACAGGCAGCCGCGTCCGCTTCGTCAGCGGCGTCCACCTCGCCCCGGCGGGACGGCGCGGCCGGGGGCAGCGTCCGGGGCCTCACCACCCGGGGCGGCGCGGGTGCCGGTGCCACGGGGGC
>NZ_BHZI01000499.1 GCF_004305975.1 Streptomyces otsuchiensis
CGTAGGCGGCCTCCTCGACCTCGGTCGGACTGATCCGGTAGCCCGACGACTTGATCATCTCGTCGGCGCGGCCGACGAAGTAGAGGAAGCCCTCCTCGTCGCGGTGGACGGTGTCCCCGGACCACACCCCCAGCTCCGCCAGCCCGCTCGGGACCGGGCCGGGAACCGGGCGGAACCGCTGCGCGGTCGCCTCCGGGTTGTTCCAGTAGCCGAGCGCCACCAGGGCGCCGCGCTGCACCAGTTCACCGTGCTCGCCGGGCGCGCACGGCGAGCCGTCGGGGCGCAGCACCAGCACCTCGGCGTTGGGTACCGCCTTGCCGATGGAGTCCGGACGCCGGTCCACCTCCGCCGGGTCCAGATAGGTGGCGCGGAACGCCTCCGTCAGTCCGTACATCAGGAACGGCCTCGCGTGCGGCAGCAGTTCACGCAGCCGGTCCAGGGTGGCCCGGGGCATCCGGCCGCCGGTGTTGGCGAAGTACCGCAGCCGGGCGCTCGCCTCGGCCGGCCACTCCAGCGCGGCCAGCTGCATCCACAGCGGCGGCACGCAGGTCAGCGCGGTCACCCCGTGGCGGGAGCAGAGCCTCACCACCTCGCGCGGCAGCAGGTAGTTGGTGAGCACCACATGTGCGCCGCGCGCCATCGCGGTGGTGAGCTGGCTGAACCCGGCGTCGAAGCTGAGCGGCAGGGCCGCCAGCACCACGTCCTCCTCGGTGTGCCCCAGGTAGTTCGCCACGCTCTCCGCGCCGGCCAGCAGATTGCGGTGACTGAGCACCACACCCTTGGGGCCGCCGGTGGAACCGGAGGTGTAGAAGACCGCTGCGACATCGGTGTCCACCACCGAGTCGGCGCCGGGCACCGGCAGCGGTTCGTACGCGGCCAGCGCGTCGAAGGCGGTGACCCGCCACCGGTCGTCCAGCGGCGGCTGCTGCCCCGGGTCTCCGACCACGATCAGATGGCGGACCGAGGTGTCCGCGGGCAGCGCCGCCCGGATCGTCTCCAGCCGCTCCGCGGTGGTGACCAGGGCGACCGGTCCGCAGTCCCCGGTCACCGAGGCCAGATGCCGGCCCTTGAAGAGCTGGTTGACCGGCACGAAGACCGCGCCGGCGGCGGCGGTGGCGAGGACCGCCACGACCGTCTCCACGCGCTTCTCCGCGTAGATCGCCACCCGGTCGCCGCGCCGCACGCCCAGCCGGTACAGGCCGTACGCCACCCGGGCCACGCGTTCGGCGAGTTCGCCGTAGCTGACCGTCTGCTCCTTGAAGGTGAACGCGGGCCGGTGCGGGGCGCCGAGACCCGCCAGCCCGTCCAGCCGGGTCAGCGCCGTCGCGGTGGGGGTGACGGCCGTCATCGGTTCACTCATCGCCGCCCTGACCTTCCGTGGTGTGGGCCGCCACGGCCTCCCAGAGCGAGCCGGCGGTGGCGAAGGTCTCCTCGGTGAGCGCCTCGTCGGGCAGCTCCACACCGAACGCGTCCTCCAGCTCGGCGAGCAGCTGGACCACTCCCATGGAGTCCAGACCCAGCGCCGTCAGATCGGCCTCCGCCGTCAGCTCGCCGGACTCGGCGTAGGGCAGATGAGGCAGGAGCACCTCCTGGAAGGAGCGCGGAACCCGGGTGTCGGTTTCGGCCATGACGATCCGTCCTTTGTTCGGTCCGAGGTGGTTCGTGGGTCGTGGATGCACCGGGGCGCTGCGGCCCGAGGTGCGGCGGTGCGGGT
>NZ_BHZI01000500.1 GCF_004305975.1 Streptomyces otsuchiensis
GGGCGGGCTGGGACCACAAGGATCAGGCCCAGGCCATGTTGGAGCTGTTGTCCGCGCGTACGACGCGTGACGGTTGGGGCGCCGAGCGGATGGTTCCGCTGCTGGCCGGCATGTGCGAGATCATGCCGTGGGTCAAGCAGTGGCACGGCGAGTACGACGACGAGTGGGGCGACAAGCCCGCCGTCCTGTTGGAGGCCGAGTACGAGAACCAGCTCCGGAGGCATCAGGTCGGTGCCGCGGAGCTGGCCAGCTGGCGCCCGGTGCGCAAGACGCGCGGTCGCAAGGCCGCCAAGAAGTCGGTTGCGGCGGACGCCGAGTAGTTTCGACGCAGCGGGGGGGCAGCGCACGGTCGAGCGCTGCCCCACTGGTACGTCACACGGGTGCGTCGGAGGCCAGTGTCGTGAACGCCGACCAGGCGTCGGCGGACACGGTCAAAGGCTGCCTCTGGGTCTCCTTCGAGTCCCGGACAAACACGCCCGCTACGTGTGTGGCCACCTCGACGCAGTTGTCGCCACCCCCGCCGCTGTAGCTGCTCTTGAACCAGGTCACCTCATTGGCGCTCATGGGACTCCTCGCATCTGCTCCAGCAGGCCCACCGTGGCTTGGTGACTCAGAGCCTGCGAGCGCATCTTGCCATAGCGCTGGAGCATGTGGCTTACCGACTTTGGGTCGTTGATGAGCCTGCTGGTTCCGTGGCCTTCGACGTATCCGACCCAGTTGTGATCGGCTGTCTCTGCCAGGTACATCTCGCCCTCAAACCCGGAGTGCTCCTCCTGTCGGAGGGGCATGACCTGTAGCTCCACGTTTCGATACTCACTGATGTCAAGCAGATGTCCGACCAGGGCTGCGGTGACACCGGGCCCTCCCATGCCGCGCTCCAGCAGCGCCTGCTCGATGATGAAGCTGAATGTGGTGTTCGGGCGCTCCACCAGCAGTTGCTGACGTGCCAACCTTGCAGTGACCTGTCGCTCGGCCTCTGTCTCCGTCAATGGAGGCAGATGACGGTCAAAGAGTGCCCGGATGTAAGGCTCAGGCTGCAACAGTCCAGGGATCACTCGGCTTTCGTAGGCGTACAGGGCCAGGGCCTCCTCCTCGATCGCGGCCCACTCCAGGAACCACGAGGCCAGGCCCGTCTTCCTCCGCAGGCTCTTCGCCGCTGCGGCGAGCACCTTGGAGGCGATCGGGCCGAGGGCGTCCTCGGAGCGGTCCAGCAGTTCCCGCGGCGGGAAGCGGCGGCCCTGTTCGATCTTGGCGATGTAAGCCGGGGAGTACCGCACCAGTGGGCTCAACTGCTCCTGTGTCAGTCGTGCTTCCTCTCGGAGGACCTTGAGGACCGCGCCGAAGGTCTTGAGGCTGTCGGAGATCTGTTCGCCGTCGCCACCCCGTGAGCCGCGCGCGGCTCCCCTGCCCGTGCCGCCGTCATCGTCCGTCGCCATCGCAGCCGCCTTCCCCTGTACTCCCGGGCCCCACCCGCCTGTGCCCGTGCGCTTGCCGTACCGTCTGCCGCGCGCCCCACACGCCGCCCGCCACGCGAACCGGAACATCATCACTCAAAGCGACTGAACCGGTCCAACGGGTCAACTGGACAGTCCGGGTTGTACCAGCGGCGAACCTGCCGATCGCCGTTCCGCTCCGGGCAGAGTGACCGCCATGCCAGCACCTGCACCACAGCCCCCTCCCGCCACCCCCGCTACCTTCGCC
>NZ_BHZI01000501.1 GCF_004305975.1 Streptomyces otsuchiensis
GCCCACCACCGTGCCCACCGCCCCGCCCAGATAGAGCGTGAACAGGGCGATCGTCCCCGCCGTCGCCCCGCCCCCGGTGCGTTCCTGGGTGTACAGGGAGATGAAGGCGGCGAGACCTACGAAGACGATCGACCGGGTCACCACGGCACCGGACAGCAGCAGGAACGAACGCCAGTCGTCGGACCCGCTCCCGACCGCGGTCCCGCCCGCCTTCGGGCCGTTGTCCCGGCCCGCACCGGCCGCCGGTTCCACCTCGGAGAGGGAGCGCAGCGCCGCCAGGCACAGCGCGGCACCGGCCAGGGCGGGCACCACCAGCAGCGGTGACGCCCCCAGCCCGCCGGTGGCGACCACCGCCGTCACCAGCAGCGGCCCCCCGGCGAAGCCGAGGTTGCCGCCCAGCAGGAACCACGCCATCCCCCGGTGGCCCGCCCCGCTGGCCGCGCGCGCGGTCCGCGCCGCCACCGGATGGTAGGCCGCCACCCCCACGCCGGACAGCGCGATCACCGCCAGCGTCAGCGCGTAGGACCCCGTCACACCGCTGAGCGCCACCCCGACCCCGCCGACCAGCGTGCTCACCGGCAGCAGCCACGGCATCCGGCGCCGGTCGGTCAGCACGCCGAACAGCGGCTGCACCACCGAGGACAGCAGGGAAGCGGCCAGCACGATCCCGGAAGCGGCGGCGTAGGAGTAGGCCCGCTCGGACACGAAGTACGGCACCAGCGCGGCCACCGCCCCCTGGTACACGTCCACGCAGGCGTGGCCGGTCGACAGCAGGAGCACGGGCCGGCGGCTCACCGGTTGGTTGCTCGGCACCGGACCATCGTCCCGGCCCGTGGCCTGTCGCACTTCCGATAACGTGCCAAGGTATGCCTGACATCCGCCACGCCCCGGTCGCTCCCACCCGGTCCCGCCCGGTGGCCGCCGGCGAGACCGTCGACGCCCACCGCCACGACCAGCACCAGGTGCTCTACGCGGGCTCCGGAGTACTGGCGGTCACCACCCGGTCCGGGACCTGGGTCGCGCCACCCACCCGCGCCCTGTGGGTCCCCGCCGGAACGGTCCACAGCCAGCGCGCCGACGGACGGCTGGAACTGCACACCTTCGGCCTGCCGCCCGCCGACAACCCGCTCGGGCTGAGCGAACCCACCGTCCTCGCCGTCTCCCCGCTCCTGCGGGAACTGATCCTCGCCTACACCCGTGCCCCCAGGGAGCCGGGGCCGGCACGCCGCAGGCTCCGCGCGGTGCTACTGGACCAGCTGCGCGCCTCCCCGCAGCGGCCCGTCCACGTACCGGCCGCCGCCGACCCCCGGCTGGCCGCCGTCTGCGACATCCTGCGACGCGACCCGGCCGACCCCCGCACCCTCGCCGAACTCGCCCGCCACTCCGGCGCGGGCGAACGCACCCTCACCCGGCTGTTCCGCGCGGAGTTCTCCATGACGTTCCCGCAGTGGCGCACCCAACTGCGGCTCTACGAGGCGCTGAAGCTGCTCGCCGACGGCGCCGCCGTGACGACCGTGGCCCACCGGTGCGGCTGGGCCTCCGCCAGCGCCTTCATCGACGTCTTCCGCCGGGCCTTCGGCCACACCCCGGGTAGCTGGGCCCGCTCACACTGACCCGGCGGTCCCACCCGGCGCCGTCCGCCCGGGCGGGCCCACCTCACGGGCGGGCCCACCTCACGGGCGGGCCCACCCCCCGGG
>NZ_BHZI01000502.1 GCF_004305975.1 Streptomyces otsuchiensis
GTCCCCCGCCGTCCCCCGCCGGCCCCGCCGGCCGCTCAGGTCCGGTAGGACTCCAGCAGCCACAGCCAGACCTCGCTGATGGTCGGGTAGGCGGGGACGGCGTGCACCAGCCGCTCGATCGGCACCTCGCCGACCACGGCGACCGTGGCCGAGTGCAGCAGCTCCGCCACCCCCGGCCCGGCGAAGGTGGCGCCCACCAGGTGCCCCCGGTCGAGGTCGACCACCATCCGCGCCCTGCCCGTGTAGCCGTCCGCGAAGAGCGCGGCGCCCGCGACCGCCCCCAGGTCGTAGTCGACCACCTTGGTACGGCGGCCCTCCGCCTCGGCGGCGGCGGCCGTCAGCCCGACCGAGGCGACCTCCGGCAGGCTGAAGACCACCTGCGGGGCGCCGGCGGTGTCCGCCGTGGCCGCGTGCGCGCCCCACGGACGCATGTCCAGTCCGGCTTCCGCGAGTTCGGCGCCCGGGCCGGGCCGGGCGATGATCGCGTCACCGGCGATGCGCGCCTGGTACTTCCCCTGGTGGGTGAGGAGCGCGCGGTGGTTGACGTCGCCCACCGCGTACAGCCAGCCGTCGTCCACGCCGGTCACCCGGCAGCTGTCGTCCACGTCCAGCCAGCCGCCCGGCTCCAGCCCGACCCGCTCCAGGCCGAGGTCCTCGGTGCGGGGAGCCCGCCCCGTCGCGAAGAGCACCTGGTCGCCGACGACCTCGCCGCCGTCCTCCACCGCCACGGTGACCGGGCCGCCCGCGGACTCCCGTCGCACGGCCGTCACCGAGGCCCCCAGTCGCACCTCCGCGCCGGCGGCGCGCAGCGCGTCGGCCACCAGCTCCCCGGCGAACGGCTCCATCGACGGCAGTAGCCCGTCCCCGCGCGCCAGCAGCGTCACCTGTGCGCCGAGCGCCTGGTACGCCGTCGCCATCTCCACGCCGACCACGCCGCCGCCGACCACCACCAGCCGGTCCGGCACCGACTCGGCGCTGGTGGCGTTGCGGCTGGTCCACGGCTTCGCCTCGGAGACGCCCGGAAGGTCGGGCACCACGGCGCGGCTCCCGGTGCACACGGCGACCGCACGTCGCGCGACCAGCTCCCGGCTCCCGCCGTCGGAGGTCTCGACCGTGACCCGGCGCGGGCCGCTCAGCCGCCCCGTGCCCCGGACCAGCGCCACCCCGACCGAGTCCAGCCACTCCACCTGCGAGGAGTCGTCCCAGTCGTGTGTGAAGTCGTCCCGGCGGGCCAGCACCGCCGCCGTGTCCAGGGCGCCGTCCCCCACGGCCTGCCGCGCACCGGCGACCGAGCGGGCGTCGTGAAGGGCGGCGGCCGGACGCAGCAGCGCCTTGCTCGGCATGCACGCCCAGTAGGAGCACTCGCCGCCCGCCAGTTCGTTCTCCACGATCACCACGCTGAGCCCCGCCTCGGAGACACGGCCGGCGAGCACCTCGCCGACCGGTCCGGCGCCGATCACGATCACGTCAAAGCTGTCGGCGTCGGTCCGCTCCGCCTGCTCCGCCATGCGGTCCACCTTTCGTCCCGGGGCCGAGTGCCCGTGCCCGGCTCCATCCTTCCGCCCCGCGCCGCACCCGGCCACGGAAGCGGGGCCATCGGCGTGTGTCGCGCCACTCGGGTGTCCGCGTGGATGCGAGGTGGGGCGGTGCGAGGTGGGGCGGTGCGCGACGTGCGAGGGCGGGCCGGGGCG
>NZ_BHZI01000503.1 GCF_004305975.1 Streptomyces otsuchiensis
CGACCGGCCCCACGACCCGCCCCGCACCCGCACCCGCACCCAGCCCGTACCGGAGGGACACCCGATGGAGCTCACGTCCTGGCTCGGCCACGCGGTCGAGCGCCACCAGAGGTGGGCCGACGGCTTCGGCCCGCGCCCGAGCCACCCGGCGCTCGCCGTCGCGCCCGACCGCTTCGCCGCCGCCTTCGACGAACTCGGCGAACGGCTCGGCGACAGCTACCCGTTCTTCCATCCCCGGTACGCGGGCCAGATGCTCAAGCCTCCGCATCCGGCGGCCGTGACGGGCTACCTCGCCGCGATGCTGGTCAACCCCAACAACCACGCCCTGGACGGCGGTCCGGCCACCTCCGCGCTGGAAGTCGAGGTGGTGGAACAGCTGGCCGCCATGTTCGGCCTGGAGACCCACCTGGGCCACCTCACCAGCAGCGGCACCATCGGCAACCTGGAGGCGCTGTTCGTCGCCCGCGAGTCCCACCCGGGCAAGGGCGTCGCCTTCAGCGCCGAGAGCCACTACACCCACGCGCGGATGTGCCACCTGCTCGGCGTCCCGTCGTACCCGGTCCCCGTCGACGACCGGGGCCGGATGGAGCCGGGGGCGCTGGAGGAACTGCTGCGTACCGGGACGGTCGGCACCGTCGTGGCCACCGCGGGCACCACCGGCCTGGGGGCGGTCGACCCGGTCCACTCGATCGTGGCACTGGCGCGCGCCCACGGTGTACGCGTCCATGTGGACGCCGCCTACGGCGGGTTCTTCACCCTGCTCGCCGCCGACCCCGAACCGGACGGAGGAAAACAGCCGTTGGTGGATCCGGCCCCGTGGCGGGCGATCGCCGACTGCGACTCCGTGGTGATCGACCCGCACAAGCACGGGCTCCAGCCGTACGGCTGCGGGGCCGTTCTCTTCCGCGACCCGGCGGTGGAGCGGTTCTACCGCCACGACTCCCCCTACACGTACTTCACCTCGGCCCGGCCGCACCTGGGCGAGATCAGCCTGGAGTGTTCACGCTCCGGTGCGTCCGCCGCGGCGCTGTGGCTCACCCTCCGCCTCTTCCCGCTGACCCCGGACGGGCTCGGCCAGGTGCTGGCGGCCGGACGCCGCGCCGCGCTGCGCTGGGCCGAACTAATCGCCGAATCGTCGGAGTTGGTGCTGTACCAGCGGCCCGAGCTGGACATCGTCAGCTACTTCCCGCGCACCGATCCGCTGACCCGCGACCGCGTCGGCGAAGCCGCGGAGCGGGTGCTGCGCGCCGGGATGAGCACGGACTCCGACGACCCGGTCTATCTCAGTACCTCGCGCGTCACCGACGCCGCGTTCACCGCCCGGCACCCGGAGATCGGGGGAACGGGCGCGGCCGGGCCGGACCCCGGCGCCATGAGCGACGCGGGCAGCGTGACCGTGCTGCGCAGCGTGCTGATGAAACCGGAGTCCGAGCCGTACCTCGACCGGCTGCACGAGCGAGTGACCGCGCTGGCCCGTGAGGCCGCCCGGCAGCCGCAGACCCCCGCCACCGACCACCCCGACGCCGACCACCCCGACGCCGACCACCCCGACGCCGGCCACGGCGCCGGACCCGACCGAAAGGGCTGACCCATGGAACTCGACACCGAGACCACGACCGGTGAACCGGCGGTGACCGGCCCGCGCACCACCGTCGCCCCGCCC
>NZ_BHZI01000504.1 GCF_004305975.1 Streptomyces otsuchiensis
GGACGTGGTGGGCACCCTCTCCGCCTTCTCGTTCCGGCTGTCGGTCCCGGGCGGCGCGGTGGTCCCGGCGGCGGGGCTGACCATGGTCGGGGTGCTGCCGACCCATCGCCGGCGCGGCCTGCTGACCTCGATGATCCGGCGTCATCTGGACGAGGTGTACGAGGGCGGCGAGCCGCTGGCGGTGCTGACCGCCTCGCAGCCCGCGATCTACGGCCGGTTCGGGTACGGGGCGGCGTCGTGGAAGCTGCGCGCGCAGATCGACACCTCCCGGGTGCGGCTGCCCGGGCCGCCGGGCGGTCCGGACTCGGACGGGGTCCGGCTGCGGCTGGTCGACTCTCGGACCGCGCTCAAGGAGACGGAGCGGGTGTACGCGCGCCAGGTCGGGCGGCGGCCGGGGATGCTGGAGCGCTCCGCGGGCTGGGAGGAGCTGGAGGTACTGGACGCGGGGCGGTCCGCCGACGGCCCGGTGCTGCAGCACTGTGTGCTGGCGGAACGGGACGGCGAAAGCGTCGGGTACGCGCGGTACTCGGTGCACGACGAGGGCGGGCCGTCGGCCTATCTGGGCACGGTGCGGGTGCAGTCGCTGGAGGCGGACGACACCACCGTGTACGCGGCGCTGTGGCGGTTCCTCTTCTCCATCGACCTGACGACGCGGGTGACCTGCCGCAACCGGCCGGTGGACGACGCCTGGCAGTACCTGGTGGACGATGTCCGCGAGTGCGGGGTGCGGGTGGGCGACAGCCTCTATCTGCGTCCGGTGGAGCTGGGCGGAGCGCTGGCCGCCCGCCGGTACGCGGCGCCCGTCGACGTGGTGCTGGAGGTCACCGATCCGTTCTGCCCCTGGAACGAGGGGCGGTGGCGGCTGTCGGGCGACCGTGAGGGCGCGGTCTGCGTGCGGACGGGGGACGCGGCCGATCTGCGGCTGTCGGTGCGGGAGATCGGGGGTGCCTATCTGGGCGGGACGGCGCTCTCCGCGCTGCACCGCGCGGGCCTGGTGGAGGAAGTGCGCCCCGGGGCGGTCGCGGCCGCCTCGACGGCCTTCGGGGCGGACTCCGCGCCCTGGCTGCCGCACGGCTTCTGACCGTCCCGGCCGGCTCGTGCCGCTCGGTCACCGCCGCCCGTCCCCCGGCTCCCGGCCCGGTGGGCGGGCGGCGGTCTCAGTATCCGGAACAAGGTGGCGCGGGCGCGGGGCGGTTGCGGTAGCTTCCTTTCCAGGTCACGAGTGACAGCGACCCAAGGCCCCGGCCCGCTGTCCGGCAACCCTCCACCGTGGCGGGGTGCCCCGGGTGATGACCGGGCCGTGGACAGCAAGGTCCCCGGCAAGCACGGTCGCCGAGGAGTGCACATGACCAAGCGAATGCGATAGGGCGTCTTCTCCGGATCACCGGTTCGCCCCGCGGCCATCGCGACGCTCCCGCGTTGCTCCGCGATCCCCCGCGCCGCGGGTGGCTCTCCGCCGTCCGCGTCCGCCGCGCCCCGAAGGCACGGCCACGCGTGAGATGGGCACGGTCGATCCCGGGACACGCCCGCAGCGCCCGCGCGGCGTCTTCTCTCCGCTCCCCTCCGGCCGTCCGGACCAGGGATGCCGGGATCCTGCCGCGCGGGCGCTGCGGGCGTGTCCCGGGATCGACCGTGCCCATCTCACG
>NZ_BHZI01000505.1 GCF_004305975.1 Streptomyces otsuchiensis
CCGCCTCCCCCACCGAACACCCCACGCCGGGCGCCTCCCTGTCCGGTGCCGCGCTCGGCGTCTTCCGGCTGAACGGCCAGTTCCTGGCCGTCGCCGACAAGTTGGCCCGCCCCGGCGGGCTGACCGCCGCGTGGTGGCAGGTGCTCGGGGCGGTGCTGTCCGAGCCGCTTCCCGTCTCCGGCATCGCGCGCGCCATGGGCATCACCCGGCAGAGTGTGCAACGCATCGCGGACCTCCTGGTGGAGCAGGGACTCGCCGAGTACCGGCCCAACCCGGCCCACCGACGGGCCAAGTTGCTGGCAGCCACCGCCGACGGGCACGACGCGGTCCGCCGTATCTCCCCCGGGCACGCGGAGTTCGCCGCCTCGCTGGCCGAAGCCATGGGCGGCCAGCAGGAGTTGGCCGATGCCGTGGAGGCTCTGCGGAAGCTGTCCGCCGCGCTGGAGCGCGCCACCGGCGGCGACGACGCCCGCTGAGCGCACGGGCGCAGCGGTGGGCGGGCGAGCCGGCTTCACGCGGGCGCGCGAACCAGGGCGAAGGCGGGCACCCCCGCCCGGCTCGCGCGATCAGGGAACCGGTCACGGTTCGGACGCAGTCCCCAGTAGTGCGCGCGAGGGTGTCTATCCTCAAGCGGGCTATGCGCAGTGAGGGGACACGCACATGAAACCGCTGGGACCGGCAGACCCCCGAAGGGTGGGGCAGTACCAGCTCCTCGGCAAGCTCGGCGCCGGCGGCATGGGCAGCGTCTACCTCGCCCGGTCCGGGCGGGGCCGGACGGTCGCCGTCAAGCTCGTCCAGCCCGAGCTGGCACGCCAGACGGAGTTCCGGCAACGGTTCCAGCAGGAGGTGGACGCCGCCCGGCGCATCGGCACCCGGTGGACCGCGCCGGTGCTCGACTGCGACACCGAGGCGGAGACGCCGTGGGTGGCCACCGGCTACGTCGCCGGGCCCTCCCTGCACGAGGTGGTGGCCCACTGCCCGGGCAAGCTCCCCGACCGCACCCTGGTGAGCCTCGCCAACGGCCTGGCGCAGTCGCTGCGCGACATCCACGCCGCCGGGCTGGTGCACCGCGACCTCAAACCGTCCAACGTCCTGGTGACGATCGACGGCCCGCGCGTCATCGACTTCGGTATCGCCCGCGCGCTGGAGCAGGCCGGGGAGGGGCTGACCCGTACCGGTGCCGCCGTCGGCTCACCGGGGTTCATGTCGCCGGAGCAGTGCCGGGGCGAGACGGTCACGCCCGCCTCCGACGTGTTCTGCCTCGGCTCGGTCCTGGTCTTCGCCGCGACCGGCCGCACACCGTTCGGTGACGCGAGCAGCGCCATGCACGTGCTGATGCTGCGGATCGTCCAGGACCAGCGCGACCTCACCGGCGTGCCGGACGCGCTGCTGGAGATCGTCGAGGGCTGCCTCTCGCCGGACCCGGACGAACGCCCTTCGCTGGAGCGGCTGTTGGAGCTGACGGCCGAGGGTGACCTCTGGGACGACGAGGAGATCGAACCCTGGCTGCCGGGCGCGCTGATCGCCAAGCTGGGCAAGCACGCGGTGGGATTGCTGGACTCCGAGGACCCGTTGCACGCGCCGCCGCTGCCCGCCGCCGCCCCACCACCCGCCATGCCC
>NZ_BHZI01000506.1 GCF_004305975.1 Streptomyces otsuchiensis
GTGGCACACCCCGCTGCGACCCGGCCCGCCCCGCGCGGACGCCACCGGAGCCGAGCGCATCCGCGCCCTGGCCGCAGAGGGGTACGCCTCCCTGCCCATCCCCACCGAGTTCGGGGGCGCCGGTGCCGGACTGGCCGAGGTGGCCGCCGCGCAACGGGCCCTCGGCCAGGTGGACCCGTCCGCCGCGGTCGCGATGAACATGCACGCCTTCACGGTCGGCCTCATGGCCGACTACTGGCAGCGACACCGCGACACCAGCTGGATGCTGCTGGAGGGGATCGCCGGGGCCGACGCGCTCGTGGCGTCGGCGTTCGCCGAACCCGGCGGCAGCCCCAACTTCATGAGCAGCCGTTCGGAGGCCGTGCCCACCGCCAAGGGCTACCAGGTCAGCGGCGTGAAGTACCCCTGCTCCCTGGCCACCACAGCCACCCTCGTCTGCCTGACGGCACGCGTCGTCGGTACCGAGGAGACCATCCTCGCCCTGGTGCCGCGGACCTCGCCGGGGCTGGCCGTCGAGGGGGAGTGGCCCTCGCTCGGCATGACCGGCTCCGACACCGCCCGCCTGGTGCTGCGCCACGTGGAGGTCGACGACCGGCTGGTCTTCCACCGAGGTCCCGCCGACGCCATCGACGAGACCGTCGTCTCCGGCATGGTGTGGTTCGCCGTGCTCCTGACCGCCACCTACCACGGCGTGCTCAGCGCCCTGGTGGACGAGGCCGCCCGGCAGATGACGACCGCCGGCACCTACGGGCCCAGGACCGCGCTCCTCGGCCGTGCCACCCGCGAACTGCTCACCCTCGGTGGTGCCTGCCGCCAGCTGGCCACCGACTTCACCGCGGGGGCCGTCGACGGCCACGCCGCGCTCGCCGCCGCGGTGGGCCTGCGTGCCTCGCTCAGCGAGACCCGCGACCGCGTCCTGGGAGCGCTCACCCCCGTCCTCGGCGGACGGCTCTACGGCCGCGGCCAGCGCGCCGCGGCCCTCCTGGTGGACTCCCTGGCCGTCCACCACCATCCGCCCTCCCTCCTCACCTGCGACGAAGTCGTCGGCGCCCACTGCGCCGGCCGCGAGATCACCTTCGACCCGGCCCGCTGAACCATCGATCCCCGCCCGGTTCCGCACACGAGCACCGCGAAGGAGACCCACAGCCATGCCCCATGTCGAGGTCCAACTCCTGATCGAGGCCCCGGCGGCCGATGCCTGGCGGGCCGTCACCAGGCTGGAGGACTACGCCGGCTACATGGAGAACGTCGAGTCCGTCACCGTTCTCGGCGAGGACACCGCCGGTGTGCGCACCAGCGCCTGGTCGGTCCTGCTCAAGGGCTCCGTCCTGGAGTGGGTCGAGAACGACACCCTCGACGAGGAGGCGCGGGTGATGTCCTTCTCCCAGACCTCCGGTGACCTCGACGAGTTCACCGGCTTCTGGCGGGTCGACGACATGGGCGACGGAACGTCGGTGGTGACCTTCTCCGTCGACTTCGAGATCGGCATCCCCCTGCTGGCCGACATGCTCAACCCGGTGGCCAGCAAGGCGCTGCGGGAGAACTCCGAACACATGCTGCGCGCCATCGAGCGCCGCATCACGGCGGGATCGTGACCGTCCCCGCCGACGGCCCCGGCCC
>NZ_BHZI01000507.1 GCF_004305975.1 Streptomyces otsuchiensis
GGGCCACCCGCACGCCCCGCCGCTTGTCGGCGCCTCCCCCTAAGCTGGAGTCATGTGTGGTCGCTATGTCGCCAGCAGAGCGCAGGAAGACCTCGCGGCGCTGTTCTCCGTCCAGCACACGGGTGAGGGAGAGCCGCTGCCGCCGGACTGGAACGTCGCCCCCACCAAGGAGGTGTACGCGGTCCTGGACCGGCCGCTGCGGGGAACCGAGCCCAGGGAGCCCGTCCGCCAGCTGCGCACCCTCCGCTGGGGTCTGGTCCCGTCCTGGTCCAAGTCCCCGGATGTCGGCGTGAAGATGATCAACGCCCGTGCCGAGACCCTGCACGAGAAGCCCTCCTACCGCCGCGCGTTCGCGGCCCGGCGCTGTCTGCTGCCCGCCGACGGCTACTACGAGTGGTCGACCGGCGGGGAGGAGCGCCGCGAGGAGGAGAAGGGCAAGCGCAAGCGGCCCCGCAAGCAGCCCTACTACGTCACCCCGCCCGACGGCGGCGTGCTGGCGCTGGCCGGGCTCTACGAGTTCTGGCGTGACCCGTCCCTGCCCGACGACCACCCCAGCGCCTGGTGGGTGACCTGCGTCGTGGTGACCACCGAGGCGGAGACCACGCCGCTGCCGGGGGTCACCGCGGAGCGATCCACTCCCGACCACCCGCGCACCCTCTCCGACATCCACCCCCGGATGCCGCTGGCGCTGCCCGCCGACCGCTGGGACGCCTGGCTGGACCCGGCCACCACCGACACCGACGAGCTGCGCGCGCTGCTGGAGCCGCCGCCGGCCGGCCACGTCCGCGCCTACCCCGTCTCCACCGAGGTGAGCAACGCGCGGAACAACGGCCCGGAGCTGATATCCGAGCTGACGGAGCCCGAGGTCGGCACACTGTTCTGATGGCATCCAGCTCCGAGCCCGCCTCCGCCGGCCCCGCCGTTCCCGCATCCGCCTCCGCGTCCGCCGGGGGAGTGGAAAGCGTCGCCACCCCGTCGGGCGACGCCCGGATCACCTGGCACCCGGCGCCCGCCGCGCACACCGTGGTCGCCCTCGGCCACGGCGCGGGCGGCGGCATCGAGGCCCGCGACCTGCGGGCACTCGCCGACGCGCTCCCCGCGCACGGCTGCACCGTCGCCCTGGTCGAACAGCCCTGGCGGGTCGCGGGCCGCAGGGTCGCCCCCGCGCCCCGCACGCTGGACGCCGCCTGGCGCGAGCTGTGGCCGGCGCTGCGCGCGCCCGGCCTGCCACTCGTCGCCGGGGGCCGCAGCGCCGGCGCCCGGGTGGCCTGCCGCACCGCCCGCGAGCTGGGCGCGGTCGCGGTCCTCGCGCTCTCCTTCCCGCTGCATCCGCCTGGGCGGCCGGAGAAGTCGAGGGCCGACGAGCTGACGGGGGCCGGAGTGCCGCTGCTGGTCGTCCAGGGCGGCCGTGACCCGTTCGGCCGGCCCGAGGAGTTCCCGGAGACGGTCGAACCCGCCGTGGTGCCCGAGGCCGACCACGGCTTCGCGGTCGGGCGCCGGGCCGCGCTCACCCAGGACGAGGCCCTGCGGCGACTGACCGACGCCGTCCTCGCCTGGCCCGTGCTCTCCGCCGCCCGCGGCTGACCCGGGGCCGAGCCCGCCCCGCCGCGGGTC
>NZ_BHZI01000508.1 GCF_004305975.1 Streptomyces otsuchiensis
CTCAGCTTGTTCTTTTTCTTTCGGCTTCGAGTGGTGTCTCGAACTGGGTCGCTCACCTGGGAGTTCGCCGGACGCGGGGGCGGCCTTCGTCTGATCATGTGCTCCGACCAAGGTGCACTGATCACGACGAAGGCCGTGAGGATGAGTCTGGTGGCTGATGCTGTCCGAAGGGAAGCGTTCGCGGTGGCGTCACGCTTCCGTGGTGAGTTCTACGAGTGTCTGACCGCCCGGCGCGATGAGCTGTTCGAGCTGGCGGACGCGGTGCTGTGTGCGGACGGGGCGGTGAGGTCCCCGGTGGACCTGACGCTGGTGCCCGAGCATCGTCGTGGGCACGGAGCGATGTACGGCGGCCTGAACCACGGCCGGATCGATACCGGCCGGCTGCGGGCGGTGCTGGCCGGGCTGCCGCTGCCGCGTTTCGACGGCGGGCGCCTGGTCCTGGCCGTCGATGTGTCGCCGTGGCTGCGTTCGGACGCGCCGTGTTCGGCGGAGCGGCTGTTCTGCCACGTCTACGGCCGGGCGAAGACGACCTCGCAGTTCATTCCGGGCTGGCCCTACTCCTTTGTCGCCGTGCTGGAGCCGGGCGCCACGTCCTGGACCGCGATCCTGGACGCGGTGCGGCTGGGACCGGTGGACGACGCGACCGCGGTCACCGCCGCGCAGCTGCGGGGCGTCGTGGAGCGGCTCATGGCTGCCGGGCAGTGGCAGGCCGGGGACCCGCATATCGTGATGGTGACCGACGCCGGCTATGACGTCACCCGTCTGGCCTGGGTTCTGCGCGACCTGCCAGTCGAGCTGGTCGGCCGGGTCCGCTCCGACCGCGTCATGCGGCTGCCGGCGCCGCCCCGCCAGCCGGGGACGAACGGCCGGCCGGCCAAGCACGGCCCGGAGTTCCGCTTGGCCAGGCCGGAGAGCTGGCCCGAGCCCGCGATCACCACGGTCACCGACACGGGCAACTACGGCAAGGCCCAGACGCAGGCGTGGGACCGGGTCCATCCCAGGCTCACCCACCGTTCCTCCTGGCTCGATCACGACGGCGAACTGCCATTGATCGAGGGCACGTTGATCCGCCTGAAGGTCGAGCACCTGTCGAAGGAACGGGACGCTCCGCCGGTGTGGCTGTGGTCCTCCAGGACCGGAGCCACCGGTGAGGACGTGGACCGCTTCTGGCAGGCATTCCTGCGCCGCTTCGATCTGGAGCACACCTTCCGCTTCACCAAGCAGACCCTCGGCTGGACCACCCCGAAACTCCGTACCCCGCAAGCGGCGGACCGCTGGACCTGGATCCTGATCGTCGCCCACACCCAGCTCCGGCTCGCCCGCCCCCTGGCCGCGGACCTCCGCCGCCCCTGGGAGAAAGCCACCACCACCGACCGGCTCACCCCTGCCCGGGTCCGTCGAGGGTTCCGGAACATCCGCGTCCACCTCGCCTGCCCGACCCGTGTTCCCAAACCCCGCGGTGCCGGCCCCGGACGGCCACCCGGCGCCAAGAACAGACAGCGGGCGCCCCGCTACGACGTCGGCAAGACCGTCAAACGCCCCAAGACCCTCAAGGCCATCGGCAAACCCGGAAGATCTTGGTAGATAAAAAACAAGCT
>NZ_BHZI01000509.1 GCF_004305975.1 Streptomyces otsuchiensis
GGTGAGAGCCGGGTGGCGAGTTCAGTGGCGGCCGCGAGGGTGCACCGGTGCGCGGCGCACACCAGCCGGTCGGCCTCGGCGTCGTCGTGACGCTCGACGGCGTCGGCGAGTTCGAGGTAGCCGTCCCACAGCAGGGCCTGCGCCGGGGGCAGCCCGGGGAGGTCCTTGGCCTGGCGCAGCCGGGGCACGGAGAAGGCCCAGCACTGCACGCGGAGCCGGTCGAGGAACTCCGCGATGTAGGGGTTGGCGAGCAGCGCGGTCAGCTCCCGCCAGTAGCGGAGGTCGTAGCCGACCAGGATGTCGAGGTCCTCGGCGCGGGCGGCCTGGCGGGCGGCGGCGGCGCGGCGGCGGATGGAGGTGAACGCCTCGGGCGGGGGGTCGTGCGGGCGCCGGCCGGCGCCACCGAGGGGCAGTCCCTCCTTGACCAGGCCGCGCGCCTCCATCATCTCCCGGAAGTCCGTGAGGGTGTAGGAGCGGACCCGGAAGCCTCGGTGCTGTTCGACGAGCAGCAGTCCCTGGGCGGCGAGATCGAGCAGCGCCTCACGGGCGGGAGTGGCGGAGACGCCGTAGCTCTCGGCGATCTCCCGCACCGTGAATCCCAGCCCGGCGACCAGCCGTCCGGCCAGGATCTCCTCGCGCAGAGCGCCGGCGAGCTGCTCGCGCAGAGTGCTGCGTCGTATCACCTCGCTCACTCTACTCACCCGGAGTCGACAGCATGCTGCCAATGTGACAGAATTCTGTCATGTGATTCCTCGCATCCCGGCGGCGGAACCACGCCTCTCGACCAGGGAGTACGTCATGGCCGACCACACCTCTTCCACTGGGACACCGCGTGCGCCTGCCCGGGACCGGGCCGTGCATGTCGCGGTGTACGACGGCCTCGCCGACTGGGAGCCCGGTCACGCCACAGCGGAGCTGCGACAGAACGGCTACCGCGTCGTGACGGTCGGCCCGGGAACCGGCCCCGTCACCACAGCCGGTGGACTGCGGCTGCTTCCTGACATCGCCCTCGGCCAACTGCGCCCCGAGGAAAGCGCCTTGCTGCTGCTGACGGGCGCGGACGGCTGGTACGGCGAGGAACTGACACCGTTCGCCGCCGCCGCGCGACGGTTCCTGGACGCCCGTGTCCCGGTCGCCGCGATCTGCGGCGCCGTCCACGGGATCGCCCGGGAGGGACTGCTCGACGACCGGGCGCACACCGGCGCCGCTCCGGAGGTCCTCACGATGAGCGGCTACGCGGGCGCCGCGCACTACCGCGACGCGGACGCCGTCACCGACGGCGACGTGATCACCGCTGGCCCGACCGACCCGGAGGCGTTCGCCCGGGAGATCTTCGCCCGCCTCGGCGTCTTCACACCGGAGGTGCTGGCCGCGTGGTTCCGGCTCTTCGCCGACTCCGACGCCTCCGCCTACCCGGTGGTGGCCGCCGCCCAGGAAGCACGGGCGGCGGCCCTCGGCGCCGAACGGGCCGAACGGGCCGAACGGGCCGAACGGGCCGAACGGGCCGAACGGGCCGAACAGGCGGGCGAGTGAGCGGGGCCGCCGTGGCGGGTGGCGGGCACGCCGAAGCCACCGCGTCCGGACCGCCCCCCGCC
>NZ_BHZI01000510.1 GCF_004305975.1 Streptomyces otsuchiensis
GGGCCGGGCTGCGTCGCCGGGCCCCCGTCGGCACGTGCCGGACGGGTGGGCCGCTCAGTCGCGGTCGAGAGCCGCGCTGACGCCCCAGGAGACGATGCCGACGATCAGACCGCCCAGCACCGCGGTGAGGAACCCGTCGACGTGGAAGGCGTCGCCCGCGATCCAGCTGGTGAGCATGAGCATCAGGGCGTTGATCACCAGCGCGAACAGGCCGAGCGTGAGGAACAGCAGCGGCAGTGCGAAGAACGTGAGGATCGGCTTGACGATCACGTTCACCACGCCGAAGATCAGCGCGACGACGGCGAGGGTGGCAGCCTGGCTACCCGTGCTTGCGCCGTCGTCGCCGAGGGTGATGTCATCCAACAGCCAGACCGCGACAGCCAGCGCGGCGGCGTTGGCGATGAATTTGATAAGGATGCTCGTCATACACGGGATCGTTCCAGACGGAACCGGTCCCGGGGCAAGGGGCGTGTGCGGATGAAGGCGTTCCGTCTGGACCAGCTGGAGGCTGAGCGGTCCGCGAACCAGGGCGCGTATCTGCGTTTCCTGCGGGAGCGCAGCATGTCGGCGGGGCTCTACGCCCTCGACGCGGGCGCGCAGGACCCGCAGGGTCCGCACCAGCAGGACGAGATCTACCTCGTCGTCAGCGGGCGTGCCGCGATCACGGTCGGAGAGGAAACGACGCAGGTCGGACGGGGGAGCGTGGTCTTCGTCCCGGCGGGCGAGCACCACCGTTTCCACCACATCACCGAGGATCTGCGGGTGATGGTGATCTTCTCCCCGCCGGAGGGCTGACCCGGCGGAGGCCGGACCGGCCCTCCTCGCGCGAGGCGGCGGGAACGTCCGCGAGCGCGGCTCCCACGAGGTCGTTGACCTCGGCACCTGCGGTCGGGCGTGTCGCAGCACGGCCGGAAGCACGACACTGACGGCGTGCTCCGTGGCGTGCGCGGGAGCGCTTCGGCACGGCACCGGCGCGCCCCACCCCCCGAGACCGGCCCGCCGGTCGGACTCGGAGCCGGGACTCGGGGCCGGGACTCGGGGCCGGGACCCCGGCATCCCGTAGGGGGACGGTCAGGGCAGACCGGGGGGCGGGGCCCCTCCCGTCAGCGTGAGGTCGCGCCTAGCATCGAAGACAGCCCGGCAGTTACCGGCGGGTCACGTGGGCTACGACTCCCACCCGCCGGGGCCGGGCGGGGACCGCCGCAGTGGCGGCTCCCCGGGACGTTGGTCGGACCGACCGCCGGACAGCGGCCCGGTCATGAGCGGTGAGGAGCCACTGGCCATGAAGGAAGCGTTTATGACACTGCCGTGGTGGGTGCGGTGGATCGCCATCCCCGTGGTCGCCCTGGTGATCTTCGGCGGCATGATCACCTCGCTGCTGGCGTGGGTGGTCGGTCTCGTCTTCAAGATCCTGCTGTTCGTCGCGGTCGTCGCGCTGCTGATCTTCCTCGTGCGGAAGTTCTCCGGCTCGTCCAAGTCGTCCGGCAGCTGGTAGCGCCCCCTCCCGTCAGCGTGAGGTCGCGCCTAGCATCGAAGACAGCCCGGCAGTTACCGGCGGGTCACGTGGGCTACGAC
>NZ_BHZI01000511.1 GCF_004305975.1 Streptomyces otsuchiensis
GGCGGGGGCGGGGAGCGGAGCGGAAGTGGGCCCGGCCGTCCGCATCGCGTTCATCGTGCGGAGGTCGCCCGCGTCCTCCCTCGTCGCGAGGGAGTCCAGCACGAAGGTGGCCCCGTCGACCATGGAGCTGCCCGGGGGAAGCCACTTGAGCGCCTCGCGAGCCTGGTGGGCGAGGGCGTTCCAGGAGAACGGCGGTGCGCTGGGACTGGTCGACAGATAGCGCCGCTCGAACGCGGCCAGGCCGTGCAGCCGCTGCTCGAACTCCTTCGTCCGGGCCGCGCTGGTGTCGATGTCGAAGCCGTAGAGCGCGCGCAGCGCCCGCACCCAGCGGACCACCCGTTCCCCGGCCTGCGGAACCGGCCCCAGCGCCGTCAGCTGCGCGAGCGCGGTGATCCGGGCTCCGGCCGGCTCCGGCCTGAACTCCTTGATGCGCGGCGGATGCCCGGTGCCCTCGGGGGGCGCGGGAACGAAGACGCTGGTGCCGCTCTCGTTGGCCAGGCGCTGCGCGTCGGTGATGTCCGTCAGCGGGTCCGTCAGCGGACCGGAGGACAGGCCGGGCCACATCAGCAGAATTCCGGAGTGCGTCCGGAAGTTGCGCAGCGCCTGGGCGCGCCCCAGGAGTCCGACGGTCTCCCGCTCCGACAGCGGGCGCCCGTCGCCGTCCTCGGTGGTCCGGACGACCGGACCGGTCTCGGTGCTGTCACCGACGACGGTGAACGCCGGCGCCGGGCCGGTGATCTTCCGGGTCCGCTCCAGGTGATCTGTCACGGCATCCTGGAAGTGCGCCAACTCCTCCCGACTGATGGGGTCGGCGCCGGTGTACGAAATCCCGGTCTGACGGCGGCCGTCGTCGGACAGCATGGCGCTGGTGAGGAGGTTGGCGTCGGCGAAGACGGCGCCGTCGGCCAGCGTCACCGAACCCGGTCGGCCGCCCGGCAGGGTGCCGGGGTCGGTGGGGATCCACTGCCCGTTCTCGGGCTGGGTGAGGACCATCCGGTTCGGTGAGGTGGGGGAGGGCGTGAGTGCCAGGGGCGCGTCGGTGGACCAGACGCGGCCGTTGACGACGTTGGCCAGCGCGGCGGACAGGTGCTGGCCCGGGTCGGGCCGGGTCAGCACGATGGCCGCGACCGGGTTGCGGGGCAGCCGTGGGTCACGGGCGATGAGGTGGGCGATGGTGGCGAGGTCCGCTTCGGCGATGCCGGCGCTGGTCCACACCCGGTATCGGCCGTCCTCGGTGCGTTCGACGTCGACCGCGGACATACGGCCCGGCCAGGGCGGGGGCCGGTGGGTGACGCCGTCGGCCGTCCGGACGGCCAGCTCGTCCAGCCGCAGCGCGGGCCCGTCCCCGCTGAGCCTGCGCCCCTGGAACGTGCCGTCGCCGTCGGTCAGGGCACTGTGGGGCGCGTTCAAGGCGCCGAGGGTGTACAGGCGGAACGCGGCCGCGGCGGTCACTGTGCGGACGCCGGCCGCGTGCGCGGTCCGCACGGTGTTCAGCGCTTCCGTGATGTGCGCGGGGGTCAGCTCACCGTGGGGCCGCTGGAGGATCTCCCGGGCCAGGGA
>NZ_BHZI01000512.1 GCF_004305975.1 Streptomyces otsuchiensis
CCCCGTTATGTTCTTCGCGGTCCTGCAAGAGGGCCGCTGGCCTTCGGGCCCGGCATGACTGTTGCCCCCTGTCGAAGGCATGACCTGGGGGGTGGTGTCACCGGGTCCGGGGGTGTTCGTCGGAGACGCTGATCAGAGGTCCGGCCACCGTCCGGTCCGGCGCAATGCCGGGCAGTTCGCGGGCGGTAGGTCTGCATAACGTGGATGCGCGAGCACGACACCCGAGCCGAGGCCGGCACCGTCAACACTGGAAGGGCGCGATGTTCGAGATCCAAGACGTGGCCGTGTTCCTGGGCCTGGACGTCGGCAAGTCCGCTCACCACGGCCACGGGCTCACCCCGGCCGGGAAGAAGGTCTTCGATAAGCCGCTGCCCAACAGCGAACCGAAGCTGCGGGCCGTTTTCGACAAGCTGACCGCGAAGTTCGGCACCGTCCTGGTGATCGTGGACCAGCCCGCCTCGATCGGCGCCCTGCCACTGACCGTCGCCCGCGACACGGGCTGCCGAGTGGCCTACCTGCCCGGCCTGGCCATGCGCCGGATCGCCGACCTCTACCCCGGCGAGGCCAAGACCGACGCCAAGGACGCGGCCGTGATCGCGGACGCCGCGCGGACGATGCCGCACACCCTGCGCTCGCTGGAACTCACCGATGAGATCACCGCCGAGCTGACCGTGCTGACCGGCTTCGACCAGGACCTCGCCGCCGAGGCCACCCGCACCAGCAACCGGGTACGCGGCCTGCTTACCCAGTTCCACCCCAGCCTGGAGCGTGTCCTCGGACCGCGCCTCGACCACCAGGCCGTGACCTGGCTGCTGGAGCGCTACGGCTCCCCAGCCGCCCTGCGCAAGGCGGGCCGCAGCAGACTCGTGGAGCTGATCCGCCCGAAAGCCCCGCGCATGGCCGCCCGGCTGATCGACGACGTTTTCGACGCCCTGGACGAGCAGACTGTCGTCGTCCCGGGCACCGGCACCCTGGACATCGTGATCCCCTCCCTGGCCGGCCAGCTCGCCGCCATCCACACCCAGCGCCGGGCTATGGAAGCCCAGATCAACAGCCTGCTGGAGGCCCACCCTCTTTCGAAGGTCCTGACGTCGATGCCCGGCGTCGGCGTCAGGACCGCCGCGACCTTGCTGGTCACCGTCGGCGACGGCACCAGCTTCCCCACCGCCGCCCACCTCGCCTCCTACGCCGGACTCGCCCCTACCACGAAGTCGTCGGGCACCTCGATCCACGGCGAACACGCACCCAGAGGCGGAAACCGGCAGCTCAAACGCGCCATGTTCCTGTCCGCCTTCGCCTGCATGAACGCCGACCCGGCATCCCGCGCCTACTACGACAAGCAACGCGCCCGCGGCAAGACCCACACCCAAGCCCTCCTCCGCCTCGCCCGCCAACGCATCAGCGTCCTGTTCGCCATGCTCCGCGACGGCACCCTCTACGAACCCCGGACGCCGAACGACATCGAACTCGCCGCATAACCCAGCAACCCCGAACCACCCCAAACCCGACACGGGCGCCTTGACGAAAGACATAGAGGCACC
>NZ_BHZI01000513.1 GCF_004305975.1 Streptomyces otsuchiensis
GGCGGGAGGAGGGCGAGGACGAGGTCCACGGCGTCGTCGAGGACCGGGGTGCCGTCCTCGCCGGTGGCCGGGTCCAGGGCGCGCCAGTTCCTGGCCTGGGCGAGGCAGCCGGTGTCGGTGGCGTCCAGCACGACGTCGGGGGCGAGCCGCGGCAGCCGGTGCAGCAGGGCGGCGAGCGCTCCCCTGGCCTTGTCCGTCCAGTCGCCGGGGCGCAGCGCGACCTCGGCCAGGATCAGGGCGGACATGCCCCAGTCGACGCCGGGTGGCCCTTCCAGGGTGTTGTGCCAGTCGATGACCACGGGGCCGTTCCCGGTGAGCATGACGTTGTCGGGATGCAGATCGAGGTGGAGGACGCGGTCGCCCGGGCTCCCGGGGGCCCTCGGGGGGACGTGGTGGAGGCGGCTCAGCAGGTCGGCGAGGGTGGTCCCGACCTCGGCGGGGGTGACCTCGTCCTGCCGCAGCGCCTGGCGCATGGACGGCCCGTGCAGGCGTTGCAGCACCAGGTCGGTGCGCGGCAGCCGGTCCCGGCCCGCCCCTGTGGGGAGTTCGCGGACGTGGGGCACGGGGTAGCCGTGCCGCGCCAGGTAGGTCATCACGGCCGCCTCGCGGGCGGCGTCGCGGTCCGCGCGGTAACGGCGCAGGACCCAGTCGTCGTCGAGGGCGAAGACGTCCGCGCTGCGGCCGGAGCCGATCAGCTCACCCGTCTGCATGCCGTGGGCCTGCCTCTCAGCGGTGCGGAGCGTAGGAGTGTGGCAGGGCGGGGTGTCGGGACGGGGGCGCTGCCGGTGCCGGTGTTGTCGCTGACGGCGCTCCACCGGAACCACCGGAACCGCCGGAACGCCGGTCCGACCGGACCGGCGTCTAGCTGAAGTTGACCTTGAGGTACTGGTCGAACAGGCGCTGCGACGGCGCCGTGTCGTCGGCCTTGGTCACGACCGCGCAGCGCACGGTCTCGCCGCACACCACGCCGGGCGCGATCTCGGGCTTCAGGGAGAGCGCGGCGTCGAAGTCACCCCTGGAGGTGTTGAACGTCGCCCCCGGGCCATCCAGGCACGGCGCGGGCTTCTGTGTGTACGTGGAGGTGTCGCCGACGGTGACTCCGTCCGGGATCACGCACATCGCGATGTCGATGCCCTGGCCCGGCTTGTAGCCGCTGCCCACGATGTTCACAGTGCCGCCGGTGGCCGACAGCTCCAGTCCGGAGCCCGCCGCGCGCAGCAGGTACCGCTGGCCGTCCACCGACACGCCGCGGACCGCCACGGCGTAGGGCGCGGCGGTCGCCGTCCCGGCCATGGTGAGGGCCAGCGCGGCGGCCGCCATCGCGGTGAACGCGGCGCGAAGGGCGGTCTTCCTGGCGGGCTTCGCCGGTCTCCTGGTGACGGTCGGCGTCGTCTGCGTCGTGTGCGTCATCTGCGTCGTCTGGTACGCGGGAGGCGTCATGCACCAATGACAGGGGGCGCCTCCCGGCCCGGCAATGGTGAGCGTCAACTGTCCGGTCATCGTCGCGGGCGGGGAGGGCGGAGAA
>NZ_BHZI01000514.1 GCF_004305975.1 Streptomyces otsuchiensis
CGCGGGTGGTGCTGCTGGTCGGCAGCGGCGACAACGGCGGCGACGCCCTGTACGCCGGGGCGCGGCTCGCGG
The DNA here is from genome assembly GCF_004305975.1 of Streptomyces otsuchiensis. GTDB lineage: Bacteria > Actinomycetota > Actinomycetes > Streptomycetales > Streptomycetaceae > Streptomyces > Streptomyces otsuchiensis. Next base: position 73 of record NZ_BHZI01000514.1, read on the forward strand.
CGCGCGGCGCCGGGGTGCACGCCGTGCTGCTCGGCGGCGACCGCGTCCACGCGGGCGGGCTGGCGGCGCTGCGCCGGGCGGGCGGCCGAACCGTCGAACCGGCGGCTGCGGCGGCCGTGCTGGCCCGGGCGGCGCTGGTACTCGACGGCATCACCGGGATCGGCGGACGCGGCGGACTGCGGCCGGAGGCGGCCGAGCTGGTGCGGACGGCCGCCGGTGCGGGCGCGCCGGTCGTCTCCGTCGACCTGCCGAGCGGTGTCGACGCCGACACCGGCGAGGTCGAGGGGGAGGCGGTGACGGCTGACGTCACCGTCACCTTCGGCGCGTACAAGCCCGGCCTGCTGATCGACCCCGGCCGCAGCCGCGCGGGGGTGGTTCGTCTGGTGGACATCGGGCTGGGGCCGGAGCTGGCGGGGGTGGAACCGGTCGCCCGTGCCCGGCACCACCACGAGATCGCCGCGCTGCTGCCGGTACCCGGCCCCGAGAGCGACAAGTACCGGCGTGGCGTGGTGGGCGTCGCCGCCGGGTCGGAGCAGTACCCGGGGGCCGCGGTGCTGGCGGTCTCCGGCGCGCTGCGCGGTGGCGCGGGCGCCGTCCGCTACGTGGGCCCGCCGGCCGACGCCGTCCTCGCCCGGCACCCGGAGGTGCTGGTGGGCGCCGGCCGGGTGCAGGCGTGGGTGGCCGGCCCGGGGTTCGGCGACGCGCCGGAGGCCCGGGAGCGACTCGCGGCGGCGCTCGGCGACGGCGTGCCCACGGTGGTGGACGCCGACGGCCTGCGGATGCTCGGCCCCGTCCCTGGCGCGGGAACGCGCGGACCACTGGTGCTGACCCCGCACGCCGGGGAGGCCGCGGCCCTGCTCGGCGTGGCCCGCGCCGACGTGGAGGCGTCCCGGCTGGCTTCGGTGCGGCGGCTGGCCCGGGAGACCGGCGCCACGGTGCTGCTGAAGGGCTCCACCACGCTGATCGCCGCCCCGCCCGGTGAGGAGGACGCGGGAGGCGGCCCCGGTCCCGGCCGGGCCGGTGGACACCGGCGGCAGGACCCCCTCGACGGTGGGACGGTGCTGGTCAACCCCAACGGCACCGGCTGGCTCGCCACGGCGGGCAGCGGCGACGTGCTGGCCGGACTGATCGGTTCGCTGCTGGCCGCCGGTCTCGCTCCGGTCGACGCGGCGGCGACCGGTGCCTACCTGCACGGTCTCGCCGCCGCGCTGGCGCCCCACCCGCCGACGGCGGCCGAGGTCGCCGAGGCGCTGCCTGCCGCCTGGCGGCGGCTGCGCGAGCCCGGGTGAGCGGACGGCGAAGCGCGCTTCGTGCCGGGGCGCCCTGCTCCCGCCCGGCCGGCCAGCGCTGGGAGCGGCCTCACGCGCGGGCCCGCCGCACGGCCGCACGATGCGGCTGCTGAGAGACTGGCGTCATGAGCGAGTCCCCGA
>NZ_BHZI01000515.1 GCF_004305975.1 Streptomyces otsuchiensis
GTCTACGGCGCCCTTCGCCCGCACGGCGGGGACGGCCGGGGCGGGGTCCACCGCCGGTTTCCGGACTTAGCCTCCGCGGAGGCGACGGCCGCTACCGGGGGCCGGAACCGGTGACGGGGGGCGTGGCCAGCCGTTTCGGCGCCCGGGTGCGCCGGGGCGGCGGGCGGGAGGGGCCGGTTTCGGCCCGGTGCGGCGGCCGTTGTCCAGGAGTGCCGGACAACTCGCTTGATCGGGCCATATGCTGATGAGGCTACAGGGATGCCCGGCCCCGGAGGACTCGATGACCACTCGCGGACGTCACCGCCGCTACCGTCCCAGCCCCGTCTCCCGGGCTTCGCTCACCGTGACAGCGAGCGGCGCCGGCCTGGCGCTGCCGTTGATCAGCGCGGCGACCGCCGGTGCGGCCTCCTCCGAGACGTGGGACAAGGTCGCGGAGTGCGAGTCCGGGCAGGACTGGTCGATCGACTCCGGCAACGGACACTTCGGCGGCCTGCAGTTCCGGCAGAGCACGTGGGAGCAGTTCGGCGGCACGGTCTACGCGGAGCGCGCCGACCTGGCGACCCGCGAGGAACAGATGGCGGTCGCCGAGAAGGTGCTGGACGGCCAGGGTCCGAAGGCGTGGCCGGTCTGTTCCGAGCGCGCGGGCCTGACCGCCGGGACGGCCGCCCCCGACGCGGGGCCGCGCGACGCCGGTCAGGACGTGGACACCGGAGCCCAGCGTGCCGCGGGTACCGGCAACGACACCCGGCCGGCCGCCGCCTCCCCCCGGACCGCCGCCGACACCGCGGACGCGCTGCACGAGGTGGTATCCGGTGACAACCTCTCCCGCATCGCGGACGACCACGGCGTCTCGGGCGGATGGCAGTCGCTCTACGAGCTGAACCGGTCGACGATCGGCAAGGACCCGCATCTGATCTTCCCCGGCCAGCGGCTGGCGCTGGCGGGCTCGGCCGCTCCGGCGGCCCCGAAGGAGAAGGCCCCCGAGGAGAAGGCGCAGCCCGCGCCGGCTCAGCAGGAGAAGAAGCAGAAGCCGGCGGAGAAGGCTCCGGCTCCCAGCGCTCCCAGCGAGGAGAAGGCGGAGCAGCAGGCCGGGGAGAAGGAGCAGGAGAAGGCCGCCGCCGAGGCGGAGAGCGCGGCGAAGCCCTCGCGGGACAAGGAGCGGGAGACCACCGCCGAGAGCAAGCCGCCTGCCGCCGCGTACACCTCCCCGGTCGGTGGAGGCACCGGAACGTCCTACCGCGCGACGGGCAGTTCGTGGTCGCAGGGCTACCACACCGGTGTCGACTTCCCGGTGCCGATGGGCACCTCCGTGAAGTCGGTGACCAACGGCACGGTGGTGGCGGCCGGCTGGGCGGGATCGTTCGGCTACGAGGTGATCGTGCGTCACGCGGACGGCCGGTTCAGCCAGTACGCCCATCTGTCGGCGATCTCCGTCTCGGCGGGCCAGCCGGTGACCACGGGTCAGCAGCTGGGGCGGGGGTGTTCGACGGGCCACTCCT
>NZ_BHZI01000516.1 GCF_004305975.1 Streptomyces otsuchiensis
CGCCTACCTCGCCCACTACGCCACCCACTGACCCCGCCCGACCGGCCGGAGTGGGCCGACGGTTGCTCGCTGTATCCCCCGCAGCGACGAGGAGTTGGCGAATGGTACGTTCAACGTACCGATAGAACACTCACAGTAGTCATGTGGAGGGGTGGGGGCGACGTGCGTAGCGCCGGAGCGAGGAGAGGCACGGCCGGAAGGCGGACCGGGGGCCGGTGGGTCGCCGCGACGGCCCTGGCCGGGGTGTTGTCCCTGACCGCGTGCGGCTCGGGTGGCGACGACGCGAAACCGGCCGGCCAGGCCGCTCCGACGGACGAGGAGCCGGCCGAGGAGCCCCGGCCCTCGCCGGGCTTCAGCACGGAACCGACCACCGCTCTGACGGAGCACTATGTCGGCCAGGCCAGCGGTGCGCTGAACTCCGAAACCGCCTACCTCGCCGACCACGGCGGGTTGACGGCGTACGACCTCGAAACCGGAGAGGAGCGCTGGCGGCTGGAGCCCGAGGCCCCGGGCCTGGACGCCTACGGTCCGGACGACATCCCGACCGAGAAGGCGGAGCTCAGCTTCTTCCAGTCGGGCCTCAGCCACCTCGCCGAACCGATTCTCACCGACGTGGCCGGCACGGAAGCCGTCCTCGCCGCGCGCCTCGTGGATCTCGGCGAGGCCGTCGGCGGCTCACTCCAGCTCGCCGACGCGGACAGCGGGGATCAGCTCTGGAGCACCGAACTCCGTCCGGAGTTCTGGGAGACGAACGCGGCGACACCGACGCTCTACCTCGGAGAGGTGCACGACGAGCGGGTGGTCGTGACGGTGAGCAACGGAAGCTACATGGAGCCGGGCAGCCTGGCCTTCGAGCACTTCGTCATCGACCTCGGCGACGGCGAGGTACAGGAGCTGGGCGCGGACGTCTCCTACGCCGGGCACGCGAACGGCGCCCTCTACACCCAGGACCGGCTCGCCGACGGTGCCTCCGGGGACCTCGTCGCACGCGATCCCGCCACCGGCGAGGAGAAGTGGCGGACGGAACTCCCCGGCTCTTACGGCACCGTGTACGGCCCGTGGATTCTCGTGAGCGACTCCGGCGACGGCGCCCGGCTGCTCAGCGCCGAGGACCGCTCGATCGTCCGTGACGCGGGCGAAGGGCTCGACGGAGTCCGGCAGTGCGACTACGACCCGGCACTGATCGCGCTCGTGTGCGTGACGGAGGAGGAGATCGTGGGCGTGGGCGAAGACGGCCAGATCGCCTGGACCACTCCCACTGACGGTAGTTACACCTCGACACGGCTCTTCAACGGCTACCTCTACGCGCAGCCGGCGGGCGAGCTGATTGTCCTGGACGTGCTCACCGGCGAGACCGTGACCGAGAACGTCACCACGACTCCGCACGCCGCCGGCCCGACCGGGGTACTCCTGACCGAGGGCACCACGGTGAGCTTCCACGCCGCCGAGTAGCCGAACCGGCCGCGATGCCGGGCGGAGGGGTGGGGTG
>NZ_BHZI01000517.1 GCF_004305975.1 Streptomyces otsuchiensis
GCCCACCACAGACCCGGAGAACCCACCCGTGCCCCACACCGCAGCGCCGGACCGCTACGACGCCATGACCTACCGCCGGTGCGGCCGCAGCGGCGTACTGCTGCCCACCGTCTCCCTCGGCCTGTGGCACAACTTCGGCGACGCGACCCCGGCGTCCACCCGGCGCGAGGTGCTGCTTCGCGCCTTCGACCGGGGCGTCACCCACATCGACCTCGCCAACAACTACGGCCCGCCCTACGGCTCCGCGGAGACCAGCTTCGGCACCGTCCTCGCCCAGGACCTGCGGCCCTACCGCGACGAGCTGTTCGTGGCCTCCAAGGCCGGGTACGACATGTGGCCCGGGCCCTACGGCGACGGCGGCTCCCGCAAGTACCTCCTCGCCAGCCTCGACCAGACGCTGCGCCGCACCGGCCTGGAATACGTCGACGTCTTCTACTCGCACCGCTTCGACCCCGACACGCCGCTGGAGGAGACCCTCGGCGCACTGGACACGGCGGTCAGGCAGGGCAAGGCCCTCTACGCCGGGATCTCCAACTACCCCGCCCCGCAGCACGAGCGGGCGGTCGAGATCCTCACAGCGCTGGGCACTCCGCTCCTCCTCCACCAGGTGGCCTACAGCATGCTCGACCGCCGCCCCGAGGACGGCGTGCTGAGCGCGGCGGGCGACTCCGGCACCGGCGTGATCGCCTACTCGCCGCTGGCACAGGGCCTGCTGACCGACCGGTACCTCACCGGCGAGGTACCGGCCGGCTCGCGTATGGCCCAGGGACGGTTCCTGCGGCGGGAGGCCCTCGGCCCCCGGCGGCTGACCGCGCTGCGGGCCCTGCGCGACCTCGCCGCCGGACGCGGCCAGACCCTGGCTCAGCTGGCCCTGACCTGGGTGCTGCGCGACCCGCGCGTGGTCTCGGTGATCGTCGGGGCCTCCAGCACCGACCAGCTGGACCAGAACCTCGACGCCGTCGCCGGACCGCCGCTCACCGACGCCGAACTGGCCACCGTCGACACGCTGCTGGCCGACGCTTCGGACAGCCCGCACGGCGGCGCCGCGAACTGACCCGCCCCGCCGGCCGGCCGCCCACAGCGCGCCGCCGCCTGCCCTCCGCCGGTGCTACGGTCTGACCGTCGACGCCGGCGGAGCCGCGCACCAGCCCGCGCCGGGCCGGTCCGGGCCGCCCGGCGGCGCACCGCCACCCCGGCGCCGTGGTGGCGGACAGGACCAATGCGGCGGAGACAGGGCGGGGCACCCATGGCGGACCACGGACAGCACGCGTACATCGGCTCGTTCACCTCGCAGGGAGGACAGGGCGTCACCGTCGCGACCGTGGACCCGGCCACCGGCGCGCTCCGCGCGGTACGGGAGCTGCGTCCCCTGCCCGACCCCTCCTACCTCGCCCTCACCCCCGACGGCGCCGCGCTCTGCGCGGTGGGGGAGACCGCTGACGGAGCCGTCCGCGTGCTCTCCCTCGCCGACCCCGCCGCGCAGAGC
>NZ_BHZI01000518.1 GCF_004305975.1 Streptomyces otsuchiensis
ACCCCACCCCCGCCACCCTCGCCCACCACATCACCCAACTCGGCACCGACAGCGAGCAGTCGGGAAGTCTGACCAGCGCTGTGGGGCGGCCGGAGCGGCTGCCGCTGTCGTTCGCGCAGCGCCGGCTGTGGCTGCTGGCGGCGATGGAGGAGCGGGGCACCGCGTACAACGTCCCGATGGCGGCCCGGCTGAGCGGCCTGCCGGACCCGGCGGTGCTGCGGGCGGCGGTCGCCGACCTGGTGGAGCGGCACGAGCCGCTGCGGACGGTCTACGCCACCCACGAGGGGGAACCGGTGCAGCGGGTGCTGCCGCCGGGTGAGCCGGCCGCGTTCGTCGAGCACCGCCGGCTGTCCGCCGGCGAGCTGCCCGGACAGCTGGCCGCCGCCGGGAGGCACGCCTTCGACCTGGAGAAGGAGCCGCCGCTGCGGGTGACGGTCTTCGACACCGGCGACGGCGGCGCGACGCTGCTGGTGCTGCTCCACCACATCGCCACCGACGGGCAGTCGCTCGGCCCGCTCTTCGAGGATCTCGCCACCGCCTACGCCGCCCGCGCCGCGGGCACCGTGCCGGCCTGGGCGCCGCTGCCGGTGCAGTACGCCGACTACGCGCTCTGGCAGCAGCGGACCCTCGGTGACCCGGCCGACGAGAACAGCCCGCTCGGCCGCGATCTGGCCTTCTGGCGCAAGACGCTGGAGGAGCTGCCCGAGGAACTGCCGCTGAACCTGGACCGGCCCAGGCCGTCGGTCGCGGGCCATCGCGGCGCGACCGTGCCGGTCGACTTCGGACCCGAGCTGTACGCACGGCTGACGCGGCTGGCGCAGGCGGAGCGGTCCACCCCGTTCATGGTGCTGCAGGCAGCGCTGGCCGCAGCTCTCACCCGGCTCGGCGCCGGTGAGGACATCCCGCTGGGCGCACCCGTGGCCGGCCGGCCGGAGGCCGAACTGGCGCCGCTGGTCGGGTTCTTCGTGAACACCCTGGTGCTGCGCACCGACACCTCCGGCAACCCGACCTTCCGCGAGCTGCTGGGCCGGGTCCGCGCCGCGGACCTGGACGCCTTCGCCCACGAGAACGCGCCGTTCGACCAGGTACTGGAGGCGGTGGCGCCGCGTCGTTCGCCGTCACGCCACCCGCTGTTCCAGGTCTGCCTGGCGCTGGAGAGCGGACCGCCGCCGACGGTGCGGCTGGCCGGGCTGGAGCCCGCGCCGGCGTCGGTGGTGGACACCGGGGGCGCCAAGTTCGACCTGGAGTTCCTGCTGCGGGGCGACGAGACCGACGGACTCGGCGGCGCGCTGCTGTACAACCGGGACCTCTTCGAGGAGGAGACGGCCCGCCGGATGGTCGGGACACTGCGCCGGGTGCTGGACCACGTACTGCGGGAGCCGGACACCGCGCTCAGCGCCATCGAGGTACTGGACGGTGTGGAGTGGGGGTTGGTGGTCGAGGAGTGGAACAACACGGCCGTGCCGATCGGCCAGGAGACGCTGAA
>NZ_BHZI01000519.1 GCF_004305975.1 Streptomyces otsuchiensis
ACTACGGCCAGCCCACCCTCATCCGCCAACCCGACGGCACGGTCTGGCACCACGCCTACGACACCGCAGGCAACCGCACCACCACCCTCGACCCCGCAGGCAACCGCACCCGACAGAGCTACGCCCCATCGGGCGCCACCAGCAGCGTCACCAACGCCCTCGGCCACACCACCCGAATCGAGAGCAACGCCGCCGGCCTCGTCCTCCAGGTCACCGACCCGGTGGGGTCCACCACCACGGCGGAACGTGACGCCTTCGGCCGGGTCATCGCCGTCACCGACCCCATGGGCGCCATTTCGCGGGCCACCTGGAGCACCGAGGGCAAGCTCCTCACCCGCACCGATCCCCTCGGCGGCACCCGCACCCACACCTACGACGCCGAGGGCAACCTCCTCACCGAGACCGACGAGAACGGCGGCGTCACCGCCTTCACATACGGCCCGTTCGACCTCCCTGACACCCGCACCACCCCCGACGGCGCCACCATCCACTTCACCCGCGACACCGAACTCAAACTCACCGCCATCACCAACCCCCTCGGCCACACCTGGACCTACACCCACAACCCCGCCGGACACCTGGTCGCCGAAACCGACTACGACGGCCACACCACCACCCACACCCACGACCCCGCCGGCCAAACCACCGCCACCACCAACCCCGCAGGCCAGCGAACGACCTTCACGTACGGCCCTCTCGGCGAGACCACAGCCGAGGAATCACCCGACGGCGCCTGGACCTACGAGCACGACCCCCTCGGACGACTCGTACACGCCACCTCACCCGGCGTCGAACTCACCCGCACCTACAACCCACTCGGCGACCTCACCACCGAAACCATCAACGGCCGCACCCTCACCCTCGAACACGACGCGCTCGGCCACCTCACCCACCGCACCACCCCCACCGGGCAGATATCAGAGTGGACTTACGGCGTGGACGGTCTCCCCGCCGCGTTGACCACCAGTGGGCACACGCTCACTTTCGCCCATGACGCCGCAGGCCGCGAGACCACCCGAACCACCGACGGTGTGATCACCGAACACCAAACCTGGGACGCGGCAGGGCGCCGAACCCGCCAAACCCTCAACGCGGGCAGTCGAACCACCCTCGACCGTGTCTACCGCTACCGGCCTGACCACTACCTCACCCAGCTCACCGATCCCACCGGCGAACACCACTACACGCTAGACCCCCTCGGTCAGATCACAAGAGCCATCACCCCCACGAGTGAAGAGACCTACACCTACGACCCCACAGGCAACCAAACCACCGCCAACGGAGGTCATGCAGGGCAGGAAGACACCACCGGAAACCGCGAATACACCGGCACCCTCCTCACCAGAGCCGGCAACACCCGCTACGAACACGACACCGCCGGGCGCGTCACCCTCCAGCAACGCACCCGCCTCTCCCGCAAACCCGACACCTGGCACTACACCTGGAACACCCGCAACCAACTCACCCA
>NZ_BHZI01000520.1 GCF_004305975.1 Streptomyces otsuchiensis
CCCCGATCGCTCCCCGCCTCCGCCCCGGGGGCTTTGCCCCCACCCGACAGGAAAGAGACGTCCCAGCCGTGAAACCAGCCGTCAACGACACCGGCGCCGTTCACCTGCCCGCATGGTGGCGTGACGCCGCTTTCGGCGTTGTCGTCGTGATCCTCGGCATCCTGGAGTCCAACCGCTACGGCATGCTGTTTTACCGCAGTGACTACGCCGTTCTGGTGCCGGTGCTCCTCGGCTGCGCGGCGGCGTGCTACCGCCGGGCGCCGGCGGCCGCCTTGAGTATCGCCTGGGCCATGGCGCTGGTGCAGGTCGTGCTGCGCGTCGACATCTTCCTCGTGCAGATCGTTCTCACCGCCGTCGTCTACGGCGCGGCGCGCTACGGAACGAGGGCGGTGGTCTGGGCCTCGGGACTTTCGGTTCCGGTGGCAGCCGCCTTCACCGCCTTCTACACGATCGCCGCCGGGCTGCCGATGCTGCTGGGCTCCTTCTATTTCGACCTGCGGGGTCTGACCGGCCCCTCCGGGACCCGGAGCGGAGTCTCGCTGCTGGTGCTCGCCGGTCTGACGACCTTCGCGCTGCCGTGGCTGATCGGGATGGTGCTGCGGCTGCTGGTCGGCATGCGGCGTTCCCGGGCGGAGTCGCAGGCCGCAGAGGAGGCGCGCGTCGAGGCCGAGGCGGGACGCAGCCACGCCGAGGAGATCGCCGAACTGCGCGAGGGACAGGCGCGCTTGGCGCGCGACGTGCACGACGTCGTCGGGCACTCGCTCGCGGTCATCCTCGCCCAGGCAGAGTCGGCGCAGTTCCTGCCGGAGGACGACGCGGCGGGCCGGCGGCGCACGATGGAGAACATCGCCGCCTCCGCGCGGCAGTCACTGCGTGACGTCCGCGAGGTGCTGGTGTCCATGACCGACCCCGATGTGGCGGGCCTGCAGCCGACCGGCAGCCCGGACACCCTGCTCGCCGACGTCCGTGCCGCCGGCGGCGAGGTGCGGGACGATGTGATCGGTACGCCCCGGCCCCTGCCTCCCGAGCTGGAGACCGTGGCGTTCCGCGTGTTGCAGGAGATGCTGACCAACGCGCTGAAGCACGGCCGCCGCGGGGACCCCGTGCTGGTCGAGCGGCAGTGGGACGACAGACTGAGGATCGAAGTGCGGAACGCGGTGAACCCCGACGCCGGAATGCGGGTGGCGGGCATGGGACTGGACGGCATGCGCTCACGGCTGGAGTCGGTCGGCGGCCGTCTCGTCGTCAGCCGGGTCAGGGGTGTCGACGCGGAGGACGAGGACGGCGGCCCGCACGACGGCTCCCCCTACGACCCGGCCGAGGCGGGCGACCCGGCCGAGGCGGGCGACCCGGCCGAGACGGGCGGTGGTGCGCGCACGGGCCGACGGCCCGACGTCTACACCGCCACCGCCTGGATTCCGTTGCCACCGGCGGGCCCCACCGGTCCCACCGGCCCCACC
>NZ_BHZI01000521.1 GCF_004305975.1 Streptomyces otsuchiensis
GGCAGGGCCTGGTCCCAGGAGAGGGTGAAGGAGGACGCGTCGCTGACCACGTCGTACTGCCAGCGGGCGTACTCGGGGTTGACGTGGTCGTCGAGCAGCTCCTCGACGCCGGTGGTGGCCGGGACGTCACCGTTCTCGACGAGCGCGCGGGCGTACTCCTCGCTGCCCGCGAGCTTCATGAACTCCACGGCTGCGTCGAGGCGTTCGTCCTGCACGTTGGAGTTGACCGACCAGTAGTTGGTGGGGTTGCCGACCACGCCGCCGGCGTCGCCACTGCCGTCCTCGATCACGGGGAAGGTGGCGTAGCCCAGCGAGTTCTCGGCGAACTCCGGCTGGTTCTCCAGCTGGTTGGCGTACTCCCAGCTGCCCATCAGGTGCATCGCGGCGCGTCCCTGGGCGAAGAAGGTGGAGGCGCCGTCGTTGACGTAGTCGGTGGAGAGGAAGTTGGGGCCGAAGGCGCCGGTGTCTATCAGCTCGTGGGTGGTCTCGGCCATCGCCACCACCGCCGGGTCGCCCCATGCCTCGGACTCCCCGCCCTGGATGCGCTGCCAGAGCATCGGGCCGCCCTCGCGGTCCAGCAGGTACTCCAGCCACATCATGGAGGTCCAGGAGTCGCTGGCGCCCAGGGCGATCGGAGTGACGCCCTCGTCCAGGAAGGCGTCGACGGCCGCCAGCATGTCGTCCCAGGTCTCGGGCGGCCCGGCGCCGATCTGGTCGAACAGCTCGGTGTTGTAGAAGAGGATGACGGGCTGCACGCCGCGCATCGGAATTCCGTAGTGGCTGTTGTTGACGGCGCCGGAGTCGAGGATCGAGGGGATGAACGCGTCCTTGAAGTCCGGGTCGGAGTCGAGGATGCCGGTGAGGTCGACGAGCATGTCCTGCTCGACGAAGTCGCTGATCGAACCGCCGCCCCAGTTGAAGAAGATGTCGGGCGCGTTGGGCGTGCCCATCGCGGTGCGCATCCGCTCCTGGTAGTTCTCGCCCGGTATCTCGGTGAGCTTCACCTTGATGTCGGAGGTCTCGTTGAAACGCTCCGCGAACTCCGCCTGGATGCGGGTCGATCCGTCCTGGTAGACCCAGACCTCCAGGGTCTCCGACGAGCCCGAGGGGCCGTCGCTGCCGCAGGCGGCCAGTGTGCCGGTGAGCAGCACGGCACCGGCCGCCGCCGCGGTGCCGGCTCTGAACCGTGAGTGAGAGAGGATCCGCATCGCACGCACCTTCCGGAAGATCGCCGATAATTATCGGAGTCGATGCGGATGAAAGTTACGGCCGCGTGGCGGAGGCGTCAACGGTTCTGACGGATCTCGTCCGAGAGCTTTCGCGGTCGCCTGCCGTCAGTGCAGCGGGACCGGCGGTGATCGTCAACGGCCTTGCGGGTGCGGCTGGTTGCACCACGGGGCGCACCGGATCGGGAGGGGTGGGCCGAC
>NZ_BHZI01000522.1 GCF_004305975.1 Streptomyces otsuchiensis
GGCGGGGGCCATGGCTCAGTCCGCCTCGGGCGGCGCGACCAGCGACGGCTCCAGCGTGCGCACCACGCTGGGCATGTCACCGTCGAACTCGGCCTGGAACATGGGCTGGAGCAGTGCGTGGTCGGAGCCGCGCACCGTGTTCTCGCCCTTCACGCCGGAAAAGGTGAAGTCCTCCAGCGCCTCGATCATGGCGGCCGTGTCGGCGTCGGTGCCGCCGGCCCGTACCGCCTCGGCGACCATCTGCGCGGCGTTGAAGCCGTCCGGGCTGAACAGGTCACTCTCCCAGCCCTTGTCCTCGAAGTACGCCTCCATCGCCTGTGCTTCGGGGGTGTCGGTGGCACCGGGCACGTAGTGCGCGAGGAGGGTGATCTTGTCGCGGGCGTCTCCGAAGACCGGGTAGCTGGCGCGGATGTCGAGGCCGGTCACCACGGTGGCGGTGTCCAGGACGCCCTGCTGGTCGAGGGTGGTCCACATGGACTGGGCGGTGTCACCGGCCCACGCGACGAAGACCATGTCCGGGTCCTGCGCCTTGACCTGCGCGGTGGAGGGGGTGAGGTCGGTCGCGGACGGGGGCGCCAGCACCGAGGTGACCTCCAGTCCCTGCCCGCCGAGGACGCCTTCGACGGCTGCGACGTTGGCCTGCCCGAACGCGTTGTCCTGCGCGAGGACCACCACCTTCTGCCCGTCGCCGTCCGTCTCGCCGAGGATCTCCTTGGCGGTCACCACGTCCTGGTAGGTCTGCCGGCCGGTACGGAAGGTGTGGGTGTTGGTGCCGGTCATGGCGTCGGTGGCGGCCGGGCCGGAGAGGAACAGCACGTCGTTCTGGACTGCCAGCGGGGCGAGTTGCACCGCGACACCGGAGGAGGCCGTTCCGGCGATGATCTTCGCGCCCTCGCCGATGCGCTGCCGGGCGTGCGAGACGGCGGTGTCGGGCTCGCCGCCGTCGTCGGAGCGGACCACCTCGATGGTGATGCCGTCGATCTCGCCGGTGCCGTCGGTGGCGTGGTCCAGGCCCGCCTCGAAGCCCTGGAGGTACTGCTCCCCGTAGGAGGCGAGCGGGCCGGAGGTGGAGGTGATCAGCGCGACCGTGACCGAACCGCCCTCGTCCCCTTCGCCGTTGCCCCCGCCCGAACTCCCGCCGTCGCCACCGGGGCTGGAGCAGGCCGTGGCGAGGGCCGCGAGCGCGACGGCAGCGGCCAGGACGGGGCCGCGGGTGTGCGGGAGGCGACTGGCTCGACTGCTGGCTCTGCGGGGTCTGGGCAGCGTCATGACGGCTCGGCTCCTTGTGTGGTTCCCGGTGACGCGTAGCAGCGTCCGCCGCGCCGGGACGTCCCGGCAATGTGTGTGCACCACACAGACCTGCCGGAAACGATGGCCGCTCCCGCCATCAACGGCCGCCCCCGGCCGCCCTACGGTGCCC
>NZ_BHZI01000523.1 GCF_004305975.1 Streptomyces otsuchiensis
CGCCCGCACCGCCCGCACCGCCCGCACCGCCCGCACCGCCCGCACCGACTGACGCCGGTTCCGGCCCTCCCTCCCCGACCGGGACCGGCGTCACACCACGCGCACAGCGACCACGCCGGGGCGCCGTCCGCCCGTCACAGTCGCGGATAGCGCTCCAGCCAGGCCGGGTTGGACTCACCGGGGCTGTGCAGCACCGGCCCCTGGGTCATCTCCAGCGCGAAGTCGTCGGCCAGTTCCAGCATGGTCGCGCGGCCCTCCAGTTCGGGCAGCAGGTCGGGGGGCAGCGCCGTCTCCCCGTGCAGGACGCCCAGCAGGTTGCCGCAGATGGAGCCGGTGGAGTCGGAGTCCCCGCCGTGGTTGACGGCGAGCAGCAGGCCGTGGCGCACGTCCTGTGCGACCAGCGCGCAGTAGACGCCCATCGCGAGCGCCTCCTCGGCGACCCAGCCCTCCCCCAGCGACTCCACCCGCTCCGGTCCGGGCATTCCCTGCCGGACGGCGCCGAGCGCCTTCTGCAGGGCGTCGGTGGTCTCCTCGTGGTCGGGGCGGACCGCGAGCTGGGCCAGGGCCTTCTGGACGGCCGCGTCGAGTCCGTCGCCCCGCACGATGGCGTGGACGATGACGGCGAAGGCACCGGCGGCGAGTTGTCCGGTGGGGTGGCCGTGGGTCTGGCTGGCGCATTCCACGCTGAGCTGGAACACCAACTGCGGGTCCCAGCCCGCCAGCAGGCCGAACGGAGCCGAACGCATCACGGTCCCGCAGCCTTTGGAGCCGGGGTTCTTCGGCTTCTCGACCGTTCCGAGCACCTCGTCGCCCAGACCGCTGAGGCAGGCGTTGCCCGGTGCCCGGCGGGCGTAGAGCCACTCCTGGCGGGCGAGCCAACCGTCTTCGGTGCGGCGCTCGTCGGGCCCCCAGTCGGTCTGGGTGCGGTACCAGCGGCGGTAGGCGGCGTGCACGTCGGTGGGCGGATGCCAGGCGCCGGAGTCGCGGCGGACGTGGGCGCGGATGAGGCCGTCCATGGTGAACAGCGTCATCTGGGTGTCGTCGGTGACCGCGCCGCGCCGCCCGTACGCGGGGACGTAGCCGGTGACGCCGTCGGGGCCGTGGTGGGCGCGGATGTCCGCGAGGGAGTCGAACTCGATCCCACCGCCCAGGGCGTCGCCGATCGCGCCGCCCAGCACACAGCCGCGTACCTTGCTGCGGAAGTCCTGCTGTTCGGCGCGCCCCCACAGCGCTCCGCTCCCCGGTCCCGTCATCCCCGTCGCCCTCCCTCGTCCGTCAACCCACGGCAGCGTAAGGCAGTAGCCGTGCGCACGTCAGGGGTGCCGTCGGCCAGGTGGCGGCGTGGGACCCGGCCGGGCGCCGGGGACCGCCCGAACAGCCCCATTCCTCCGGACTGGCCG
>NZ_BHZI01000524.1 GCF_004305975.1 Streptomyces otsuchiensis
GTGGCGGTCGTGGCGGTGGCCGGGGAGGTGTGGCCCGGGGCGGTCGACGTCCCCGTCCCGTCTTCCTCCCGCTCACCGGCACCGGCACCGGCGCCGGGCTCCGGGCTGTCCGTTCGGTTCGGCGTCACAGTCCCAGCGCCTTCACGATCTCTGCGGTCACCGCGATCTCCTCCTCCAGGAACGCCTCGAACTCGGCGCGGTCCTGGTACGTGTCGGTCCACCTGTTGCGCTTGAGGGTGTCGGCCCAGGAGTCGGTCACGACCAGTTCGGCGACCAGTTCCTGAAGCCGGTCGGCCTCCTCCTCGGTGATGCCGGGCGGCGCGATGACGCCGCGCCAGTTGGACATCTCCAGGTCGTAGCCGAGCTCCAGCATCGTCGGCACGTCCACGCCGTCGAGCCGCTCGGGTGCGGAGACCGCGAGGGCGCGCATGGCGCCGCGGTCGAGCTGGTCGCTGAAGTCGCCGACGGTCCCGAACCCGACCAGGGAGGTGCCGGACAGCAGCGAGGTGACCACCTCACCACCGCCGGAGTACGGCAGGTAGTTGATGGCGGAGGCGTCGACGTCCATCACCTCGGCGACGCGGGCGGTGAAGATCTGGTCCACGCCGCCCATCGAGCCGCCGGCCACCGGGAGCTGACGCCCCTGGTTCTCCCAGTCGTCGGCGAGGTCGTCCAGCGTCTCGTAGGGCGAGTCCGCCGGGACGACGACCGCGAGGTACTCGGAGGCGACCTGAGCGATCGGGGTGGCGTCGTCCATGGTGTGCTGCGAGCCGAGGGTCTCGACGGCGCCGACCATGCCCAGGCCGGACATGGTCAGGACGTTGGCCTGGCCCTCCCGGTTGGCGGTCTGGGTCAGGCCGATGGTGCCGCCCGCCCCCTCGGCGTTGGACACCTCGATGTTGTAGCGCAGCCCCTCCTCGCGGAGACCGTTCTGCATCTCGCGGGCGAGCGTGTCCCAGCCGCCGCCGGGCGCGGCCGGGGCGATCAGCATCAGCTTCTCGTTCGGGCCGCCGCCCGATGCGGCGCTCTGGCGCACATCGACCAGTGCGACGCCGACCAGGACCACGGAGGCGGCGACCGCCACGCTCCGTCCCAGGGCCTTGGGCGTCCTCATCCGGTACGTCCTTTCCTCTGCACTGCGGGTCGGGGGTGAGCGCCGGCCGCGCCGGGCGTGCGTCGGCTCTCCCGCGCGGCGGCGGAGCCCGTCCAGGCCGCCGCGCCGCGGTGCACCACAGTGTGAGCGGGGTTACAGCCGTGTACGAGAGCTGTTAACACTGGCGTCATAGTGGTCGTATTGGTCGTGGACGCGTGATCCGCGCGTGACCACGACGCCGGTCACCGGAACCCGTGACGGCCGGGCGGTCCGGGCGGCGCGCTAACGTCACCCGGGCACGCAC
>NZ_BHZI01000525.1 GCF_004305975.1 Streptomyces otsuchiensis
TGGTGCGGGGCTGGGTGGTGCGGGGCTGGGTCAGCGTTCCTCGCGGAAGGCGACGTGACGCCGGGCGACCGGGTCGTACTTGCGCAGGGTCATCCGGTCGGGGTCGTTCCTGCGGTTCTTGCGGGTGACGTAGGTGAAGCCGGTGCCGGCGGTGGAGCGGAGCTTGACCACCGGGCGGATGTCGTTGCGTGCCATGGGTCTACTATACAGAAACGAGAATCATTTTCATTAAGGATTCCCGGGGCTCCTCCACGCCCCGCGTCCCGGCCGACCGTCACCCCACCCACCGAGCACCGGAGACCGACCGCCATGTCCGCCCACTGCCAGCTCACCGGCCGCAGCCCCGGCTTCGGCAACCGCATCTCGCACTCCCACCGCCGCACCCCACGCCGCTTCGACCCCAACATCCAGCGCAAGCGCTACTGGCTCCCCAGCGAAGGACGGCACATCCGGCTGACGCTCAGCGCCAAGGGAGTCAGGACCGTCGACACCATCGGAATCGAGGCCGCCGTCGCCCGCATCCGCGCCCGCGGCCGGCAGGTCTGACGCCCCCGCCGCAAACCACCCATCCACCCACCCCACCCACACCGGAACCACTCCCGGAGGAGGACCACCGGCCATGGCCAAGAAGAGCAAGATCGCCAAGAACGAGCAGCGGAAGCGGACCGTGGCGCGCTACGCGGCCCGCCGCGCCGAACTGCGCGCGCTCATCCGCAGCCCGCTCACCCCGCCCGGCGACCGGGAAGCCGCCCAACGAGAACTGCGACGCCAGCCCCGCGACGCCAGCCCCGTCCGGGTACGCAACCGCGACAGCGTCGACGGCCGCCCGCGCGGCCACCTACGCGCCTTCGGCGTCTCCCGGGTCACAGCCCGGGTCCTCGCCCACGCCGGCCACCTCCCCGGTGTCCGCAAGTCCAGCTGGTGAGGGGGAACGACGCCATGACCGCCGCCACCGGAAAACCACCCCGCCGCACGCGTGAACGCGAACGGGACCGCGACCGTTCGCCCAAGCCCAACCCGCTCGACGCCGCAGGAATCAGCCACGTCGACTACAAGGACACCGAGCTGCTGCGCCGCTTCATCTCCGACCGGGGCAAGATCCGCGGTCGCCGCGTCACCCGGCTCACCGTCCGCCAGCAACGGGAGACGGCCCGCGCCATCAAGAACGCCCGGGAGATGGCACTGCTGCCCTACGCGTCAGCGAGCCAGGGCCAGAGCCAGCGCCCGGGCCGCTGACCGTCACCCCCCACTGTCACGCCCCACACGCGCCACACGCGCCGCCGTCCGCCGCGTCCCCGGCCGGGAACGCGGCGGACGGCGGCGCGTGTGGCGCGTGTGGGGCGTGACAGTGGGGGGTGACGGTCAGCGGCCCGGGCGC
>NZ_BHZI01000526.1 GCF_004305975.1 Streptomyces otsuchiensis
CCCTCCCCCACCACGGCGTCGCGGCCCGCGCCGCACGGGTCGGCCGGACCGTCCGCGCGGCCGGAGCACCCGGCACCGCCGGAGCGGCGACGCGACCGGCTCGCGTCGGCGGTCCGCGGGTGGCCGGTCCGCGGATGGCTGGTCCGCAACCGGGCGCTGCTGCCCGCTCTCGCCACCCTGTCGCTGCTGGCCCTGCCGGCCGGGCTGCTGGAGCTGGGCGGCGGACGGCTGGCCGTCGCCGACATCGCGTCCGGTCTGCTGGTCGCCGCGGCGCTGGTCGCCCTGGTGCGGGGTGACCGCCCCCGCCTCGGCGGCCCGGCTGTCCTGGTGTTCGCCACCGCCGCCCTGGCGCTCGGCGTCGTCACCCTGGTCTCGGCCGACCAGACCACCGCCCTGACGGGCTACGTCCGTTACCTGCAGGTCTTCGTACTGGTGCCGCTCTCGCTGCTGGTGCTGCTGCGGGACCGCCGGGACGTACGCGTGGTCGCGGGCGCGCTGGTCGCGCTCGCCGTCCTCCAGGGGACGGTGGGAATCTGGCAGTACGTCACGGGCGGCGGCGCGTCCTACATGGGCGAGAACATCCGCGCCGTCGGCACGTTCGGCCCGCAGAACGTCATGGGCATGTCGACGGTGGTCTCCTACGGGCTGATCGTGGCGCTCTGCGCGGCGCTCTCGCCGCCGGTGAACGCGCCGCGCTGGTGGCGGCCGGCCGCCCTGGCCTGCACCGGCTGGCTGCTGGCCGCCCTGGCCGTGTCGTTCAGCCGGGGAGCCTGGATCGCCGCCGCGCTGGCGTGTGCCGTGGTGCTGCTGCTCTCCGGGTGCCTGACCCGCCGCGCCCTGGTGGCGCTCGGGGTCTTCGGCCTGCTGCTGATCGGCGTCGCGGGCGCGGCCTCCGGCCAGATCGGCGACCGGCTGACCAGCATCGGGGACGTCACCGGCACCCCGGACCAGTCCGTCGTCGACCGGTACGCCATGTGGGAGGCGGCCCGGTCCATGTGGTGGGAGGAACCCTGGACCGGCGTCGGCCTGAAGGGGTTCGCCGAGCACCGGGACGCCCACGCCTCGATCGCCCTCTCGGGCGGCAGCGACACCGGCGGCGCCGGCTCCGAGTTCCAGCGGCAGGCGCTGGAGTCGCCGCACAACATGTACCTGCTGGTCCTGAGCGAGCAGGGGCTGCTCGGCCTCACCGCGCTCGCGGGCGGCTGGGCCGCGCTGCTCGCCGGGTGCCTGCTGCGGCTCAACGCGGCCCGGCGCGCGGCGGAGGCGGACGGTGGACACGGCGGCGGCCCGCGTGGTGGCGGACACTGCGGCGGCCCGCGTGTCGGCGAACCCGGTGGTGGCCCGCGTGGTGGCGGTGCGGGCGGTGGCAGTGCGGG
>NZ_BHZI01000527.1 GCF_004305975.1 Streptomyces otsuchiensis
GGGCCAGGGCGGGCAGGGCGATGGCGAGACACCACACCGTCAGCAGCCCGCGCACGGCGGCCCGTGCGCCGTAGCGGTGCAGCAGGCCACTGGCCAGCGGCATGGCGAGGGCGGCGCCGATCGCCGGGAAGGCCAGCACCATGCCCAACTGGCCGGTGGTGAGGCCGAGATGTTCGTGAATCCAGGGGATGCGGGTGGCGAAGGCGCCGGCTGCGGCGCCGTGCACGGCGAACACGGCGGAGGTCGAGCGGCGGGCACGCCGCGTCGTGGAGGACAGCATGGGCGTAAACTATCAGGAAGGTTGCCTGTATAAAAAGCCCGTCATCGGCCCCACGACACGCGGGGTCCGGGATGTGCAACGGATCTGCGAGGATCGCCGCCATGACCACCGCCCGCACCGCGACGCCCCGGACGGCCAGGGCCATCAACGACCGCATCGCACTCGAACTACTCGCCGAGCGGGGCCCGTTGACGGCGACCCAGCTGAAGGACGCCACCGGTCTCTCCCGTCCGTCCGTCGCCGACCTGGTCGGCCGGCTCCAGGACGACGGACTGGTCGCCGTCGTCGGCGAGTCCGGCTCCGCCCGGCGCGGCCCCAACGCCCGCCTCTACGGGCTGGTAGCCGACCGCGCCCATGTCGCCGCCCTCGACGTCCGGCTCGACAGCGCCACCGTCGCCGTCGCCGATCTCACCGGCCGGCCCGTGGCCCGCGCGACCCTGCCGGTCCCCGACGGGCCGCCGGGGGAGGAGGACGCCCCGGGCGCCCCGGCCGCCGCCGCCCTCGCCCTGCTGGACGCGGTGCTGGCCGACGCGGGCGTGCGCGAGGTCCACACCGCCGTGGTCGGCGCCCCCGGGCTCGTCGATCCCGCCACCGGCACCCTCGGCCGCGACAACGCCATGCTCCCGGCCTGGCACGGTGAACTCGTCCGCCTGCTGCCCGCCCGCGCCGGCCGGGTCCTGGTGGAGAACGAGGTCAACCTCGCCGCCATCGCCGAACACCGCGAGGGAGCCGCACGCGAACGCGACACCTTCGTCCTGCTCTGGCTCGGCTCGGGCACCGGCGCCGCCGTCATCCTCGACGGCGCGCTGCGGCGCGGCGCCTCCGGCGGCGCGGGCGAGATCGGGTTCCTGCCCGTGCCCGGCACCGACTCGCTGCCCGCCGCCACCGACTGCGCCGGCGGGCTGCACGCCCTCACCAGCAGCGCGGCCGTCTGCGACCTCGCACGCGCGCACGGCATCCACCCGCCGGCGCCCGACAGCGCCGAGGCCGCGGAGGCCGCCGTCCGGCAGGCGCTGGAACTGCTCGGCGAGCACCCCGATGACGACGCCCACCGGACGCCCGAGGCAGGAGGGGACGCGGGCCCGGCC
>NZ_BHZI01000528.1 GCF_004305975.1 Streptomyces otsuchiensis
AGTTTCGCCGCCGGCTTCAGATGTTTAAAAGACCCACCCCCCCCCCCGCCGCCCCGGCCCGCACGCCGTCCGCGGCGCACGCGACCGCCGGCACCGGCGGCGGGCCGCCGCCCGGTGAACGGCCCACGCCGTGACCGCACTGGCCCCATCCGTGACCGCACCGGCCCCATCCGTGACCGCACCGGCCCCATCCGTGACCGCACCGGCCCTATCCTGCCCCGCGCCCGCCCGTCGGGTCGGAGCGAAAACGACAGCGACCACCAGCACGACCGTGACCACTGGAGCGACGCCATGACCGTAGTGCGGATCCGCGGCCGGGCCCTGCCCGACGGCGAGCCCGTCGACCTCTGCGCCGACGGGGACCGCTGGACCACCGACCCCGCGCCGGACGCGGAACCGGTGGCCGAGGGCTGGCTGCTGCCGGGACTGGTCGACGCCCACACCCACCCCGGCATCGCCGAGGGGAACGGCGCGCCGTTCGACACCGCCCTGCTCCGTGCCGACCTGCGCCGCCATGTGGACGCCGGAGTCACCGTGGTCCGGGTACCGGGCCTCCCGGAGGAGCCGCCGAGCTGGTTCGGCACCGACCCGGAACTCCCCAGGGCCTGGTGGGCCGGCCGCTGGATCACCCAGCACGGCCAGTACTTCGACGGCTGGGCCCGGCGGCTCGACCACGCGGAGATGGCCGAGGCCGCGGCCGGGCAGGCGCGGCGCTCCGGCTGGGTCAAGGTCGTCGCCGACTGGGTCCACGAGGGCAACGCCATCCCCGTCGACGTCCTGACGGCGATGGTCGAGGCGGTGCACGCCGCCGGCGGCCGGGTCGCCGTGCACTCCATGCACGAGTCCGGCTGCGCGGCGGCGGTCGAGGCGGGCGTGGACTCGCTGGAACACGGCATGGGCCTGGACCCCCGGCTGCTGGACCGGATGGCGGCGCAGGGCACCGCCTTCACCCCGACCCTCACCATGGTCCAGGCCCCGGCGGAGGACATCCGCGCCCACGCGCCCCAGGGCGCGCCGCGCGAGTGGTATCTGCGGGGCGCGGACGCGCACCCCGCGCTGGTGGTGCGGGCGGTCGAGGCCGGCGTCACCCTCCTGGCCGGCACGGACTCCCGGCCCCACGGCCGGATCGCGGACGAGATCCGCTCACTGGTGCGGGCGGGCGTGCGCCCGCACGACGCGCTCGCCGCCGCGTCCTGGACGGCGCGGTCGTGGCTCGGGCTGCCCGGCCTGGTCCCCGGCGCCCCGGCGGACGCGGTGGTGTACGACACCGACCCGCGCACGGACCTGAGCGTCCTCGACCGCCCGACGGCGGTCATCCTGCGTGGTGCGGTGGTGCGGCGCGCTGCTACTCGCTGAACGTGTGGCCGC
>NZ_BHZI01000529.1 GCF_004305975.1 Streptomyces otsuchiensis
CGCCAGGCGCGGAGGACGCCGAGGACTCCCCGCTCAACCGCACCGAGGTCGCCCAGCCCGCGGTGTTCGTCGCCGAGTACGCCCTGGCGCGGCTGCTGGAGAGCTGGGGCGTCCGACCCACGACGATGCTCGGCTACAGCCTCGGCGAGTACGTCGCCGCCTGCCTGTCCGGCGTCCTCACCCTGACCGACGCCCTCCGCCTCGTCGCGTTCCGGGCCCGGCTGATCGGCGAACTGCCCGCAGGCGCCCTGCTCGCCGTCGCCCTCCCGCAGCGGGAGGTGACAGGCCGGATACGCGAGTGGGCAGCCGAGGGAATCGACCTCGCCGCCGTCAACGGGCCCGATCTCAGCGTCGTGGGCGGCGAGACGGAGGCGGTCGAGGCGTTCGCCGCGCGGCTGACGGACGCGGGTATCGCCCACCGTCGCCTCGCCACCACCCACGCCTTCCACACCCGGATGCTGGAACCCGCCCGCGAAGCCCTCACCGACTGGGTCCGTGACAACCTCACGCCCCGGGCGCCCGGAGTCCCCTACGTCTCCTGCCTCACCGGACAGCCCGTCACCGCCGACCTGGTCACCGACCCCGGCTACTGGGCCCGTCACATGGTCTCCCCGGTGCGCTTCGCCGACGGCCTGACCCAGCTGCTCTCCGACCCCGACCCGGCGTTCCTGGAGCTCGGCGCCGGCCGCTCCCTCGGCGCCATGGCCCGCAGCCACCCCGACTGCCCGCCCGAGCGGGGCCCGCTGGTCCTCGCCACCCTGCCCGCGGCGGCCGACCCGGCCCCCGACGACCGCACCCTCACCGACGGGCTCGCCGGACTCTGGCTCACCGGCGTAGCCGTCGACTGGCACGCCCACCACGGAGAGCACAGCCCCCGCAGACTCCCGCTGCCCTCCTACCCGTTCGAGCGCACCGAGTACTGGCTGCGCACCGACACCGGCGCCCCCGCCGATCGGACACCCGACGGCGCCGCCCGCCAGTCCGGAGCCGTACGGCGCCCCGACGGGACCCTGGTGCCGCAGCCGCTGCCGCTGCTGCCCGAAGAGGAATGGCTCCACGTCCAGGTGTGGCGGCAGACCGCGCCGCGCAGCGGCCGGCTCCCCGCCGCCCGCTGGCTCGTCCTCGCCGGTACCGGCGAGGACGACCCCGACGGCACCGGCCGTGACGCGGTAGCAGCCGAGCTGACCGCGCGGCTGGAGGCGGCGGGCGGCAGCGTCGTCACCGTGCGCCCCGGCGAACAGGGCCCGCCCCAGCGCGGCGGCAAGCTGCCCCGCACACCCGAGGGCGACTACCTCCTCCCACCCGGCGACGCCGCCTCCTTCCGGGCGCTGCTGCGGGAACTCAAGGAC
>NZ_BHZI01000530.1 GCF_004305975.1 Streptomyces otsuchiensis
CCGCCCGCCCGCCCGCTCGACCAGCTCCGCGAGTTCCGCCAGCCGTTCCGGGGTCTCCTGCGGGGCGTCCGCCTCCAGCGGCCGGTAGAGCGCGGCCAGCCGTCGTGCGGCACTGCCCTCGGAGCCCAGCGCCGCCGTGACCGGCAGGGACTTCTTGCGGGCCGCCAGGTCGGCTCCGGCCGGTTTGCCCGTGACCGCGGGGTCGCCCCAGATGCCGAGCAGGTCGTCGGTGATCTGGAACCCCAGCCCCAGGTGGTGACCGAACCGTCGCAGCGATTCGACCCGGTCGGGGGCGGCGCCCGCCCACAGCGCGCCGAGCGCGCAGGAGGAGGCGAGCAGCGCGGCGGTCTTCGCCTCGCTCATGCCCAGGCAGGCGTCGAGCGGGACACGCTCCCGGGACTCGAAGCCGATATCGGTGTTCTCGCCGTCGACCAGCCGGGTGGTGGCGTCGGCCAGATCCGCGACGGCGGCCGCCGCCCGGGGCGAGCCGTCCTCGGCCAGGACCCGGAAGGCGTGGGAGAGCAGGGCGTCCCCAGTGAGCAGCGCGCTGGGCGAACCGAACACCGTCCACGCGGTGGCCCGGTGACGGCGGGTGGTGTCGCCGTCGAGGATGTCGTCGTGCAGCAGGGAGAAGTTGTGGACCAGCTCCACGGCCACCGCCGGGGGCAGGGCGTCCTCGGCCGAGCCGCCGACGGCCTCCGCGCAACCCAGGACGAGAGCGGGCCGCAGCACCTTGCCGCTGAGGCCGCGGTCCGGCAGCCCGGCCGAATCGGTCCAGCCGAAGTGGTAGCGGGCTATACGCCGCAGCTCCGTGGGCAGCCGGTCCGTCCAGCTGAGGAGGGCCGGTTCCACCAGTGCGTGCGCGCGGCGCAGCGCTTCCCGGGCGGCGGTCGTGTCCGGCGGTGGCGCCGGGCCGTCATCGGCGGCCGGGACGGGATCGGGTCGGTCGGGGACGGAGAGGGCGGTCTTGGACGGCACGGTGTGCTCCACGGTCGAGCTGTGCCCGCGCACGGGCTGGAGACCACAGCGTGACCGGCTCGGGCCCAACGCGACACGGTGCGTGACGGGTTCCGGACGGTGCCGGTCCGCTCCGGCCCGGTCCGCTCCGGCCGTCGTCCGGCCCGTGTCCGGCCCTGACCTGCTGCTTCGTGGTGCGGGAGGTCCCTGCCGGAAACGCGTGGGCCCGTTCAACGTGTTCAACATCCGCCGTCGCGTTTCACCCGTTCGGGTGTGCCGTTCGACGACGCCGAGTCCGCCCCTGGCCGGGCCGCTCGCTCACCCGGCCCGCGAGCCGGCCGGCGGGGGAGTGGCCGGCGGGGGAGTGGCG
>NZ_BHZI01000531.1 GCF_004305975.1 Streptomyces otsuchiensis
AGCTGAACGCCTCGATCATCGAGCGGGCGCAGCCGTGCGGCAGCCCGGCGACGACGGCGCCGCCGGGGGTCCGTGGGGTCCGTCGGGTCCGAGGGGTCCGTCGGGTCGCCGCCGCCGGTGGCGATGCCCCAGTCCTGCGCCATGTACGAGGCCGAGCACAGCCCGGGGAGGAAGTAGGAGCCGGACGCCCCGCAGGACGGCGGGTCGATGGGCGTGCCGTGGCCGTTGCCCGGCATCAGGTAGGTGGTGACCAGCGCCCTCCCGGAGGAGTCGTGGTACTCGCTGCGGGTGGTCGATTGCGGGAGGGCGCTGGTGGCGTCGGGCGTCTGGTCGATGCCGTGCGCGTCGGTCCACTGCTTCACCGACTCGGTGAGGTTGGCGGTGGCCACCACGTAGTCCTGCCCGCCGTGCCAGATCGAGACCGGCGGCCGGGCACCGGAGTGGCCCGGGTGGGCGGCCCGTACCAGGTCGCCCCATGCCTGCGGCGACTGGTTCTTCCCCGGGCTCATGCAGCTGAACGCCTCGATCATCGAGCGGGCGCAGCCGTGCGGCAGCCCGGCGACGACGGCGCCGCCGGCGAAGACGTCGGGGTAGGCGGCGAGCATGGTGGCGGTCATGCCGCCGCCGGCGGAGAGGCCGGTGACGAAGACCCGGTTCGCGTCGGCGCCCTGGTCGGCCAGTACCCGGTCGACCATCTGCTTGAGCGACAGCGTCTCGCCGCTGCCGCGCGCGGTGTCGGCCGGCTCGAACCAGTTGAAGCACCGCGAGGCGTTGTTGGCGGTCTGCTGCCCGGCGGCGATCACCGTGAAGCCGCCCGCGTCGGCGACGCCGCGCCAGCCGGAGTGGTCGAAGTACTCGACGGGGCCCTGCGCGCAGCCGTGCAGCAGCAGGACGACGGGGCTGCCGGCGGGCAGGTCGTCGGGGACGTAGCGGTGCATCGTCAGGTTGCCGGGATTGCTGCCGAAGCCGGTGACCTGCTCCAACTGCGCCTGGGCACCGCCCGACGCGGGCGCGGCGTCCTCGCTCATGCCCGGGGCGGCGTGGGTCGGGGTGGTCAGCAGCGCGGCGGCCAGGAGCGCCGCGCCGGCGGTGGCGACGGCGGCGGCGCGGCGCCACCGGCGCGGCCGTTCGCCTGATCTCTGGCCCGATCTCTGGCGCGGTCCCTCGTCCGGACCTGCGGCTCTCAGGGATGTCACGGAATGTCTCTCCTTACGGAGGCACCGCCTCGTCCGGGGCGGTGCCATGGGGGGTGTGGGGCACCGTAG
>NZ_BHZI01000532.1 GCF_004305975.1 Streptomyces otsuchiensis
CACCAGGGCGGCCGGTGGTGGGGCGGGGCGGCCCTCGACGAGGAACAGGGGGTCCGGACCGGGTGCCGCGTCCGGTGCGGGCTCGATTCCGGCGCGGCGCAGGGCCTGTTGCGCGACCGCCTCCGCCGACCCGTGCAGCCGCACGGGGTTGGTGTCGCCCGACGCCGCCAGTTCGGCTCGGATGCGTTCGGCGACCAGCTCGTAGTGGGTGCAGCCGAGGACCACGTCCCGCACATCGGGCGGGGTGAGGGTCGCCGCCGCCTTCACGGCGAGGGCGACCGCCGCCGGGTCGCCGCGCTCCACCGCGTCGGCGAGACCGTGGCAGGGCACCTCGGTGGTGCGGGCGCCGCCGGCGAAGTCACGGATCAGCTCGCGCTGGTAGGCGCTGCCCGTGGTGGCGGGGGTGGCCCAGACGGCGATGGGGCCACCGCCCTCCGCGGCCGGTTTCACGGCGGGCACGGTGCCGACGACGGGGATGCCGGGTTCCAGCTCCGCGCGCAGGGCGTCGAGGGCGTGCACCGAGGCGGTGTTGCAGGCGACGATGAGGGCGTCGGGGCTGGTCCGCGCGGCGGCGCGGGCGCACCGCAGGGCCCGTTCGGTGATGTCCTGCGGACTGCGCGGCCCCCAGGGCATGCCGGCCGGATCATTGGCGATGACCAGTGACGCGTCCGGCCGCAGCCGACGCAGGGCCGCGGCGGCGGCGAGCAGTCCGATTCCCGAGTCGACCAGCGCGATTCTCACGGTCCCCAGAGTACGGGCGGCGCGGCCGCGCGGTGCGGCGGGACGCGGTCGGGTGGCGCCGCGAAGGCGGGTACCGGGACGCGGAGGTGCCGCGAGCGGAAGTGATCGGAGCTGTCCGATCTTGGCCGAAATGAGCCGCCCTCAAGAGCGAAACGGGACAATCTCCGCTTGATCCGAGCGGGGCGACGCCTGCTCAATCCCTCTGAAAACGGGCGGCAGTTCGGCACAAAACGACATCCGCGTCACACAGGCCGTCCGGAGTGAGCGCGAACACGCTAAATGACCCCCGGATCGCACTCCCCATCGGGAGCACAGTGGGCTTACCTTATGTCACATGACCTCCCCGCGCTCGTCCTACGGCGGCTCCTACTCGTCGCACTTCCCGGACACCCCCATCTACGACAGCCTGGTGGCCGAGCGGGGCACCCCGCAGATAGCGCCGATCCGGGTCCCGTTGCTCCCCTGCGACAAGATCCCGGTCAGCGCGGCCGGGACCACCTCGGTGCTCGCGATGCGCACCGGT
>NZ_BHZI01000533.1 GCF_004305975.1 Streptomyces otsuchiensis
TGATCCGCTCCGGATCACCCGGCGTCGGATCCGACGACAACCCCAACACCGACCAGTCAGACGAACGCCCCACGACCAACAACCCCCCCAGGTGGACCAGCACTACGACGTCACGCTAGCCACCCAGCGTCACCCTCCACAACAGGCGGTGGAACAACATCGAGTCCCCAGAGGCTGACGGGTGAAGCGACGATCAGTGCGCGATCTGTTGACGGGGCCGGTACAGGCTGCAACCATCTCGGCAACCCGCTGAAAAGCGAGCGCTTAGTCAGGCTCGGCAGACCGCCTGGCGGGTTGCTCACCCCCCACCCGCAGCCGTCCGAAAGGCATCGCCTTGTCTGTGTTCCAGCGCGTCTGGGCGCTGACCGCCGCCTTGATGCTCATGCTGAGCCTCGGCGCCACCAGCTCCCACGCCGCTCAAAACCCCCACGAGCGCGGCCCGGATCCCTCCAACTCCTACATCGAGCAAGCGCGCGGCAGTTACTCCGTCTCCCAGCGTTCCATCAGCCGACTCGGGTCGGACGGGTTCCGTGACGGGACCATGTACTACCCGACCAGCACGGCCGACGGCCGATTCGGCGTGGTGGCGATCTCGCCGGGCTACACGGCCAGCGAGTCCACCATCGCGTGGCTCGGTCCCCGCCTGGCGTCCTTCGGGTTCGTCGTGGTGACCATCAACACCGACTCCCGCTACGACCAGCCCCGCCAGCGGGCGACGCAGCTGCACGCCGCGCTGGACCACGCCATCGGCGACTCGGTCGTCGGGCCCCGGATCGACACCTCGCGTCAGGCGGTCATGGGCCACTCCATGGGCGGTGGTGGTGCCCTCCAGGCCGCGGAGGAGCGCGACGAGATCCGGGCGGCGGTCCCGCTCACCCCCTGGAACCTCAAGAAGGGCTGGTCGGGTGTGGACGCGGCGACCCTGGTCATCGGCGCCGAGAACGACGCCATCGCCCCGGTGCGGTCCCACTCGATCCCGTTCTACGAGTCGCTGACCAACGCGGAGCGCCGCGCCTACCTCGAACTGCGTCGCGAGGGCCACTTCGCGCCCAACTCGAGCAACACGCTGATCGCCAAGTACAGCGTCTCCTGGCTCAAGCGGTACGTGGACAACGACCTGCGCTACGACCAGTTCATCGACCCGGGCCCCCGCACCGGCATCACTACGGGCGTCTCGGACTACCGGCTCGGCTGAGTCCGGCCCGCCGTCCAGGGCGGGGCCCGGCAGGCCCGGAGA
>NZ_BHZI01000534.1 GCF_004305975.1 Streptomyces otsuchiensis
TTTTCAAAGAAGAAGCCGGCATACGAGTTTGCCTTTTGTCTGGGGGGCTGGGAGTTGTGTAAAAGAGACGGGGGGGGGCGGGCCGCCCACCGGCCGCGCCCGCCCCACCCGCCTCGGCGGTGGTGCGCTGGTCCTCCGACAAGGGCTGGGTCGAACGCGGCGCCGGCGAGTCCCCGGACTCCGCCGGACTGCCGATGCTCTCCCAGGTCACCTCCGCCGAGCAGCGCTGGGCGGACCGGGAGGAGGACATCACCGCCGTCAGCGGGGACCCTTCCGAGGTCGGCCAGGTCTTCGCGCGCCGCTGGGCCGACCGGGTGAACGCCGGCGCACACCTCCAGAACATCGCCGCCTCCTACCCGCGCATCCCGCACCGCATCGACGGTGAACTGCTGCGCTACGCGGCCCGGTTCGGCCTGCTCACGCACAAGGACGACCAGATCGACGAGCAGGACCGCTACGACATCCGGGGCGGCTTCTGGCGGGAGATCGACTCCCGCACCAGAACCACCCGCGAACCCGCCTCCTGACCCGGGGGCGCGGCCGCCTCCCCCTCGTCGCGCGGGGCGCGGCGGGACCCGTGGGCGGGCGCGGCATCCACCACGCGTACCCTGGTGCATCGTGTCCCCCTCTCCTTCACGGGCCGGTGTGAACGTGGTCGACGCTCGGCGTCCAGTGGACGGCGCGGCCGTGCCCGCCCCGGCCCTGGCGGTCCGCGGGCTGGCCAAGACCTACCCGGGCCGCCGCAAACGGGGACGCTCCGCCGCCCAGCCGCCCGTCCTCGCCAGCGACGACATCACCCTCGACGTCGGCCGCGGCGAGATCTTCGGGCTCCTCGGTCCCAACGGCGCCGGCAAGACCACCCTGGTGCGACAGCTCACCGGACTCCTGCGGCCCGACGCCGGCAGTGTCCGGCTCCTCGGCCACGACCTGGTCCGCCATCCGCGCCGCGCCCCCCGGCTGCTGGCCTACCTCGGCCAGGAGGCGACCGCCCTCGACGAGCTGACGGTCGCGCTGGCCGCCGAGACCGCCGGACGGCTGCGCGGCCTCGACATCGCGGAGGCGCGCCGCCGCCGGGACGGCATCCTCGACGAACTGGGCCTCACCGCCCTCGCGAGCCGCCCCCTCAAACGCCTCTCCGGCGGCGAACGCCGCCTCGCCGCCGTCGCCGCCGCACTCGTCGGCGACCGGCCCGTGCTGGTCCTGGACGAGCCGACCAGCGGCATGGACCCCGTCGCC
>NZ_BHZI01000535.1 GCF_004305975.1 Streptomyces otsuchiensis
GGATCAGGGGCTGGGGGACCACGGTCTGCTCCTTCGCCGGGCGGATCGTTCCACCGTACGCCCTCCGCTCACAGTGGCGAGCGGATACGGGCAGAACCGGGGTGGGCGCATTCGTGCCCCGGTACCGTGCCCCGCGCACCGTGGGGAAGGGCACGGGAGAGCGCGGGGCGGCGGGACGGCGCACGGCCGGGAGCCGGGTGGCGGCGCGGTCCGCCGGGTCAGGTGGTGGCCGAGTCGTGGCCGAGCCGAAGGTCCCGCTCGCTGTGCTCGCCGCCGGACAGCTGGAGCCCGGTGGCCACCGGCGGGTATCCGGCGGCGACGACCGTGTACTCGCCGGGCGCGAGGGCTGTGAAGGCGAACTGCCCTTTCTCGCAGGTGAGTACGGTCCCGGCCACTTCGCCGTGGTTGTCGGTCAGTGTGACGCGGGCATCCGCGACCGGCCGGCCGGCGTCGTTGCGGACGGCGCCGCGCAGCACGGCGCCTCCGGTCAACTCGATGTCCTGCGGCGGCTGGTCGCCGTTGACGACGGTGACGGGCAGGGCTCCGGGCCGGCGGCCGGGGGCTCCGGCGGCGAGGGTGTAGTCGCCCGCGACCAGCCCTTCGAGCCGGTATCCGCCGTCGGCGGCGGAACGGGCCGTGGCCACCACGTCCCCCTGGGGGTCGGTCATGGTGACCACCGCGTCCGGGACCGGGTCGCCCTCCGGGGTGCGGACCCGGCCGCGCAGCCGGCCCGGACCGCCGAGGAGCACCTCCAGTTCTGCGGTGGCCTCGCGCACGGTGACCCCGACGGCGCGCGGTCGGTGACCGGTGGCGGAGGCGATCAGCATGTAGCCGCCGGGCGCCGGGCCGCTCAGCGCGAACCGCCCGTCGTCGCCGGAGGCGGCACGGCCGCACTGGCGGCCGGCGGCGTCGACCAGGGTGAGGACGGCGCGCGGTACGGCGGCGCCGCCGGGTGTCCGGACGGCGCCGCAGACCGCGACGCCGGAGCTGTAGTCGGCCTCGCCGTTGCGGGCCGGGGGCACTGGGGTGAGGTCGGACACCGGTGACTCCTTGAACAGGGCGGCGAGGAGCAGTCCGAGCGACGCCATGACGACGGGCGGGGCGAGCGGGAGCAGGAACCCCGGCAGGACGGTGTCCCACGCGAGGATCACCGGACTGCCGGCGGCGGGGCCACCGGGGAGGTCCGAGACCAGCAGGGCGGCGGCCGGCAGTACCAGCGCGGCCCGGGCG
>NZ_BHZI01000536.1 GCF_004305975.1 Streptomyces otsuchiensis
GGGTGGGGGCGGTCGTCGTCATGGTGGTGAGCATCCGTTCTGGAGCGCGCTCCAGGTCAAGTGCAGACTGGTCGGATGAACAGCTACACGCCCGCGCAGGCGGCGAGCCGCTCCGGATTCAGCCTGGACACCCTGCGGTACTACGAGAAGGAAGGCATCATCACCCCCGTGGCGCGGACCACGGGCGGTCGCCGCGCCTACAGCGAGGACGACCTGGGCCGGCTCGGCCTGGTGCGCTGCCTGCGGGAGACCGGGATGCCGATCGCCCAGCTCCGCCGCTACAGCGAACTCACCAGCCGCGACGAGACGTTCAGCGAGCGGCTGCGCCTGCTGGAGGAACACGACGCCGAGGTGGTGCGCTCGGTGGAGCAGTTGCTGGAGCAGCGCGAGCGGCTGCTGCGGAAGGTGGCGCACTACCGGGAGAAGCTGGGCCTCGCGCCCTACGAGCCCGCCGCCTGGCCGGCCGCGGATCCCGCGCGGGGCAACGGCGCGGCTTCGCGGTCAGCCACCACGACGGAGGACGGCCGGCACGCCGGCGGCCACGACGGGTGACGCCTCCGGGGCGGCGCCGGGAGGGCCGTCCGGGGCGACCGTGGCCCAGGTGGAGCGCCGGTGCTCGTCACCGTCGACGCCCCAGGACTCGGCGAGCGCCGCCACCAGGGGCAGGCCCCAGCCACCCTCGGCGAGGTCGTGCCCGTCGAACAGGTCCTCCGCGGGCGGCCGGGGCGGGGGTATCCGTATCGCGGGGTCCTCGCCGTGCGCGGTGGCGACCCGTACGGTGACGGCGCCCACCGGGTCGGCGGCCCGCGACAGCCCCAGGTAGTAGTCGTGCGCCTCGCTGTGCTCGATCACGTTGGCGACCAGTTCACTGACGATCACCGTGGTGTCAGCGATCTGCGACGGGCCGCAGCTCCAGGCGGCCATCTGCTGCCGGACGATCCGGCGCGCGTGCCGAACGAAGCACGGCCGCGCGGGGAGTGAGAAGTACATCAGCCCTCCGTGGTCCCGCGTGCCGCCGATACCGATACCGGTGCGCGTGCGGGGCTTGGTCGGCTCCGACACGGCACTGATGTCCGTGCGGGCTATGTCCATTTGTCCACTATCTGCGCGAAAGCGACACTCTGCAAGCCAGCAGAGTGTCAGCGTGCATCACCGTGCGCGGTCGGAGACGATGGGTTCCGTGACGGCCCGGCCCGTCACGAGGCCCGCCCGTCCTGCCAGCTCGCC
>NZ_BHZI01000537.1 GCF_004305975.1 Streptomyces otsuchiensis
GGCCCCGGCCCCGACCTCAGCCCCGGCCGCCGTTCCGGCACCGGAGGACGATCCGCTGCTGCTGGGCGGCCACCGCTTCACCTCACGCCTGATCATGGGCACCGGCGGAGCGACCAGTCACACGGCGCTGCGGTCGGCGCTGACCGCCTCCGGCACCGAGCTGACCACGGTGGCGATGCGCCGCCTCGACCCCGGCGTCCACGGCACGGTGCTCTCGGTCCTGTCCGAGCTGGGCATCCGCGTGCTCCCCAACACCGCCGGCTGCTACACCGCCGGGGAGGCCGTGCTGACGGCCCGGCTGGCACGCGAGGCCCTCGGCACCGACCTGGTGAAGCTGGAGGTGATCGCCGACGAGCGCACCCTGCTCCCGGACCCGGTCGAGACCCTGGAGGCCGCCGAGACCCTGGTCGACGACGGCTTCACGGTGCTGCCCTACACCAACGACGACCCCGTGGTGGCCGCGCGGCTGGAGGACGTGGGGTGCGCCGCCGTGATGCCACTCGGCTCCCCGATCGGCTCCGGGCTGGGCATCCGCAACCCGCACAACTTCCAGCTGATCACCGAGCGGGTAAGGGTGCCGGTGATCCTGGACGCCGGCGCGGGAACCGCGTCGGACGCGGCGCTCGCCATGGAACTGGGGTGCGCCGGTGTGATGCTCGCCTCAGCGGTCACCCGCGCGCAGCGCCCCGTGCTGATGGCGACGGCCATGCGGGACGCCGTGCGCGCCGGCCGGCTGGCCGCCCTCGCCGGACGGATTCCCCGCCGGCACTTCGCGGAGGCGTCGTCGCCGTCGGAGGGAATGGCCCATCTCGACCCGGAGCGCCCCGCGTTCACCTCCTGAGTCCCGGTATTCCCGGTGAGCGGGTCCCGGAACTGGGCTAACATCCCGCTCACCGGCGTGCGCCGGCACCCGGGTCGCTGCGCGAGCGGGGCACCGTCGGCGCGGGGGCGTGGCCGGGTGCGCCGTGGGCGGGGTCGCGAACGGGTCAGCCCCGAGGAGACCCGTGATGAGCACCACACCCGACCCCTCCGACGGTCCGGAGGGGCCCGACAGCCCGGCTGGCCCCGGGCAGCGGACCGACGGCGGCGCCGCGAGCGCCCCCGGGACGAGCGGGGACGGCCGGGCCGCGATACCCGCGGAGGCCGTCGCCTCCGCTTCTTCCCCGCCGCCCGCTCTCCCGCCCAC
>NZ_BHZI01000538.1 GCF_004305975.1 Streptomyces otsuchiensis
ACCCCCGCCGCCGCCCGCCGCCTGTCCGTCCAGGCACTCATCGTCTGCGTGATCGCGCTGGCCGCGGCGGTCGTCGCCTTCGCGTTCATGCGTGTCTGGTGGCTGGGCGTGATCTGGGTACTGCTGGCCGGCCTGACCTCCAACCTCGCCTGGTACTACCACCGCACCGGCCGCGAGGCCGCCGCCCCGCCCGCTCCCGAGGAAGACGACGCAGCGGCTCCGGGCCCCGGCGACCGAGGCACCGGCGCCGCCTGAGCGCGACCGCCTCCCGTGCCGCCCCGGGGTGGCGCACCCGAGCGGTACGCCACCCGGCCGCGCGCGGTGTCAGCTGAAGCTGTGCTCAGGCGCCGGGTAGGCGCCGTCCACGACATCCTCGGCGAACGCCTTCGCGGCGCCGCCCAGGACCTCGCGCAGCTTCGCGTACTCCTTGATGAAGCGGGGCATCCGGCCGCCGGGCCAGTCCGTCATCCCCGCCATGTCGGTCCACACCAGCACCTGGGCGTCGCACTCCGCGCCCGCGCCGATGCCGACCGTCGGAATGTGCAGACCCCGGGTGGTCTCGGCCGCCAGCTCCGCCGTCACCAGCTCCAGCACCACGGCGAACGCCCCCGCGTCCTGGACCGCCTTGGCGTCGCGCAGCAGCTGCTGCGCCGCCTCCTCACCGCGTCCCTGCACCGGGTGTCCGCCGTAGGCGTTCACCGACTGCGGGGTCAGCCCCACGTGCGCCATCACCGGGATGCCCGAGCGCACCAGCAGGTCGATCTGGTCGGCCGACCGCTCGCCGCCCTCCAGCTTCACCGCGCCGACGCCCGCCTCCTTCATCAGCCGGGTCGCGCTGCGCAGCGCCTGCACGGCGCCCTCCTGGTAGCTGCCGAACGGCAGGTCGCCGACGACCATGGTGCGGCGGGTGCCGCGCACCACCGCGGCCGACATCATCACCATCTGGTCGAGGGTGACGGGAACGGTCGAGTCATAGCCGAGGTGACAGTTGCCCGCAGAGTCCCCGACCAGCAGGACCGGGATACCGGCCTCGTCGAACACCGATGCGGTCATCGCGTCGTAGGCGGTGAGCATCGGCCACTTCTCACCGCGGCGCTTCGCGGCGGCGATGTCCCGGACGGTCACCCGGCGGTTGCCCTTGCCGCCGTACAGAGCGGGCTGGTCGGCGCGGGCGGGCGTGGGGG
>NZ_BHZI01000539.1 GCF_004305975.1 Streptomyces otsuchiensis
GGTTGAGGCACGGAAGCGGGGGCCCGGCCGTGCTCGTCCGGGCCCCCGCTTCCGTGCCTCAACCATCCTCCGAGGAGTACCCCCGTGTTCCGTTCCCGACCTGCCGCGGCCGCCCTGGCCTGCGCCGCCCCGCTGATACTCGCCGGCTGCGGCGCCCGGACCGAGGCGCCGCCGGCGGCGGCCGACACCGTCACCGTCGAACGGTGCGGCGAGGAGATCGAGTACCGCACCCCGTCGAAGGCCGTGGTGTACGAGGCGGGCAGCGCGGACAAGATGCTGATCCTCGGGCTCGCCGACGCCATCCGCGGCTATGTCATGCCGCCGGCCAACCCTCCGGTCGAGGAGTCCCCCTGGGCCCAGGAGTACGCCGGGCTGGAGATGCTGAGCGACGACGTGCTCAACCGGGAACTCGTGGTCGGCGCCGAGGCAGACTTCGTCGTCGCCGGCTGGCAGTCCGGGTTCAGCGACGAACGGGGCATCACACCGGAGATCCTCGACCGCCTCGGAATCCAGAGCTTCATGCACAGCGAGACCTGCTACAACTACCCCGAACACCCGCTGCGCGTCGGCCCGTTCGACGGTCTCTACCTCGATCTGGAACGGCTCGGGGCGATCTTCGGCGTCGAGGACGAGGCGGCCGAGGTCGTCACCGGACTCCGGGAGCGGGTGGCGGAGGTCGAGGCCGGGGCGCCCGACGGCGACCCGGTGCGGGTCTTCCTCTACGACTCGGGCGTGGACCAGCCCTTCACCTCGGGCAACCAGGCACCGCCCCAGGAGATCATCGAACTGGCCGGGGGCGAGAACATCTACTCCGACCTCGAAGGCCGCTGGACCGGGGTGAGTTGGGAGTCGGTCATCGAGGCCGACCCCGAGGTCATCCTGATCCTCGACTACGGCGACCAGCCCGCCGAGGAGAAGATCGCCTTCCTGAAGTCCTCTCCGGCCCTCTCCGAGGTGACCGCCGTGCGCGAGGACAACTTCCACCTGCTGGACTACAACGAGGCGATCAGCGGACCGCGCATCGTCGACGGTGTCGAGAACGTCGGCGCCTACCTGCGCTCCCTGGACCGCTGAGCCCCACGGCCGCGCCGCGCCGGCCGGAACGCCCGGCAGCGGCCCGGCCGCACCCCACCTCCCC
>NZ_BHZI01000540.1 GCF_004305975.1 Streptomyces otsuchiensis
GGGGGTGGTGCCCTGGAGCAGCCCCGGGTCAGGGCCGTTCGGGCCGTCCCACAGGCTGCGGAACGCATCCCAGACCTCGTTCTCCTGGCGGACGGCCTCCCGCGGGTTGTGCGGCCCGAGATCGGGTGTGCGCTTCGGGCCGTACAGCTCCGTGAGCAGCGGCACCAGCCGTTGGACCAGGCGCTGTTCGGTCTCCAGCCGCCGGATCTCCTGCTGGGTCTCGGAGCCGTCGACCTGGGTCTGCGTGAACCGCTGGGCGAACTGGGTCACCCACTGCTGGTCGTTGCGCATGGGGAAGCCGGTGAAGGGGTCCCGGCCGCCGTTGCTCCCCAGCCAGGTGTTGGTGAGCTGCGCGAAGAACTCCTCCTGGTTGCTGATCGCGTAGTTGGGCTGGGTCCACGTGCCGTCGGACCGCTGGCGCCGCGCGGGGCCGTGTGGGGAGTCGTCGAGCCGCACGCCCGCGCTGTGCGCGGCGCCGATCACAGCGGCGGCGCCGTCCAGGGGATCGCCGTCCTCGAGCCGGCCCGAGGGGCGGGTGGTCAGGACACGGTGGACGGAGTGCGCCAGTTCGTGGGTGAGGACGCTGTACCCGTCGGCGTTGGCGCCGAAGCGGGTGGTGGTGCCCAGCAGGTTCTCCTCGCCGACGGCGATGACGCCGTTCCGCGACTCGACGCCGCGGACCATGTCCCAGTCCTGGCCGACGTGGGTCTTCGTCCCCGCCAGCGAGGCGAACTCGGGCAGGTCGGTGAGCTTCTGGTCCGCCGGGATGATCACCACGCGGGTCCCGGAGAGCAGCAGCCGCTGCGCGACCTCCTTGCTGCGCAGCACATCGGCGATGACGCGGCGTGCCTGCCGTGACGCCGCGGCGGGCTGGTGGACGCCGGGCGGGGCGGTGACCATGAGGGCGGCGGCGACGTGCGCGAAGTGCCGGGTCTTGAGCTGCCGGCCGGCGGTCCCCACCCACGTCTCGTCCTTGGCGTGGGCCGCGCGCTGCGCGGGCGACCACTGCTCGATCTCGGCGACGAGGGGGTGGGTGGAGACCGGGCGCAGCGGGTCGGGCGGGTTCGCCGCGCGGTTCCGGGCGCGCCGCTCGCGTATCTCGGTGAGCCGCTGCTCGGGGGTGGGC
>NZ_BHZI01000541.1 GCF_004305975.1 Streptomyces otsuchiensis
TATTGATCCGAAACGCTTCGGGTTCAGGCTCGTTGATGGTGTGTGAGTGATCTGGTGGGGGACGCGCGGACCTGGTCGCCGGACGCGCAGGAGGCCGTGCGGTTGCTGGCGGTGTCGGCGCTCGTGGAGGGCCGTGACCGGGCAGAGGTTGCGGACCTGTTCAAGGTCTCGGTCAGGGCCGTGGACAACTGGTGGGCGAGGTGGCAGTCCGGTGGCCGGGACGGGCTGCTGTCCCGGCCGCGAGGTCGACGCGCGGGTGAACATCAGGTTCTGTCCGAGGCCGAGCAGGCCGCCGTGCGTCAGGCTGTTCTCGATCACACCCCATCCGGCCTGGGGCTTTCTGGTCAACTCTGGACGCGGGGGCAGATAGGTCGGCTGATCTTCAAGCTGTACGGGGTCCGCTTCACCGAGCCCGGGGTGGGCAAGTACCTCAAGCGCTGGGGGCTGACCTTCCAGCGGCCGGACAAGCGGGCCGTCGAGCAGGATCCGGAAGCCGTCCGAGCATGGCGCGAGGAGACCTGGCCGGCAATCCGGGCCCGGGCGAAGGCCGATGACGGCGAGATCCTGTTCGCCGACCAGGTCGGGATCCGCTCGGACCAGGTCACCGGCCGCACCTGGGGCGTCAAGGGGAGGACTCCGGTGGTTCGCCGCACCGGGAACCGGTTCTCCGTGAACGCGATGTCCGCGATCAGCACCCGCGGGCGGATGCACTTCATGGTCTTCACCGAGTCGTTCGACGCGAGGGTCATGTGCCGCTTCCTCGCACGCATCGTCGGACACTTCGACCGGAAGGTCCATCTGATCGTCGACCGGCACTCGGCCCACCGCTCGAAGACCGTCCGGGCCTGGCTCGCCGATCATGAGGACAAGATCGAGCTGCACTTCCTGCCCTCGTACTCACCGGAGCTGAACCCGGACGAGCTCGTCAACGCCGACCTCAAGCGCAGCCTGCCCCACACCCACCGGGCCAGGAGCCGGACCGAACTCGCCGCCGAGACGCGCAGGTTCTTCCACCGCCGGCAACGCCAACCTCACGTCATCACCGGCTACTTCAAAGCCCCGCACGTCCGCTACATCCTCGACGAGTGAACCCAATGAGTTTCTGATCAATA
>NZ_BHZI01000542.1 GCF_004305975.1 Streptomyces otsuchiensis
CCCATAGCCCCCCCGTGCGCGAGGAAGAAGAGGTAGGCCAAGGCGAGGAGCAGACCGACTGCCTGACCATCGAGTGAGGCCCCGCAACATTCCGCTGATGCCCCGGGCGGATGCGCTCATGGCGCACTCGGGGGCGGCTTCGGTCGGGCTCTAGCCCTCCCGCTCGATTGCTTCGAAAATGTCGGCGTCTGTCTCTCGTTGCCACTCTGGGAGATGGTCCCAATCAGCCACGTACGCCGGCTTCGGCGACTCGATGTGCTTGTGGATCTGCGCAATCCAGCAGACAGCGACGAAGCGACCCTTCTGTTCCCGGGTAAGCTTCGAAGTGTTTCCGTCACTGACCTGAATAAAATCGTGCACCTGGTCCTGTACGGCTGCGGCAGCCCGTCGCTCCCAATCCGGGGTCTGCGCCCAGGGGGTGACGTAGCTGGGTTTCGGTTCGCCAGGGAAATGCTTTCCTACGCCAGCAATCCAAGCATCCCTGAAGGTTCGACCTGATTCGCCTGTCATTCAAACTCCTCCTTATCGCTGGACGGCTCGAGAGGGTGCCGGAATGTCGTCACTGAGTACACGAATTCCCTTGGCGTTTCCGCTTCACGTCCCTGAGGCGTTCCGCTTCCCTAGTTCGATAACTGCTCGCGTGTAGCTGATGTCGTGGTGCCTGGTTCCGAGTGCTGGCAGGTTAATCAGGAACCACTTCGACGGTGAGTAGCTGGTGGATATTAAGTGCTTGATCTGGCCTGTTAACGTCACGCAACATACGTCGCGGTCGTCGGCCATTCTAGGCCCCGTTGAAGCGTAGTCGCCCCCGTTTTGGGCGGCACCGCTGGGCTACAGAACATGGTCAGCAGCGTCGAGGGATCGCATACTTCCGGGCCGAGAGATCAGAGACCGCGCCGGGAACCCACCCGCGTGCGCGGGGAGGAGAGGTCGTGAGCTGCGGCGTTAGGTGCGGGGGTGGCGGATTTTACTTACTTTGCCAAACTCCGGCATATCGGTCCTTGTCGGTGGTGCGGGGTCCGGGGTCCTGAGGTTACCGCTCGCCGGCGCGGGGTGGGCCACGTCGGGGT
>NZ_BHZI01000543.1:0-590 GCF_004305975.1 Streptomyces otsuchiensis
AACCCGGAAGCTAAGCCTTTCAGCGCCGATGGTACTGCACGGGGGACCGTGTGGGAGAGTAGGTCGCCGCCGAACAATCTTTGAAGGGACCGTTGTCCCAGCGTTCACGCGCTGGGACAACGGTCCCTTTTTTGTTTTTCCCTTCCGGTTTCCTTCACATGGGGAGCCGGTGCCGATGCACGAAACATGGTGCGCCGGCAATGAGATCAGGAGCCACCACCATGTCCAATTCATCTGAGGACAACCGTCGCGACGACCGTCGTGACGACCGCCCGCGACGCGACGACGACCGCGGTCGCCGGTCCTACGGCCGCGACCGCGACGACCGCCCGGGTTTCCGTCGTGACGATCGCCCGAACGGCGACCGAGGCGGTTTCCGTCGTGACGACGGGCCGCGTGGTCCGCGTCGTGACGACGAGCGTGGTGGTGGGTTCCGTCGTGACGACCGGCCGCGTGATGACCGTCCCGCGTTCCGTCGGGACGACCGGCCGCGTGGTCCGCGTCGTGACGACGAGCGTGGTGGTGGGTTCCGTCGTGACGACCGGCCGCGTGATGACCGTCCCGCGTTCCGTCGGGACGACCGGCCGCGT
>NZ_BHZI01000543.1:600-1051 GCF_004305975.1 Streptomyces otsuchiensis
AGCGTGGTGGTGGGTTCCGTCGTGACGACCGGCCGCGTGATGACCGTCCCGCGTTCCGTCGGGACGACCGGCCGCGTCGCGATGACGAGCGCGGTGGTGGGTTCCGTCGTGACGACCGTCCCCGTGGTCCGCGTCGCGATGATGACCGGCCGCCCTTCCGCCGTGATGACCGTCGTGACGACCGGCCGCGAGGTCCGCGTCGCGATGATGACCGGCCGCCCTTCCGCCGTGATGACCGTCGTGACGACCGTCCCCGTGGTCCGCGTCGCGATGATGACCGGCCGCCCTTCCGCCGTGATGACCGTCGTGACGACCGTCGTGACGACCGTCCCCGTGGTCCGCGTCGCGATGATGACCGGCCGCCCTTCCGCCGTGATGACCGTCGTGACGACCGCCCGCGTGGCCCGCGTCGTGACGACGAGCGTGGTGGTGGGTTCCGTCGTGACGACCG
>NZ_BHZI01000544.1 GCF_004305975.1 Streptomyces otsuchiensis
GGTTCCGGGACGCGGCCGGGTGCGCAGCACGTCGCCTCCGGCCGCGCAGTGACGCAGCAGCGGCGGCTGGTCGGCGGCGGGAGGGACGCCCTGGTGGGTGCAGAGCACCGTGACCTCGGTCGGGCCGTAGATGTTGACGACCTCGTATCCGGTTCCGGGACGCGGCCGGGTGCGCAGCACGTCGCCTCCGGCCGCGCAGTGACGCAGCAGCGGCGGCTGGTCGGCGGGGGCCAGCTCCAGCAGTGTCTCGGCGAGCGCGGTGGGCAGCATGGTGAAGGTGATCCGCTGGTCGGTGTACCACCGGGCGAGGGCCTTGGCGTCGCGCCGGGCGTCGTCGTCCGCCACGACGACGGACGCTCCGGCGGTGAGGGCGGGCCAGGTCTCCAGCACGGAGGCGTCGAAGCTGGGGCTGCACAGCAGTGCGCTGCGGTCCGCGGGGGTGCAGGCGAAGCGGCGGTGGTGCCACTGGCAGACGTTGACCACGGCCCGGTGCGGTACCACCACGCCCTTCGGCCGGCCGGTGCTGCCGGAGGTGTAGATGACGTAGCACGGTGCGTCGGGCCCGACGGGCGGCACGGCCGGGATCACGGCGTCGGCGGGGGCGTGTTCGCGGACACCGACGACGATCGTGCCGCCGGGGACATCCGGTGTGCCGGGGGCGCCGGGCGCCGGGACGAGCAGGATCGGGGCGGCGGCCTCGGCCACGACGGACTCGGCGCGCGCCCTGCCCAGCGCGGGGTCCAGCGGGACGTAGGGCCGGCCCGACTTCAGGACGGCGAGCAGCGCCACGACGAGGTCCGCGCCGCGCGGCATCCAGACGGCGACGGGTGCCGTGGGATCGGTACCGGCGCCCCGGGCGCGCAGGGTGGCGGAGAGCTGTTCGGCCCGCCGGTCCAGCTCGCGATAGGTCAGAACGTGGTCGCCGTGGGAGACGGCGGTGCGGTCCGGTCCGGCAGCCGCCTGCCGCTCGAACAGCTGGTGCACGGTGGCGGGCGGCACGGGCCGGACCGGGCCGTGCCGCCAGGTCTCCGGCACGGGCGCGTGCTCACCGTCGCGGGCG
>NZ_BHZI01000545.1 GCF_004305975.1 Streptomyces otsuchiensis
GTGCGGGGCGTTCCCGCCGGTCAGACCTGTTCCAGGGGCACCGTCTCGTCCAGCCGCAGCACGTCGCCGGCGGGCAGGTCGAGCGGGCCGAGGCAGCGGTCGCGCCCGGCGGCCGGGAGGCGATGGCCGGCGGGTGCGTCCACCGCGCACAGCGTGGCGGGGCCGGCGGCCACGTCCTCGATGAGGCAGCCGTCCGCCCGGGTGACGCACAGGCCGGTGACCTCACCGCGGGCGTCGGTCAGTTCGAGCACGACGCCGGGCACTCCGTGTCCCGTCCGGGCGTCGGTGGCGACGGCGTGCACCCCGGCCGTCGTCCCGGCGTTCGCGTCGCGTTCGGCCGCGGCCTGGGCGTCGGCGGCGGCCTCCGCCGCGGCGGCGTCGGCGGTGTCCCGCGCCTCGCTGCCCGTGCCCTCCTGGCGGTGCGCCCCCGCGTCGCCGTCGCCCGCGCCCGCGCCGTCGTCGCCGGTGCCCGCGTGACCGCCGGGCAGACAGCGGACGGAGCCGACGACCAGCTCGGCCGGGTTGTCCGGCCCGGTCAGCTCCAGCCGGAGCGCGTTGACGGTCAGGGCGCCGTCGTCCTCCTGGAGCTGCTCGTTCAGCACCATCGTGCCGAGCTCTTCGGGCAGCTCGACCACGGTGTTGGGCTCCGGCGTCCGGTCCAGCGGGATGGCGGGCAGCAGGCCCGGGTGGAGCCTGGCGTCGACCAGCGAGGCGTCACCCTCGGTGCTGCCGTCCGCCCGCGCGACGCACCGGGCGTCCACCGCTCCGCCGCTCAGCGTCACCGCGCCGAGGTCCACGCGCAGCGAACCGGCCCCGGCGGTGGCGTCCACCGCGCCGGTCGCGGCGGTGTGGGTCTCGGCGTAGACGACGGTCGCCCAGCCGAGGCCGTCGAGGGAGATCCGCGCGGTGGTGTCCTTCCCCGGGCCGTCCGCGAGCGCCGACCTGGCCTCGGTCACGTCCGCCGCCGGGGTGGTGCTCACCAGCCGCAGCCCGGTGCCCGTGGCATCGGCGCCGGTGGTGGTGGCGGAGAGCCCGGCGGTGGGCGTGACCGAGGCC
>NZ_BHZI01000546.1 GCF_004305975.1 Streptomyces otsuchiensis
GCCCAGGTCCCGCCTCCAGCGCACGACTTGGAGGGCCTGGCGTGCGTGCGGGTAGTCGAGGTGGGCGAACGCGGCGGTCTTCAGCCGGCGGATCTCGTCGCGGTGGTGGGCCCGGGTGCGCTCGATGTGGTCCAGGCGGATGCCGCGCCAGGGAAGGCGACGGACTCGCTCATGGAGTCCGGGATGGTTCCGCTTGACGACAGCCAGGTAGTGAGCTCCGCGTTCGTGCAGGTGGGTGGCGTGCTCGTGCTGGGTGTGCAGGGCGTCGGCGGTGATCACCGCGTCGGTCAGATCAATGCCGTCCAGGAGCGGGGCGAAGGCCGGGATCTCGTTGCTCTTGCCGTCGACCTGCCTTTGGGCCAGGACCTGTCCGCCGTGGGTCATTGCGGCGATCAGGGCGGTGGCACGCTTGTGTCGGGTGCGGGAGCCGCGGAGTGTCTTGCCGTCGACGGCGATGAGCCTGCGACCGGTGGCCGGGGCCTGGCGTTCCTGGAGGAAGCGTCCGATAGCGCGGTCCAGGGCGTCGCCGTCCGCGGCGGCTAGGACGAGGCGGATCGTCGTGGCATGGGGCGGACGGATCAGGCCGGTCAGCGGGTCGCGGCGGAACCCGAGCAGGGCCAGGACGCGCTGCGGTGCGTCGGTGACCCACTCGCCGATCGCTGTGATCGAGGCGGCGCCGGACACAACGGCGGCAGCCGCTGCGGCAAGCAAGGCCGTCCAAGGGTGGCGGATGCCACGACGGGCTCGTGGGTCAGGCACTTCGACCAGATACTTCCGCAGGTCAGCGACTGTTTCCCGCGTGGCTGGGCCGGAGGAGTCACCCAGTTGTTGCAGGCATGACGGTATACGGGAAGATGGGCGCGCAGGCATGGACTCGCTCGGTGCTCATACGGACTCGACACCCACATGATCACCAGCGGCCATGCCTGTTCTGCGTCCAGGGGGCCGCTGCCTGCAAAAGCCGACAACCCGTCACATGTAGTGCTCAGCAGGCGAACCGCCCACCTCGAGACTTCTCAAAGACCCTG
>NZ_BHZI01000547.1 GCF_004305975.1 Streptomyces otsuchiensis
ATCCCCACCCGCTGCGACCCCTGACCACCGAACATGACGGCGAGGCGGGCGGGTCCGGCGGTGCCGGTGACGGCCGCGGGGTGGGGGGTCGCGCTCTCCAGCGCGTCCAGGCCCTGGAGTGCGGCGGCGTGGTCACCGGCGACGACCACGCCCCGGAAGTCGAGCTGGGCGCGGGTGCTCAGCAGGGAGAACGCCGTGTCCCTGAGGGGTACGTCGGGGTGGGTCGCGAGGTGGTCGCGCAGGCTCGCGGCGCCGGCCCGCAGCGCGGCCTCGGACTTGGCGCTGACGACGAGCGGCACCGCTGCCGCGGGGGCTTCGCCGGCCGGGGCGTCCTCGGCCGGTGCGCCGGCGTCGTCCGCCGCGTTCACGCCGTCACTGTCGTCGGCGGGTGCCTGCTCCAGGATCATGTGCACATTGGTGCCGCTGATCCCGAAGGAGGAGACGCCGATGCGCCGCGGTCGCGGCACCTGCGGCCACGGGGTCGACTCGGTGACGAGTTCCACGGCGCCCGCGTCCCAGTCGACGTGGCTGGAGGGTTCGGTGATGTTCAGTGAGGCGGGTACGACCGCGTGCTTGAGCGCCATGATGGCCTTGATGACGCTGGCGCCGCCCGCCGCGCCCTGGGCGTGGCCGATGTTGGACTTGACGGAGCCCAGCAGCAGCGGCCGTTCCCAGGTGTGGCCCTGTCCGTAGGTGGCGATGACGGCCTGGGCCTCGATGGGGTCGCCGAGGGCGGTGCCCGTGCCGTGCGCCTCCACCACGTCCACATCCGCCGTCGACAGGCCCGCGTCGGCCAGCGCCGCCCGGATCACCCGCTGCTGCGAGGGCCCGTTGGGCGCGGTCATTCCGTTGGAGGCTCCGTCGGAGTTGACGGCGGAGCCCCGCACCACGGCCAGCACCTGGTGACCGTTGCGCCGCGCGTCCGACAGCCGCTCCAGGAGGAACAGGCCGGCGCCCTCGGACCAGCCGGTGCCGTCGGCGTCGTCGGAGAACGACTTGCACCGCCCGTCCTTGGCCAGGCCCCG
>NZ_BHZI01000548.1 GCF_004305975.1 Streptomyces otsuchiensis
CGCCCCCGGCCGCCCCCTGGTGGCGCACCGCCAGCGACGCTCCCGGCACCCGCGGCAGCCGCCGGCCCAGCAGCCCCAGGTGCAGCTCGCGGGCGGTGTCCCGGGCGCGGTCCAGCTCGATGCGGTTGCCGATGTGCTGGGTCGCCTGCCGCAGGTAGAGGCCGAGCAGATGGCGCTGCCGCTCGTCGGGGTGGGCCGGCTCGTCGTAGAACCAGACCGCCGCGCCCAGCCGCAGCCCGTCGGCGTCGGTCAGCGGCTGCGCGTAACTGGCGGCGAAGCCCAGCCGCGCCGCGACCTCGCGGTGACGGGGATCGAGTTCGTGGTCCGCCGGGATGTCTCCACAGGCGATCTCCGCCGGGCAGGCACCGGCGACGGCGTCCATCAGCCGGCTGTGCGAGGCGGAACTGCGCGGCACCGTCTCGATGTCGCCGAGGTCGGCCGGGCCCAGGCCCAGGCCCACCAGCCGGTCGTGGGCGCCACCGTCGGCCGGGCGGAGCGCGATGAGCCCCCGGCGGGCGCCCGCCAGCGACGCCCCGGCACGCAGCGTCTCCCGCAGCGCGTCGTCCACGGTGCGGGTGCGTGGCAGCCGTTCGCTGAGATCGTGGAGCGTGGTCAGGTCGGAGATCCAGGACGCCATCCGGTCCTGCATCGCCCCCGCGGCGCCGGCCGCCCCACGCGCCGCCCCGCGCCATGCGGCCGGGGTGCGCCCCGCAGTGTGGCCAGGCGCGGTGAGCGGGGGGTGGATTCCGGTCACATTCGGCAGGGATGAGCTACTCATCAGCATCGACTTCCGCCGTGTCTTCTTCTCGCAAGATCATCGCGAACCCCCATGTCATGTGCGCCACGGTGGAGACATTCCACATGTACACGCGCCGATGAGGCGATGTCCAGCATGGTCCGATTGGGCACGATGATGGACAGCTCAACGCCCGGTTCCCGGGCGACAGGCCGCACCACCCCGATATTTGGCGGAAAAGCCCCTCCCCTGCGGCGGCTTCACGGTCCCCTGAAGGTGCCCGCACAC
>NZ_BHZI01000549.1 GCF_004305975.1 Streptomyces otsuchiensis
CCGTCGGGCCGGCCCGTCCCGCGCCCGTAGACTCCGCGCCATGCGCAGCGA
This sequence comes from Streptomyces otsuchiensis, assembly GCF_004305975.1. Taxonomy (GTDB): domain Bacteria; phylum Actinomycetota; class Actinomycetes; order Streptomycetales; family Streptomycetaceae; genus Streptomyces; species Streptomyces otsuchiensis. The sequence goes on from NZ_BHZI01000549.1 coordinate 52, forward strand.
ACCGGCCGTGGCGGTCACCGGCCTGGTGAAGCGGTACGGCTCCGCCACCGCCGTCGACGGCCTCGACCTCACCGCCCCCCGGGGCGCCGTCACCGCCGTGCTCGGCCCCAACGGCGCGGGCAAGACGACCACGATCGAGACCTGCGAGGGCTTCCGGACCGCCGACGCCGGCGAGGTCCGCGTCCTCGGCCTCGACCCCGCCCGCGACGGCGCCGCCCTCCGCCCCCGGATCGGGGTGATGCTCCAGAGCGGCGGCGTCTACCCCACCGTGCGCGCCATGGAGATGCTGCGGCACACCGCGCGCCTGCACGCCCACCCGCTGGACCCCGACGTCCTCGGCGAACGGCTCGGCCTCGGCTCGTGCGGCCGCACCCCCTACCGGCGGCTCTCCGGCGGGCAGCAGCAGCGGCTCGCCCTCGCGCTCGCGGTCGTCGGCCGCCCCGAGCTGGTCTTCCTCGACGAACCGACCGCCGGCCTCGACCCCCAGGCCCGGCACGCCGCCTGGGAACTGGTCCGGCAGCTGCGCGCCGACGGCGTCGGCGTCGTGCTGACCACCCACGCCATGGACGAGGCCGAGGAACTGGCCGACCACGTCGCCGTGGTGGACGGCGGCCGGGTCATCGCCGCCGGTACCCCCGCCGAACTCTGCGGCGACGGTGACGACAGCGTCCGTTTCACCGGCCGCCCCGGCCTGGATCTCGACTCGCTGCGCGCGAGCCTGCCGCCCGGCTGCCGCGCCGAGGAGTCCCCGGCCGGGCGCTACCGGGTGACGGGCGACTCCGGCCCCGGGATGCTGGCCGCCGTCACGGCCTGGTGCGCCGCCCATGACGTCCTCGCCGACCGCCTCACCACCCGGCGGCACAGCCTGGAGGACGTCTTCCTGGAACTCACCGGCAGGGAGCTGCGCCCGTGACCACCGCCGAACCTGTCTCTTATACAATCTCCGAGCCCACGAGACAAGAGGCAATCTC
>NZ_BHZI01000550.1 GCF_004305975.1 Streptomyces otsuchiensis
GGCATTGTCCAGACCAATCGGTACCGGAACTCCCGGGATCACGCGCGCATTTGGCCGGAACCGGGGGTGCACGCCGGTCGTCACCGGGGAACGACGAACCCTGGAAGTGACCGATGTGGGTGTTGTCCCAGCCCCGGACAGCCTGGCCCTGGCCGCCGCAGTGGCCGGCCGTGACGAAGCCGCCGTGCACCGAGAAGCCGATCGAGCAGCCCGCGTTGTCCGTCCAGTAGCGGTCGCCGCCGACCGTGCCGGCGGCGAAGGTGCTCGGGCGCTCCGTGGCGTCCTCGCGCACCGTCACCGGTCCGGCGGCGCGGGCGTCGGCCAGGAACTCCTGTACCTCGGGTGTGCCGAGTTCGCCCTCGACGACGCTGACCACCACGCGGTTGGTGTGGACGTCCACACCCCAACCGGCCACGCCCGCCGGGGCGTCGTCGGCGCGTGCGTCGATCTCGCTCTGCGCGGCGTCGAGTTGGGACGCGCTGTAGCGCACGATCTCGGTGGCGGCGCCGGTCGCCTCCACCTTCGCGGCCTCCTCGGCGCCCGTGACGGCGACAGTCAGCAGGCCGGACTCGGCGTCGAACCAGCTGCCGGCGTAGGCGTCGCCCGCGGCGCGCTCGGCCGTGGGGGCCAGTTCGCCCGCCTGGGCCTCCTGGGCGAGGCGCGTCAGGGCCTGGCTCTCGGTGAGGCCGAGGTCGCTCTGCATCGCGGCGACCAGCCCGGCGGAGGCGGCCGGCGCGGCGGCCGCGGTGCCGGCGGTCCCGGCGGCGGCGAGACCGCTCGCGAGCAGGAGAGCGGACAGGCTGATGCCGACGGTGCGTTTGGTGACACGTCTGCGAGACATGGGGGAGTGCCCTTCTGTTGTTCCCTGTGTGGGGTGGAACAGCGGAAGGCTGGGAGCGCTCTCAAGCCCGCTGGGAGCGTAGAAGCGGCCGACAGGCATTGTCCAGACCAATCGGTACCGGAACTCCCGGGATCACGCGCGCATTTGGCCGGAACCGGGGGTGCACGCCGG
>NZ_BHZI01000551.1 GCF_004305975.1 Streptomyces otsuchiensis
CCCGCACACTCTTCCGCTCCATCCACCGATGGGCCGCTGTGGTGTGGGTCGCGGCCCATCGGTGGATGGAGCGGAAGAGTGTGCGGGAGGTGTCCTCGACCTGGTCGGTGACCGCGAAGGGCTCGGTCACCGACAGGTAGCCCTGGTAGGCGCGGAACGAGGTGACGCGCAGCAGCTGGGTGCGGTCCAGGTACTCCTCGGCGAACGGCAGGTAGAAGCGGTTCCACTGCTCGGGCGTGACGTAGGGCAGCCCCTTCAGGAGCGGCAGGTCCTGCGATTCCCGCCAGTGGTTGAGCGCGTCGCGGACGGTGTCGAACGCCTCGGTGACCCGCTGGGCGCGGTCACCGCGTCCCAGGACGGTCAGGCGGATCCCGTCCGGGGCCCCGGAGCCGAGGACCCGGGTCACATGCGTGGCGATGTCGTCGGTGCTGACGATGTCCAGCAGCGCCTTGTCCTCGGCCACCAGGGCGGGGACGGCGCCGCTGCACAGCGAGGCGGGCAGCCAGAAGAAGCCGCTGTAGCGGTCCAGGTGGCCGTCGGCGCGGGCGCCCATGGCGATGGGGAACCGCACGATGTCGGCACGGGCGCGCTGACGGTGCAGCAGCCGTTCGCCCGCGGCCTTGGACCACTCGTAGGAGTTGCGGTAGCTCTCCGGCGAGGTGGAGGTGACGTCCCCCTCCAGGCCGGTGGCGAAGGAGGAGGAGAGGTGGACGAGATGGGTGTCGGGACCGGCCAGGGCGAGCACGTCGCGCAGCGGTGCGACGTTGGCCTGCTCGGCCTGGTCGGCGGGCAGGTTCCAGCGGGTGTCGGCCGCGCAGTGCACGATGGCCCGCCAGGGGCGGCGCAGGGCGGCGGGCGGCTCCTCCCGTCCGGCCTGCCAGGAGTGCTGCGCCGGGCCGGGCCCGCCGCGTCGGCTGACGCCGTGGACGGTGTGTCCGGCGGCTTCCAGCGCGCGGCAGACGGCGCTGGAAGCCGCCGGACACACCGTCCACGGCGTCAGCC
>NZ_BHZI01000552.1 GCF_004305975.1 Streptomyces otsuchiensis
GTCTCCGCCCCCGGCGCCGCCCCGACCTCCGTCGCCGCGCAGGGCGGCGCCTGGAACGACGACCGCTGTATACCGTCCGACGACCACCCGCGTCCGGTCGTCCTGGTGCACGGCACCCTCGGCAACAAGACCTCCAACTGGCTCGGCCTCGCGCCGTACCTCGCCAACCGCGGGTACTGCGTCTTCTCCCTGGACTACGGCAAGCTCCCGCTCGTCCCCGTCTTCCACGGCCTCGGCCCCATCGAGGACTCCGCGGGCGAACTCGCCGAGTTCGTCGACCGGGTACTGGACACCACCGGCGCCGACGAGGTCGACCTGGTCGGCCACTCCCAGGGCGGCATGATGCCGCGCTACTACCTCAAGCACCACGACGACGCCGCCGGGAAGGTCAACGCCCTGGTCGCGCTCGCGCCCTCCACCAACGGCACCACCCTCCTCGGCCTCACCCGGCTGCTCGACCTCTTCCCCGGCGCCCGCGACCTGCTCGACGGCCTGACCCCCGCGCTCGAACAGCAGGTGGCCGGCTCGGACTTCATCACCGAGCTCAACCGGGACGGCTACACCGTTCCCGGCGTGGACTACACCGTGATCGCCACCCGGTACGACCAGGTCGTCACCCCCTTCCGCACCCAGTTCATCGAGGAGCCCGGAGTCAACAACGTGCTCCTCCAGGACCTCTGCCCGGTCGACGTATCCGAGCACCTGGCCATCGCGCTGACGGACCGGGTCGCCTGGCACGAGGTCACCAACGCGCTCGACCCCGCCAACGCCAAGCCGACCACCTGCTGGTCCGTCTTCGACTGAGGCGGCCGGTGACCGGCCGCCCCGGTGGCGTCCGGTCGATGGCTTCCGGATTCCGAACGAGGACCGCCCCGTGTCCCAGCCCCGAAGGGCGTGGGCACGGGGCGCTCTCGTGCGTCCGATGCCGGTCCCCGCCCCGCCGGGGGCGGACCGGCGGGGCGGCGACCGGCGGTATGGGGGTGGGTG
>NZ_BHZI01000553.1 GCF_004305975.1 Streptomyces otsuchiensis
GGCCGGGAGGGGTCAGGAGATGCCGAACTCCCTGCCGAGCATGGCGACGAGTTCCTCGGCGGAGGCGTCGGCGAGTTGCCCGCCGATGCCGCCCGCGCCGTTCTCCGCGCGGTCGGGGGTCTCCAGCCGGGTGGCGAGGGCCCGCAGCCGGGCCGCCGTCGCCGTGCGGTCCTCCTGGGCCAGGTCGACGGCGACGAGCGCGCTGTCGAGCCGGTCCAGCTGGGTGAGTACCGAGGCGGCGGTGCCGGGGGCGTCGGCGCCGAGGCCGTCGAGGAGGTGGACGGCGACGGCGCGCGGCGTGGGATGGTCGAAGGTGACGGTCACCGGGAGAGTGAGTCCGGTGGCGGCACCGAGGCGGTTGCGCAGTTCGACGGCGGTGAGCGAGTCGAAGCCGAGGTCGGTGAACGGCTGGTCGGCAGGGACCCGGCCGGGGTCGGTGTGACCGAGGACCGCGCAGGCGGCGGAGACGACGATCTCGGTGACCCGCTCCAGACGTTCCTCGGCGGACAGCCCGGAGAGGGTGGCCTTCAGTCCGGCGGTGTCGGCCCGTGGCGCGGCGGCGGTGACGACGCGGCGGGCGGAGGGGCGTTCCAGGCCGCGCAGCAGCGGCGGCAGTGGCCTGGGCAGCCGGCCGGTGTCGATGGTCAGGGGCAGCAGCTGGGGTGCGGGACGGGTGAGCGCGGTGTCGAAGAGTGCGAGGGCGCGGTCGGTGGGCAGCGGCGGGAAGCCGCTCTCGGCGAGCCGTCGTACCTCCTGCTCGGTGAGCCGCCCGGCCATGCCGGTTCCGTCCCACAGGCCCCAGGCGAGGGCCTGTCCGGCGAGGCCCTGGCGGGCCCGTTCGGCGGCGAGGGCGTCGACGGCGGCGTTGGCCGCGGCGTAGGCGGCCTGCCCGGGGGCGCCGAACACACCGGCGGCGGAGGAGAAGAGGACGAAGGCGGCGAGGTCGAGGTGGCGGGTGAGGTCGTGGAGGTGGCGGGCGGC
>NZ_BHZI01000554.1 GCF_004305975.1 Streptomyces otsuchiensis
ACGGCCCGGTCCTCGATCTCGGCGGGACGGTCACTGATCATCACCATCGGGTCGATGAACCGGGGCGTGCGCCGCTGGGGGTCCCGGCGGGGCTTGCGGCGGGTCCGGCCCGACCGGACGGCGGCCTGCACTTCCCGTTTCAGGCCCCCGCGGGCCTGGAAGTACAACGCCTGGTAGATCGTCTCCACGCTCACCCGCATGTTCTCGTCGTCGGGATGCTCTTTGCGTAGAGCGTGGCAGATCTGCTCGGGTGACCAGCGCTGGCGCAGTCGGTCCTGGACGAAGCGACGCAGGTGTCCCTCGCGCAGTAGTTTGCGGTCCTTGGGCCGGGGTCTGCGCGCGGCGGCCGTCCGGTGGGCGGCGTAGGGCTGGTAGCCCTCGCGGCCCGAGTTCGCGTCGATCTCCCGCTTGACCGTGCTCGCCGGACGCCCCAAGGCGCGTCCGATCGCCCGCAGCGACTGACCGGCCGCGCGGAGATCGCGGATCCTCTCGCGCTCGGTCAGCGTCAGGTACCGGGGGTGAAGCTGTTTCTCCAGGACCGTCAGGCCCACCGATGGCGTGGTCACGCCCCCCATCGTGACTGTCCCCGCCGCGTAGTCGACACGGCGGCCGTCGGGGTAGGTACGTGTAGCGCCGGCCTTCTTGACACCCCGGTCCCAGTCATGGGCCGTGCGCTCGTTGATCCCGACCCGCCGGGCTGCCACTGACTGGGCGACACTTTCGGCACGCAACCGTTCGTACTCATCCCGCTGCGGATGGCGTCGCGGCAGACGCGTCGAGCTACGTCCGGCCTTACGCGCCCAACCGAACGCGGTGTTCTGGTTCACCTCCAGCTCACGCGCCACCACGGTCACGCTCCCCACGACATCCAGCCGCGCGAGGAAACGCTCCCGCATTCCCGCAAGATCATCCCGTCCAACGCCCACGGTCCTCGCAACTCCCACAGATCGCGGGTGTTGCGAGGACCGTTAGAACCCAAG
>NZ_BHZI01000555.1 GCF_004305975.1 Streptomyces otsuchiensis
GCCGGGCACGGCTGACGGTGCGCGTGACACCGTCCAGGTCCTCGATGATGGGCGTGTAGGCGGCGTGGACGGCCGGGTTCAGAGAAGGAGGTGCGCCGCGGTGGCGTCGTCGTGGCGCTTGCCGCGCGGGAAGGCGCTGCCCTCCGGATCGCGCCGCTCGGCCGCACGGACCGCCTCGATCGCGGCGGCCGGCCCGGCGCCGGCGAGCAGCGCGTACAGCTCGGGCCAGCCGCCGAGGCCGAAGACCTCGTGCCAGCGGCCGACGCCGTCGGTGAGGGCGGCCAGTCCCGCCACCTCCGCGCGGGAGTGGCGACCGGTCACCGCGTGCCCGGCCGCGGCGGGATCGGCGGCCGCGGTGTGGAACCCGCCCGGCGCGTTCCTCAGCTGCTCCAGCCCGGCCGCCCGGCTGCCCGGGGGCGCGTTCCGGACGGCGGCACGGGCCGTGTCCAGCGCGGTGTCGAGCACCGCCGAGACGGAGCCGTCGGGGCCGGCCAGCAGCAACGCCGAGTCCGAGAGCACCAGGTGGTCGACGTCGCGTCGGCCCCAGCGGCAGACGACCACGGTCGCCTGCGGGGTGCGCGGGTGAGAAAGGTCACACGTATGACGATGGGCGCGAGCGGTGCCGTCAATGGCCTGTACCAGGCACTCCGAGAGAGGCTGCCCGCGTCCGGCCGTCGCTCGCTCCAGCAGTGCGCCGCCGAGCCGCGAGACGAACCACGGCACGCCGTGCCGGCAGCCATCCGGTCCGTCGGGGGGCGTGACGCCGTCCAGCACCACCAGCGCCCCGCCCTCGCCGCCGGCCGGTACGGCGGCCGCGACGAAGTCCTCGTTCGGACGTGCCGGGTCGCCGGGCTCACTCGCGCAGACGAGCTGTGTGGACGCCATCCGTTGCCTCACCCGGTCGTGCCGGCGGAGTGGGCGGGCGCCGGCACGACCGGGTGAGGCAACGGATGGCGTCCACACAGCTC
>NZ_BHZI01000556.1 GCF_004305975.1 Streptomyces otsuchiensis
GCCTCAGCCCCGTCCCCGCCCTGCTCGCCCGCGCCACCGCCATCGGCAAGCCCCCGCCGTTCGACCCGACCGCCCCGCCCCCCGCACCCGGCGCGCTGCTCACCCGCTGGCTCACCGACGCCCTGGACGCGCAGGTCACCGCCCCGCACGCCGCCAACCTCGCCACCGTCGACGAACACGGAGACCCCGACGCACGGGTGCTGCTGCTGCGCGACGTCGAGAACGACGGCGCCGCCTGGCTGTTCGCCTCCGACAGCGACAGCCCCAAGGGCCGCCAGCTCGCACACCGCCCCGCCGCGGCGCTGACCCTGCACTGGCCCGAGATCGGCCGGCAGATCAGAGCGCGCGGCACCGTCACCGCCAGCACTCCCGAAGAGGCGGCAGCGGAGTTCCGCAGCCGCTCGCCCTTCGCCCGGCTCTCCGTCCACATCGGCCACCAGTCCGAGCCGCTCATCTCGGACGCCGCCTACGACGAGGCGGCCGACGCGGCACGGCAGCGGCTGCGCGCCGCGCCGGACGACGTGCCCGCCGGGCACACCATCTACACGCTGCACGCCCGGGAGGTGGAGTTCTGGCAGGCCGACCCCGGCCGCTGCCACCTCCGCCTCCGCTACGCGCACGACGGCGCGGGGGAGTGGAGCCGCACCCGCCTCTGGCCCTGACCGCGTCTGGCCCTGACCACCTCTGGCCCTGACCACCGGTGACCGACGACCGGTGACCGGTGATCGGTGGGCGGGACAGCGGCGGCGCGCGCGCCGCGCACCGGCGCGGGCAGGGCGTACGCCGCGCGGGGTGTGGCGGCGTGCGCGCCGCCGACCGCGCCGGTGGGCGGTCCGCACGCCGCCCAGACGGGGCTCAGCCCGGCTCCCCCTGTGTCCTGTCGGGCGTCCGGCTCGTTGGGTACGTCATGGTGAGACACGCACGGATCCCCACCCGCCGCGACACCCAGCCCCCTC
>NZ_BHZI01000557.1 GCF_004305975.1 Streptomyces otsuchiensis
ACTGGATGCGCTCGCACGGCGCCCTGGCCGCCGTGGGTGTTGAGGGCACCGGTGCCTACGGGGCCGAGCTCGCCCGGGTGCTGACCGCGGTCGGGGTTACGGTCGTTGACGTGGACCGCCCGGACCGCAAGACCCGGCGGATGAAGGGGAAGTCCGACCCGATCGACTCCTACGCCGCCGCGACAGCCGTTCTGTCCGGCCGTGCCACCGGCGTCCCGAAGAGCCGGGATGGTGTGGTCGAGGCAGTGCGGGTGCTACGGATCACCCGCCGCAGCGCGGTCAAGGCCCGCACCCAGGTCATGAACCAGATCCGCGGCCTGCTGGTGTCCGCCCCGGCGATGCTGCGCGAGCAGGTCGCGGGCCTGGAGCGGGCCGCGCTGATACGCGCCCTGGCCCGGCTGCGGCCCGGTAGTGATCTGTCACGCCCGCTGGCGGCGACCCGGGCGGCACTACGCCGGCTCGCCCGCCGCCATCAGGCGATGGACGAGGAGATCACCGAGCTGGACGCCGAGATCGGCCCGCTGGTCGGCCAGGCCGCTCCCGCGCTGCTGGAGCTGTTCGGTGTCGGCCCCGAGACCGCCGGCCAACTGCTGGCCTCAGCCGGGGACAACCCGGAACGGATGCGGTCCGAGGGCGCGTTCGCGCATCTGGCCGGAGTCGCTCCGATCCCCGCCTCCTCCGGCCGGACCCACCGCCACCGCCTCAACCGAGGCGGCGACCGGGCCGCGAACAACGCCCTGCACACCATCGTCCTGGTCCGCATGCGCTACGACGAGCGCACCCGTGCCTACGTCGAACGCCGCACCAAGGAAGGGCTGTCCAAGAAGGACATCATGCGCTGCCTCAAGCGGTTCGTTGCCCGCGAGGTCTACCGCGCCCTGACCACCACACCAAGAGCACAAATCACTCAAACCGACCTTGCTCCAGTGGCTTGACATCCATAGGAGCATCCC
>NZ_BHZI01000558.1 GCF_004305975.1 Streptomyces otsuchiensis
CCATGTGACGGCCCGCCGGCCCGGACCCTCCGCGCCCTCCCGCGCGGCCCCACCCGGAAGGCACCCTGTGCACCGCTCCAACAACGGGTTGAAGACCGCTGCCCTGCTCGGCGGCATGTCGGCCCTGATCCTCCTCGTCGGCAGTCTCTTCGGACGGGCCGGACTGGCCGTGGCCCTGGCCGTCGCGGTCGGCACCAACGGCTACGCCTACTGGAACAGCGACAAGCTCGCGCTCCGGTCGATGCGGGCCCGCCCGGTCAGCGAGTTCGAGGCCCCCGCGCTGTACCGGATGGTGCGGGAGCTGGCCGGGGTGGCCCGCCAGCCGATGCCGCGGCTGTACATCTCCCCGACCGAGGCCCCGAACGCCTTCGCCACCGGCCGCAACCCGCGCAACGCCGCCGTCTGCTGCACCGAGGGCATCCTGGGACTGCTCGACGAACGGGAGCTGCGGGGCGTCATCGGCCACGAACTGAGCCACGTCTACAACCGGGACATCCTGATCTCCTCGGTGGCCGGGGCCATGGCGTCGGTGATCATGTTCCTGGTGCAGTTCGCGTGGCTGATGCCCGGCCGCTCCGACCGGGGCCCCGGCATCGTCGGGATGCTGCTGATCGCGCTGCTCGGACCGGTCGCGGCCACGCTGATCCGGCTCGCGGTAAGCCGGTCCCGCGAGTACGAGGCCGACGCCTCCGGCGCCCGGCTCACCGGCGACCCGCTCGCCCTGGCCAGCGCGCTGAGCAAGCTGGAGTCCGGGACGCAGGCGCGGCCGCTGCCGCCGGAACCGAAGATCGAGGCCGCCAGCCATATGATGATCGCGAACCCGTTCCGGCGGGGCGAGGGGATGACGAGACTGTTCGCCACCCACCCGCCCATGGCCGACCGGATCAGCCGGCTGCGCGGAATGGCCGGCGACCCGCGCTGACGCGTCCGCCCCGTCCGCCCCTTGCCC
>NZ_BHZI01000559.1 GCF_004305975.1 Streptomyces otsuchiensis
CCGGGCAGGGGGGCGGTCACGACCACCACCGCGGGCGACGGGTCCGCCGACGGCGGGTCGTCGGCCGGTGCGCCGGCGTCGGGTACGCGGCGGCCGGTGGGCGGCGGAGGCGGGTCGCCCGGGCGCAGCTCGGCGAGCACGCCCGTCACGAAGCTCTCCTCCTCCCCCAGCCGGGTGCGGCCGGCCCGCAGCTGCGCGGCCCGGTGGAGGGCGGACTCCACGCGCGCCGAGACGGCCGGGAGGTCAGCCTCGTACTCGGCGGCCTCGCGGAAGGCGCCCAGGACGACGGCGACGGAGTCGGTGGCCTCCAGCCCCTTGCCCCGGACGTCACCGAGGATCAGCCGCACCCCGTGGGGCGTCTCGACCGCCGAGTAGAGATCGCCGCCGATCAGCGCCTCGCGGTCGGCGGTCCGGTAGCGGGTGGCGAGCCGGATGCCGTCCAGGACCGGCGGTGGGTCGGGCACCATGGCCCGCTGCACGGCCGCCGCCACGCCCCGGGCCGTGGCCACCTGCCGGGTACGTCGCCCGACCAGGCGGTTTATGCCGATGGCGATCCCCGCCACGGTCGCGACGGTGAGGACCTGGAGCGTCCCCTCCAGCGCACCCGCGGGGTCGAACCAGGTGTGCATGACCGCGCCCAGCAGCACGGCGGCGACCGTGTTCAGGACGGTGGCGGTCACGCCCTGGAGCGCGGCGGCAACCAGCGGCGCGGCGGCCAGGAACGGGGTGAAGGTGACGTGCGGCGGGCTCGCCAGCGTGAGGGCGAACGCGCACGCCAGGAGCAGGGGCGGCAGCAGGCCGACCCACCGTTTGGCCCACGACATCTCCGCCCGCTCACTCGCCACCCTCCCAATGTGCCGCCAACCCCGCTTCGCGGCGACTCGGCGGCGCCGGATGGAGGTATCGGGGTGGGCGGACGGCGGGGGCGGTGCGCGGA
>NZ_BHZI01000560.1 GCF_004305975.1 Streptomyces otsuchiensis
CCCTCCTCCCCCGCCGCTCCGGACGCCCCGGAGGCCGGGGCTTCGCTGCCCGTGCTGGGTACGCCGGACGAGGTGGCGCGCGCCATCGTCCAGAACACCGTCGTCGACGCGGTCTTCGTGCGCGGACCGGGCGAACGGGAGGACGCGGAGTTGCTGCGACTGTGCCGGGTCCGGGGCTGCACCGTCTGGCTGGTCGATGTCGGCCCGGAACTGGGCCCGGGGCCGGTTCCGGGCGCGGCGCTCGGCAGGCGGCCCGACCAGGCAGCCCACTTGTGGGGCTTCGCCTGCTGGCGGCTGGACCCGCCCCGCGAGACGGCCGCCCCCCACCTCGCCAAGCGCTGCCTGGACGTGCTGGTCGCCGCGCTCGCGCTGCTGCTGGCCTCACCGGTCCTGCTCGCGTGCGCGCTGGCTGTCCGGATCGCCGACGGACCGGGCGTCCTCTTCCGGCAGCAGCGCGTCGGCCAGGGCGGACGGCCCTTCGTCATCCTGAAGTTCCGCACCCTGCGGCCGGTGGACGACGCGGAGTCCGCCACGCGCTGGAACGTCGCCGGCGACCGCCGGATGAGCCCGGTCGGCGCCCTGCTGCGCCGCAGTTCGCTGGACGAACTGCCGCAGCTGTGGAACGTGTTGCGCGGCGACATGAGCCTCGTCGGACCGCGCCCCGAACGACCCCACTTCGTCGCGGAGTTCAGCCGGACCTACCCCGGCTACGAACAGCGCCACCGGATGCCGGTCGGGCTCACCGGCCTCGCGCAGGTCAGCGGGCTGCGCGGGGACACCTCGATCGAGGAGCGCACCCGCTTCGACAACCACTACATCGACACCTGGTCGCTGTGGCAGGACATCTCCATCATGCTCCGCACCAGCGTGGGCTGCTTCCGCTGCGGAGGGAGCTGACTGTGCCCTCCCCCACCACGCCCTCCCCCACCACGGCGT
>NZ_BHZI01000561.1 GCF_004305975.1 Streptomyces otsuchiensis
GCGCAGCCGGGTCAGCAGCTCCACCGCCGTCCAGGGCGCGGCCCCGTACCCGAGGTCGACCGCGACCGGGGCAGTGGCCGACCGGCGCAGCGCCGGCCCGTGCGCGGCGGCGATCCAGCGGTCCATCCGCCGCAGCCGGTTCGGGCCGGTGGTACCGCGAGTCACCGTGCCGAGCGGGCGCGACGGGCGCGACGGCGGGCGGACGGCGGACATGGCCCCAGCGTATGCGCCCCGGAGCCGCCGGGCCGACGGCCCGCCCCCGGGGTCAGCCCGCGCGTCTGCGGGCGGTGACGTACACGCTGCCCCAGCGCCGTCTCGGGTTGGCCAGGCCGGGGTCGAAGGGCCACGGCTCGACCGTCTCGAAGCCCGCGCCGGAGAAGAGAGCGACCAGCTTCTCGTGGTCGTACGCCCACAGGTGCGGGGTGTACCGGGGGTCGTCGTCCTGGTCGCGGAAGACGTAGTTGACCAGGTCGAGGGCGGTGTCGACGCGCAGGTCCGCGCGCCGCGCGTACCAGCGGGCGACCGTCTCGGCGGCCTGCGCCGAGTCGGCCGGGCCGGGGTAGGCGCGCAGCGCGAAGGCGGCGTCCGGCACGCCGGTGATCACCTGCCCGCCGGGTGCCAGCACCCGGTGGGCCTCGCGGGCGTACCGTTCCGCCGAGCGCGGGTAGTCGATGTGCTCCAGGAAGTGCTCGGAGAACAGCACCTCCACGGAGGCGTCGTGCAGGGGCAGGCCCTCGCGGACGTCCCACAGCTGGTCGGCGGGCGGGGTGGCGTCGATGTTCCAGAAGCCGTCGACGCGGTGGCTGCCGCCGCCGACCTGTACCCGTGACGGGCGGCTGCCGGCGCGGCCGCCGGCCAGCGCGCGCCGGCCCGTCGTGTGGTGGTGGTGCACGGACAGCTCTCGTGCCAGGTGGCGGAGGGCTCGTGCCAG
>NZ_BHZI01000562.1 GCF_004305975.1 Streptomyces otsuchiensis
CCCCCACACCTCCGCACGCCACGTCCAGGCCGACGGCACCGGCTGGGAGCACGTGGTGGCTCAGCTGGACGACGGCGAGGACGCCCCGGCCGTGTTCGGGACCGACTCCTGGCGGCCGTCTCCCGGTGAGACCACCACCGAGACCGTCAACGTCGGCGTCTTCGGACCCCGGATGCGGGCGGGCGACGGAGCGACGCACTGGGGCGACAACCTGTCGCTGAGCGGGTCCCTGCTGGCCGACGGTCGCGGCCACGGCGGTGGCGCCGCCTACGACAGCGCCTCCTCGCGGCTGTACTTCGACGGTGAGTTGTACGAAAGCTGGGACGAACCGCTGACCTACCTGTGGACGGAGCCCCCGGCGGGCGAGTCGGAGGCCCGCCTGGTCTCCACCGTCGACCGGGCCGCCCGCGGCTACACGAACGTCTCCACCACGGTCACCCTCGACTGGAGCTTCACGCTCCCGGAGCCCAGCGACCTCCCCGAGGGCGGGGCGGTACCCGGACCGAGCACGATCCGGTTCACACCGGAGCTGGAGCTGGACAGCACCGCCCCGGCCGGACGCGAACACCGCGTCCCCGTCAGCGTCGAGGGCACCGCGGCGGCGTCCCTGGAGATCGAGATCTCCTACAACGGCGGCGAGAACTGGGCCGCCGTCCCGCTCCTGGACGCGCCGCTCCCGCACATCGTGGCCGACAACCCGGCCGTCGGCGGCTCGGTCTCCCTGCGAGCCACCGCCGAGGACACCGACGGAAACACCACCGTCCAGACCATCATCGACGCCTACCGCACCCGGTAACCCGCCGCGCGGCGAGGTTCTGTCGGGCCGGTCCCGGGCACTACCGGGACCGGCCGGCCGGCCAGCCGCCGCACTACGCTGGCTGCCATGGTTTCCTCCCCCGTCTCCCCCGCCG
>NZ_BHZI01000563.1 GCF_004305975.1 Streptomyces otsuchiensis
GCCCGGGCCCGCCCCTGCCGCCCGACCTCCGCGGTCAGCGACGGGCCCGCTTCGGCCCCCGGGTGGCAGCGCCGCCCGGGGGCCGGTCCACCACCGCCGTCCGGCCGGAGCCCACTCCGGCCGGACGGCGCGCCGGGCCGGACCGGCGCCAGGAACGTGTCCAGGAACGGGGCCGCACACCGGCCCGAGCCCTACGGAACGGGTCCCACGGCATGAAGACCTCGGAGAAGGTACTGACCACCGCCATCGCGGCGACCGCGGCCGTCGCCCTCGCCGCCGGCACCGTCGGCATGATGGAGGACGACGGCCACACCGACCCTCCCCAGCCCGCCGCGGCCGAGGGCCTGCGGGAGGCCACCCAGCAGCGGGCCGACGACCCCCTCGGCGGTGCGCCGGGCGCGTACGGCGCGCTCCCCCCGTCCACGCCGCTGACCGTCCGGATACCCGCGATAGCCGTGGACGCCCCGCTCTCCGGCTACGGCCTGGAACCCTCGGGCAGTCCGCAGGTCCCGCCCGAGGAGGACCCGAACCTCGCCGGCTGGTTCCGCGGCGGCGTCACCCCCGGATCCGCCGGAACCTCCCTCATCACCGGCCATGTCGACAACGCCACCGGACCCGCCGTCTTCTACGATCTGGGCGCGCTCCGCCGCGGGGACACCGTCGAGGTCGACCGCGCCGACGGGCGCACCGCCGTCTTCACCGTCACCGCCATCGAGGTGTTCGACCGCGCGGACTTCCCCGACGAACTGGTCTACGCGCCCAGCGACGGGCCGGAGTTGCGGCTCATCACCTGCGGCGGCGAGTTCTCCCGCGACGCGGGCGGCTACCTCGGCAACGTCGTGGCGTTCGCCGAACTCTCCGGCACCCGCTGACCCCCGGCCCCTCAGGCC
>NZ_BHZI01000564.1 GCF_004305975.1 Streptomyces otsuchiensis
TCCACACGGTGGCGTCCTGGTCGCCGGCGCGCAGGTCGGCGGTGATGCGCACCTCGCGGTAACGCATGTCGACCAGGCACCCCTCCATCTTCGGGACCATGCCGCTGGCCAGCGACGGCAGCAGCTTCTCCAGTTCGGTGGCGGTCAGCCGGCTGATCACGTCGTCGCTGTGCGGCCAGTCCTCGTAGAGTCCCTCGACGTCGGTGAGCACCATCAGGGTCTCCGCGCCGAGGGCGGCGGCCAGCGCGGCGGCGGCGGTGTCCGCGTTGACGTTGTAGATGTGGTCGTCGTCGGCGGAGCGCGCGATGGAGGACACCACGGGGATGCGGCCGTCGGCCAGCAGTGCCTCGATCGCCCCGGTGTCGGTCTCGGTGATCTCGCCGACCCGGCCGATGTCGACCAGCTCGCCCTCGATCCGCGGCCGGTGCCGGGTCGCGCTGAGGGTGTGCGCGTCCTCCCCGGTCAGGCCGACGGCCAGCGGCCCGTGCCGGTTGAGCAGTCCGACCAGCTCCCGCTGGACCTGCCCGGCCAGCACCATGCGGACCACGTCCATCGCCTCGGGCGTGGTGACCCGCAGCCCGGCGCGGAACTCGCTGACCAGCCCGTGCCGGTCGAGCTGCTTGCTGATCTGCGGCCCTCCCCCGTGGACCACGACCGGGCGGAGCCCCGCCTGCCGCAGGAAGACGACGTCCTGGGCGAAGGCGGCCTTCAGCTCGTCGTCGACCATGGCGTTGCCGCCGAACTTGATGACGACGGTCCTGCCGTTGTGCCGGGTGAGCCAGGGCAGCGCCTCGATGAGGGTCTGCGCCTTGGGCAACGCGGTGTGCCGGCGGGTCGGGGACGGGGCGGCGGCGGACGCGGGGGC
>NZ_BHZI01000565.1 GCF_004305975.1 Streptomyces otsuchiensis
GGTTCGGGGGTGGGGCGGGGCTCGGGCACGGTGCTCTCAATCGAACGGGCTTTCACAGCAGGGCAGTTGAGCGGGACAGTGGTGAGGGTTCGCGGATCAGGGCCGGGGCCACAGCACGGCGGGGTCGAGTGCGTCGAAGGCGGCGTCCCAGGCCGCGTCGTCGCCCTCCCAGCGGCCGGGGACCAGCGGCACGGTTCCCCAGGCGATGCCGGGAGGCAGCTGGGCCGCGTCCGCCGGTACGGTGCGCCGCAGCCACAGCAGGGCGAAACGGTGGCCCGGGTACTGGGTGGCGATGGCCGCGCGCAGCCTCCGCAGGTCTGCGGCGTCGTGCTCGTCGAAGGCGTCGTTGCGGATGTACAGGACGCGGCGGTCGGAGTTGGCGAGGCTGCGGAACCGCTCGGCGAGGTAGGTGAACTTCGCTCGGACCGCGTCGATTTGGCGTTCGATGTCGGCTTCGCTCAAACCCTTGGGCCCGGAGGCGGCGAACTCGTGGAAGAAGCGGATGTCGGAGCCGCGGTCGAGGGCGAAGAGGCCGTCTCCGAAGGGCTCGGTCAGCCCGGGGCGCAGCACGTTGGTGAAGTCCGCTTCGATCGTCTCGATCACGGCCTCCAGGTCGAGGTCGAGCCAGTCGAAGTACGCGGCGCGTTCGTTGCCCGTGACGCGCCGGATCTGGTGGGTCACCTCGCAGTGGTAGCCGAGGCCGACGCAGTCGTCGAAGGGCCGGGGGCGGGCGGTGGTCGATGGGGTCGGCTGCATTCCGGGCTCCTTCGGGAACGCGTCGGGGCACGCGCGCACGCCCCGACGCGCCGTCGAGAAGGCCGATACGACAGGGGCACGGGGGTGCGCGGTGCGGGGGTGCGG
>NZ_BHZI01000566.1 GCF_004305975.1 Streptomyces otsuchiensis
GACCACGGCGGTGCGGCCGCCGACGGCGCCCGCCCCCGGCCCCGCACGGCGCCCGGCTCCACCGGTGACCTCGGCGGCCGCACCGCCGTGGTCACCGGTGCCGCCAGCGGCATCGGCCGCGCCTGCGCCGTGCATCTCGCGCTGGCCGGGGCCACCGTGCGCGCCGTCGACCGCGACGCCGACGGGCTGGCCGGCCTCGCCGACGAGGTGCCCGTCCGCACCGAGGTCCTCGACCTCACCGACCTCGACGCCGCCGAGACCGCCGGCCGGGGCGCCGACATCCTGGTCAACAACGCGGGAATCCAACTCGTCCGCCCCATCGAGGAGTTCCCGCCCGAGGAGTTCACCACCATCCTCACCCTCATGCTGCACGCCCCCTTCCGCCTGATCCGCGGCGCGCTGCCGCACATGTACGGCCAGGGCTGGGGCCGCATCATCAACGTCTCCTCCGTGCACGGGCTGCGCGCCTCCGCCTACAAGTCGGCCTACGTCGCCGCCAAGCACGGCCTGGAAGGGCTGTCGAAGGTCGCCGCGCTGGAGGGCGCCGCCCACGGCGTCACCTCCAACTGCGTCAGCCCCGGCTATGTGCGCACCCCGCTGGTGGAGAAGCAGATCGCCGACCAGGCCGCCACCCACGGCCTGCCCGAGGCCGAGGTGATCAGCGAGATCATGCTGGCCAGAACCGCCCGCAAGCAGCTCGTGGAACCCGCCGAGGTCGCCGCCGCCGTCGGCTTCCTCTGCACCGACCAGGCAGCGGCCATCACCGGGATCTCCCTCCCGCTGGACGGCGGCGGCGACCTCGGCGGGTTCCACGAGCTGCTTGCGGGCGGTTCTGGCCAGCAT
>NZ_BHZI01000567.1 GCF_004305975.1 Streptomyces otsuchiensis
CCCCCGGGTACGGGTTCCCGTCGCCCCCGCGCCAGGGCCGCCCGCCGCATCCGAACACCGGCCATCCCTCCGCGCGCCGTTCACGGTACGGTCGACCCAGCACCGCTTGATCCGCAGGGAGGGCCACGACGTGGCATCGGGCCAGGAAACCGCCACCGCCGAGGGCACCGGAGCGAGCGGAGCAACCCCGCCGGCGAGCTCGGGCGCCTCGGCCGCACCACCGGCCTCCCCGCCTCCCGCGCGCTTCGGGGCGCTGCGGCGCCACGCGCCCCGTACCCTCGCCGCGATCGTCGCCGGAGTGGCGCTGGCCGCCGCGTTTCCCCCGTACGGCCTGTGGCCGCTGTCGATCGTGGCGGTGGCCGCCCTCAGCGTGCTGACCCACGGCCGCAGCGCGCGCCAGGGTGCCTGGCTCGGCTTCGCCACCGGCCTCCCGTTCTTCCTGACGCTGCTGAAATGGCTCCATGTCATCGGCTGGGACGCCGTCATCGGCCTCTCCGTGCTCCAGGCCGCCTTCTTCGTGCCGCTGGGGGCGGCACTCGCCGCCACGTCGCGGCTGCCCCTGTGGCCTCTGTGGGCGGCCTGCCTGTGGGTGGCGGAGGAGTGGGCGAGAGACCGCGTCCCGCTCGGCGGGTTCCCCTGGGGCCGGCTGGCGTTCGCCAACACCGCCACCCCGTTCACCCCCCTGGCCGCCCTCGGCGGCGCCCCGCTGGTCACCTTCGCCGTCGCCCTGACCGGTGCCCTGGCCGGCTGCGCGGCCCTCGCGCTGTGGCGGGCGCGCCCGGCCGGGGCCCGCCGCGCGGCCCCGCCCGCGGCGGGGGGCCC
>NZ_BHZI01000568.1 GCF_004305975.1 Streptomyces otsuchiensis
AAGGTGTCGGGGCAGAGCAGCAGATCCGCGTCGCCGGTGCGGGGATCGCCGCCCTGCCCCCGGACGGCGGCGATCCCCGCACCGGCGACGCGGATCTGCTGCTCTTCCCCGACACCTTCACCAACTACCTCGCGCCCGAAGCCGGTCACGCCGCCCGCGCCGTGCTGGACGCCGCCGGGCTCACCCCGGCGCTCCCCGACGGCGCGGTCTGCTGCGGCCTGACCTATGTCTCCACCGGCCAACTCGACCAGGCCCGGGCGGTGATGCGCCGCACGCTGGACCGGCTCGAACCCGCCCTGGACGCCGGACTGCCGGTGACCGTGCTGGAGCCGCCGTGCGCCGCGGCGCTCCGCACCGACCTGCCGGAACTGCTGCCCGACGACCCGCGCGCCGTCCGACTGGCCGCCGCCACCCGCACGTTCGCCGCCACCCTGGAAGAGCTGGCGCCTGAGTGGACCCCGCCGCGCGTGGACCGGCCGGTCGCCGGACAGAACCACTGCCACCAGCACGCCGTCCTCGGCGACGCCCCGGAACGCCGGCTGATGGCCGCCGCCGGACTCACCGGAACCCTGTCCGGCGGCTGTTGCGGACTGGCCGGCAACTTCGGCTTCGAGAAGGGGCATTACGACGTCTCCGTGGCCTGCGCCGAGGAACAACTGCTGCCGTCCGTCCGGGCCGCCGCACCGGACACCGTGCTGGTCGCCGACGGGTACTCCTGCCGCACCCAGCTGGAGCAGCTCGGCGGGCGCCGCTCCCGCCCCGCCGAGCTGCTCCAGCTGGGTGCGGCAGGAGTACCCGTCGGCGACCAGCAC
>NZ_BHZI01000569.1 GCF_004305975.1 Streptomyces otsuchiensis
GATTGCCTCTTGGCTCCTGGGCTCGGGGCTCGGGGCGGTGTCCCTGACCAGCACGGTGTGGACGGCGTCGTGGACGGCGAAGCGGGTGCAGCCGCCGGTGGGGTCGACGGGGGAGGGCAGCACGGCGCCGTCGTCGGCCGCGTACCGGTGGAGCCCGCCGAGGGGGCCGCTGTAGGTCACCGCCGTCTCCCCGACGCTGGCGCCCGCTGTCGTGCGCGGGGAGACCTCCGTGTCCGGGGCCTCCGGGACGTCGCTCCACAGGACCTCCCCGGTGGCGGTGGCGACGGCCGCGACCAGGGCGCAGCCGCCACGGCCGGGGGCGTCGAAGAGGACGACACCGATCCCCGCGCTGTTGACGGTGCGGGACATCGTGCAGACGGCGCCGGCGCCCTCGGGGGCCTTCAGCGTCCACCGGGGTTCGCCGGTGGCGCTGTCGTGCCCGCGGATCTCGTCGCCGGCACGCAGGACGAGGGTGTCCGGGGTCGCCCACGCGCCGTCGAAGTAGTTCCGGTCGGTGCGGCGTTCCCACACCGGGGCGATCGTGCGGCTGGTGTCGAACTCCAGGCGCTGTTCGTCGCGGTCGGGGGCGGTCGTGCAGGCCGGGGCGGTCAGCAGGGCGGCGGCGAGCGCGAGTGCCGGTGCGCGGCGTCCTCGACCTCTCATGTCCCCGCCGCCCCTCGGTCCGCTTTGCCCGGTGTGCGGTGACCGTACCGCCCGGGCCCCCGGGAGCACAGGTGCTCGGCGGGGAGTCCGGTGGCCCGGGCGGGGCGCACGGGCCACCGGC
>NZ_BHZI01000570.1 GCF_004305975.1 Streptomyces otsuchiensis
GTGGTGGGCCGGGCGGGCGTGGTGGGCCGGACCGTCACCGGGCACGCCGTCCGCCTCGCCGAGCCGCAGCATCCGGCGGAACGGCCCGTCCGCTCCGGCCAGCTCCGCGTGGGAGCCGCGCTGGACCACCCGCCCGGCGTCCAGCACGAGCACCTCGTCCACCGCCTCCAGTCCGGCGAGCCGGTGGGTGATCAGCAGCGTGGTCCGGCCCTCGGTGGCGGCGAGCAGGTCGGCGGTGAGGGCGTCGGCGGTGGGTGCGTCGAGGTGCTCGGCCGGCTCGTCGAGGATCAGGACCGGGAAGTCGGCCAGCAGCGCCCGGGCCAGCGCCAGGCGCTGGCGCTGGCCGCCGGAGAGGCGGGCCCCGTCCTCGCCGACGGCGGTGTCCAGCCCTTCGGGCAGCGAGTCGGCCCACTCCAGGAGCCGCGCACGGCCGAGCGCGGACCGCAGCAGGTCGTCGTCGGCCTCCGGCGCGGCCAGCCGGAGGTTCTCCCGCAGGCTGCTGTCGAAGACATGCGCGTCCTGGGCGCACAGTCCCACGAGGCGGCGGACGGCGTCACCGTCCAGCGTGGTGGCGTCGGTGCCGCCGAGCGTGTAGCTCCCGGCCTCGGGGTCGAGCAGGCGCAGCAGGGTCAGCGCCAGCGTGGTCTTGCCGGCGCCGGAGGGCCCGACGACCGCGATCCGGCGCCCGGCGGTCAGCTCCAGGTCGACGTGGTGGAGCGCGGGCCGGTCGGCGTCCGGATGGCGGGCGGTGAGGCCGGCCAGCCGCAGCGGGAACGGGGAGGG
>NZ_BHZI01000571.1 GCF_004305975.1 Streptomyces otsuchiensis
CCTCCGTCGGCCACCCCGGCGGACCGATCCCTCCCGGGGGCGGAACCGCGCCTCCCGCGCCGGGCCCCGGTGCACCGCCGCCGAGCGGCCACGGGGCCCACGGGTACCAGGGAGCCCACGAGCCGGACAGCTACGACCTCGGCGAAGTCGCCTTGGGGCGCCCGGCCGACGAGGCGCCGCGCCGAGGCCGGCGCGGCGCGCGCCGTGGCGCTGCCGCCGTGCCCTTCGACGACGGGCCCCTCGACGCCGGGCCCTTCGACGACGGGCCCCTCGGTGACGGGGCCGACTACGACGGGGGCGACGCCGACCACCCGTCCGGCGCCGGGGCCACCGGCCGCCGCCGCAGCTCCCACCGCCGCCGCCCGCGCCGTAGCCTGCGCGCCGTCGTCGGCACGGCCGTCGGTGTCGTGCTGCTCGCCGTGGCCGTCGTGGAGGCCGGGGACGTGATATCCCCCGACGGCCCGGGCGAGGAGGCGGCACCCCCGACCGAGACCCACGGCCCGGGCCCCGGCCCGCTGCCCGACCTGGAGCGCACCCCGGACGACGAGCCGGAGAGCGAAGAGACCACCGGTGCCCCCGAGCCCGAGCCGTCGGCCTCCGTGACGGAAGCGGAGCCCGGCCCGGAGACCGGGAACGAGAACGGCGGCGACCCCGAGCCCGACGCCGAACCGGAGACGAGCGAGGCCACGACCCCGCAGCCCACCAGCGAGGAACCGCTGCCCACCGCCAGCGCCACCGCGACCGCGCGGCCGACCGGCACCCCCGACCCGGAGCCCACC
>NZ_BHZI01000572.1 GCF_004305975.1 Streptomyces otsuchiensis
CGCACATCCGTCCCGCCCGGCCCGGGTGGGACGGTGGTCCGGCCCCGGCCACGCCCCCGGCGGACCACGCCCTACAGTGGGCGGATGCCCGCCCCGGACCAGTACCTGACCGTGCCGGGCCCCGGCGTCCACGAGACCGAGGTCAACCGCTCCCGGTTCGTGTGCGCCCTCGCGCCCGCCGCGACCGAGGACGACGCGCTGGCCGTCGTCGCCCGCGAACGCCGGGACCACCCCGCCGCCTCCCACCACTGCTACGCCTATGTCATCGGAGCCCAGGGCTCCGTGCGCAAGTGCTCCGACGACGGCGAACCGGGCGGCACCGCGGGGCTGCCCATGCTCCAGATGCTGACCCGCCGCGACATCCGCTGCGCCGTCGCCGTCGTCAGCCGCTACTTCGGCGGAACCAAGCTGGGAGCCGGCGGCCTCATCCGCGCCTACGGCGCCGCCGTCGGCACCGCGCTGGACACCCTGGGCACGACCACACGCACCCGCTACCGGCTCGTCACCGTCACCGTCGGACACCAGCGCGCCGGGAAGCTGGAACACGAACTCCGCGCCCGCGGCCACCCGGTGCGCGAGGTCACCTACGGCAGCCGCGTCACCATCCACACCGCCCTGCCCGGTCCCGAACTGCCCGCGTTCCAGGCGTGGCTCGCCGACGCCACCGCCGGGACGGCGATCGCCGAGCTCGGCGACGACTGGTACGGCGGCCCGTGAGGAAGCGCCCGCCCCGCACCCCACCA
>NZ_BHZI01000573.1 GCF_004305975.1 Streptomyces otsuchiensis
CCCCACCCCCGCCCGTCGCCGGTGTCTCGGGGACCGGGGCCGGAGTGAGCCGCCGCGCCGGCGGTCAGCCCAGGCGCTCGACCAGCGCCCGGTACTCCTCCCACAGCTCCTTCGGCGTGTGGTCGCCGAAGGTGTTGAGGTGCTCGGGGACCAGGGCCGCCTCCTCGCGCCAGACCTCCTTGTCGACGGTGAGCAGGAAGTCGAGGTCGGCCTCGGAGAGGTCCAGACCCTCGGTGTCCAGCGCGCCCTTGGCCGGCAGTACGCCGATCGGGCTGGTGACGCCCTCGGCGTCACCGTTGAGCCGGCCGACGATCCACTTCAGGACGCGGCTGTTCTCGCCGAAGCCGGGCCACACGAAGCGGCCGCCGTCGTCCTTGCGGAACCAGTTGACGTAGTAGATCTTCGGCAGCTTCTCCGGGTCGGCGTTCTGCCCGACCTTGATCCAGTGGGCCATGTAGTCGCCCATGTTGTAGCCGCAGAAGGGCAGCATCGCGAACGGGTCGCGGCGCAGCTCGCCGACCTTGCCCTCGGCGGCGGCGGTCTTCTCGGAGGCGACGTTGGCGCCCATGAAGACGCCGTGCTGCCAGCTGAGGGACTCCGTCACCAGCGGCACCGCGGAGGCACGGCGGCCGCCGAAGAGGATCGCGGAGATCGGGACGCCACGCGGGTCCTCCCACTCGGGGGCGATCGTCGGGCACTGCGAGGCGGGAACGGCGAAGCGGGCGT
>NZ_BHZI01000574.1 GCF_004305975.1 Streptomyces otsuchiensis
CGAGTGGCAGCGCGACTCCCCCCCCCCGCCTCTGAGACCGCCGCCCCACCCGGGCGGGTCCCCTCCGCCTCGGTCTACCTCCCCGGCTCCCCCTCCCCCTCCAGCAGCCCCGCGACCTCCGCCGGCGACCACCGCCCGGCCGCCCCGGGACAGGCCGCCAGATAGCGGCCGGCCCGCTGCGCGGTCCAGCCGTGCGCGGCGACCAGCCCCGCCGCCAGCTGCCGCAGATACACGGCGGACGGCGCGTTCCCGGGAACGTCGCGGTGGCCCCACGGGGCGGTGAAGGTCAGCACCGGAAGCCCGTCGACCTCCCCGGCCCGCACCAGCGTCTCGTACCGGCCGTCCCCCAGCCGCGCCCGCCCACGCGCCACCGCGCCGTCGATGTCCGGTGCCGGGCCCTCCCCCGGCGGGCAGTACATCTCCTGCGCCAACAGGTCCGCGAACTGCTCCCGCCCGAGCAGATACCCACGGGCGGCCACCTCCCCCGCCGCGTCCGGGTCGTAGAACGCCCGCCCGCCACCCCAGACCGGTGACTCCGTCGCGAAGTACACCAGCCCGGGCAGGGTCAGCGGCACCGTCCGCAGCGGCGGAGCCGGGTCCCGGAACCCCGGATAGACCCGCGCCCCGCCGGGGTGCGCACCACCCAGCCGGTACCGGTCGAACCGCTCCACGTGCAGGTTCGACCCGTACGCCGCGTACCACAACGAACCGCCCTCGGTCCCGCCC
>NZ_BHZI01000575.1 GCF_004305975.1 Streptomyces otsuchiensis
TCCACAGCCTGTGGGTAACTTTCCGCACCCGGCGGGCTCGCCGGGTGCGGAAAGTTACCCACAGGCTGTGGACGGCGCGGCGCGGACCCCGGTCATGGGCTCCGTCCCGCGCCCGCCCCACACCCGTCCGGGCTCATATCCAGCCGTTCTCCCGGGCGATCCGCACCGCCGAATGCCGGTTCTCCGCATGCAACTTGGCCGCCGCCGAGGAGAGATAGTTGCGCACCGTCCCCGGCGCCAGCACCGCACGCTCCGCGATCTCCACGATCGGAGCGCCGTCGGCCGCCAGCTCCAGCAACTCCGCCTCGCGCGTCGTCAGCGGCGAATCGCCCGAGCTGATCGCGTCCGCCGCGAGATCGGGGTCGACGTACCGCTGGCCCGAGTGCACCGTACGGATGATCTCCGCCAGCCGCTGCGCCGACACCGTCTTCGGCATGAACCCGCGGACACCGGCCGCCAGCGCCCGCTTCAGATGGCCGGGCCGCCCGTGACCGGTGACGATCATGGTCCGGCAGGACGGCAGCTCGGCGCGCAGCGCCGTCGCCACGTTCACCCCGTCCGCCCCCGGCATCTGCAGATCGAGCACCGCCACATCCGGGCGGTGCGCCTGCGCCATGGCGATCGCCTCCGGCCCGGTCGCGGCCTCCGCGACCACCGACAGGTCCTCCTCCAGCGCCAGCAGCGCCGCCACCGCGCCCCGGATCAGATGCTCG
>NZ_BHZI01000576.1 GCF_004305975.1 Streptomyces otsuchiensis
GTCCGGGTCGGGGGTGACGGGGGCGGCGGAGGCGGGTACGGGAGCGGCCCGGTGCGCCGGGTCCGCGAGATGGGTGGTGTGGCGCGGTTCCGGGAGGGCGGAGCGGTCCACCTTGCCGGTGCCGGTCAGCGGGAGGCGGGGCAGCACCGCCCACGAGCGCGGCACCAGGTACTCCGGCAGCCGTTGGGCGAGCTGACGGGTCAGCCGGTCGGAGAACTCCTGCCGGTCGGTGTCGGCGTCCCCGGCGCAGTGCGCGGGGACGACGAACGCGACGAGCCGGGCTTCCTGCCGGGACCCGCGCCGGGGCAGCACCAGGGCCTCGCGGACCTCGGGGAGTGCCGACAGCGCACGTGACACCTCCTCGGGCTCCACCCGGAAGCCACGGATCTTCACCTGGTCGTCGCCGCGCCCGAGGAACTCCAGGACGCCCTGTTCGGTCCAGCGCACCAGGTCACCGGTGCGGTAGTACCGCTCGCCACCACTGCCGGGGCCGGCTCCGGTCACGAACCGCTCGGCGGTCGCGCCGGGTTGGTGGAGGTAGCCGTCGGCCAGTCCGGGGCCGGCGACGTGCAGTTCACCCGGCACGCCGATCGGTACCGGCGAGCCGTGCTCGTCGAGCACCGTCAGCCGGACGTTGTCGATGGGCCGGCCGATGGGTATCGGTGCGGGGGCGTCCCCG
>NZ_BHZI01000577.1 GCF_004305975.1 Streptomyces otsuchiensis
GGGGCCGGTGGTGGGCGGAGGCCAGCTATGGCTGACCAGCGTCCGCCACGGAACGGGCCGCGCGGCCACCACGGCCACCACGGCCAGGGCACGGTCCTCCCGCTGCGTCCGAACCGCACCACGTCCTCGGGCGGTCCACCCGCCGACCGCTGGGCGGAGCTCCACGCGCACTCCTCCTTCAGCTTCCTCCAGGGCGCGTCCTCCCCCGGGGAACTGGCCGTCGAGGCGGCACGGCTGGGCATCGGCGTGCTGGCGCTCACCGACCGGGACGGCCTCTACGGCGCCCGGCGCCTGGCGGAGGCCGCCGCGGCGGCCGGGATCTCCACCGTCTACGGCGCCGAACTCACCCTGGAGACGGGCCAGGGCCTCCCCGCGGGCCGCTCCGGCCTCGCGGGCGCGGACCCAGCGCCGGACCCGGCGCCGGACCCAGCCCCGGACCTCGGGACGGCGGGCCTGGGGAGCCCGCTGGTGCTGGCCCGGGACCTGGAGGGGTTCCGGCGGCTGTCCGCCGCGATCAGCGCCGCCCAGCTCGCCGGCTCCAAGAACGCCCCGCGCTACGACCTCCAGGAGCTGGCGGAGGCCGCACGCGGCGGCCACTGGGCGGTCCTGCCCCCGGCGCCCACCGCCCGCGCCACCGACCCGGCACGACGG
>NZ_BHZI01000578.1 GCF_004305975.1 Streptomyces otsuchiensis
CCGGCCTCGCCCCCGGACTGGCCATGCCGCCCCCGCCGGCACCAGGCGAGGAGCTTCTCGACGGCCTGCCGGGGTGGGGCGCCACCGCGACCCGGGTCGGAATGTTCCGGCTCGTCCCCGTCGTCCCGGAGCGGGACCTCGCCCTCCTGACCGGCTGGATGAACGATCCGGAAGTCGCCGAGTTCTGGGAGCTGGACGGGCCGGCCGAGCGGACGGAGGCCCATCTGCGGGCCCAACTCGACGGCGACGGACGCAGTGTTCCCGTACTCGGCACCCTCGACGGCCGCCCCATGAGTTACTGGGAGGTCTACCGCGCCGACCTCGACCCCATCGCCCGCCACTACCCGTCCCGTCCGCACGACACCGGCGTCCACCTGCTGCTCGGCCCCGCCGCCGACCGCGGGCGAGGCACCGGCGCCGCCCTGCTCCGGGCGGTCGCCGAGCTGGTCCTCGCCCATCGTCCCCGGTGCGGCCGGGTGGTGGCCGAGCCGGATGTCCGCAACGTCCGTTCGGTCGCCGCCTTCCACCGGGCCGGCTTCCGCACGCTGCAGGAGGCCGAACTCCCCGACAAACGGGCGGCGATCGTGGTCCGCGACCGCTGACCCGCGCAGCGCCGTCCGCCCCGCCCCGGCCCTCGCCCCACAG
>NZ_BHZI01000579.1 GCF_004305975.1 Streptomyces otsuchiensis
TGGGTTCGAGTCCCACCCGCCCCACACAGCGAACCCACGCAGAGCCGTTCTGACCTGGGGAAACGCGGTTTCTGGGGTCAATCGGCGTTAGGTGTTCGCCACACGGTGGTGTGGCGGACTTGGGTCTTCACCTGTCGAGTGTGTTTCCTACATGGCTGTGACCTGGAGTTTTCTGGTCTCACGGTCGTGGGGGCGGTTAGCTCCCGTCCCACCGCTGACGCCGCTGTGGTGGCGACGCGGTGGTAGTGGCGGGCCTCCTGGGGGCGGTTGTTGCGGCCTGCGGCAGCCGCAGTCCGTAGTGCCAGCCAGCCCCACGCCGCGCATTCGTCCGGGGTCGCCCTGTACAGCCTCGGCTCGATCATGTCGGCGGTCTGGGCGGCGAGGGCTTCCGCCTCGTCCAAGCGTCCCTGGCGCAGGAGCAGCCAGCACATGCCGATCACGCCGGACGCTGCGGTAAGGGTGTCTGCGGCACGGCGGGCGTCGGTGATCGCCCCGGCCAGGGCGGTGTGGCCAAGGTCGTACTGCCGGACCTGTGTCAGGTACCGGCCGGCCAGTTGCAGGGCTTCGGCTCGGGCCAGAAGCGCCTGGCGGTGGTCCTCGCCATTGTCGTAGTGGGCGACCGCGCTGTTGGCATCCC
>NZ_BHZI01000580.1 GCF_004305975.1 Streptomyces otsuchiensis
CGCACCCTCCGTGCCCACCACCTCCGCCCAGGCCCCCGCGAGGGGCGGCGAGCCCGGGGCGGGCCCTGCCGCGGTCAGCGCCCCCGTCCCCGCGGCGCCGGTGGGCGCCGCGCCGTCCGCCGTCCCGGCGCGGGTGGCGCCCAGTCCGCCCGCGCCCGCGGCGGCGTCGGCCGCCACCGTCCGCGAGAGCCGGGGAATCCGCGTCGACACCCGGGCGCGCACCGTCGCGGTCGACGCAGAGGCGCTCGATCTCACCTATCTGGAGTACGAGCTGCTGGCGCTGCTGGTGTCGCACCCGCACCGCGTCTTCACCCGGGACCAGCTGGTCACGACCGTCTGGGGCTACGGCCCGGTCGGGGACCGGCGCACGGTGGACGTCCACATCGCCCGGGTGCGGCGGAAGCTGGGCGCCGACTACCGCGACCGCATCGTGACGGTGCACCGCGTGGGCTACAAGTACGTGCTCCCGTCGGGGAGGTGAGCCGGCGCCACCGTGCCGACGCCACCCGCCCGGGGGCGTCGGCACGGTGTGTTCCACGCGAGAGGGCCGCCACCCGGCTTGAGTTCAAGGGGTCGTCGCAACACCGCCCGGTTTCAGGTGGTGAGTAGATCACGTAGACGCTCGGCTGGGGTA
>NZ_BHZI01000581.1 GCF_004305975.1 Streptomyces otsuchiensis
GGGAGTGGTGGGCGCCGCTCCGCACGGGGCGGCGACGCCCGGCGGTGACGAGCGTCCGGACGGCCGGGGAGAGGGCGGCGGGGCGGAGTCCACGGCGCTCGCGGCGTCCGACCCGGCGGAAATCCCGGACGCCTGGCGCCGGGCGCGCGCAGCAGCGCGCGCGGCCAGGGCCGAGCCCCTCCTGCGCCCCGTGGCGCACTGGGACGACATCGGCCCCTACCGGCTGCTCACCGCGCTCCCGAAGCCCGCGGGCGGTCGTACCGCCGACCCGGCAGCCGCGCCCCTGCTGCTCCCGGCCCACCGGGAGCTCGCCCGGACCGCGGAGTCCTATCTCGACCACGCGGGACAGGCCGGGCGCACGGCGGCCGCTCTCGGTATCCACCGGCAGACGCTGTACTACCGGCTCTCCCGCGTGGAGCAGCTGACCGGCCTGGACCTCGGCGACGGCGCGGACCGCCTGCTGCTGCACATGGCGCTGAAGGCCGCACGTCTCTGACTGCTTCTGACCGTTCTGGCCGCCCCTGATCGTTCTCGAGTTCCTCTGACCGCCCTTGACCGTGGCATCCGGGCACGGTCAAGGGCGGTCAGAGGAACTCCTGTCTCTTATACACATTCTCCGAGCCCACGA
>NZ_BHZI01000582.1 GCF_004305975.1 Streptomyces otsuchiensis
GTGGTGGTCAGACTGCGAGTGAGGTCTCGTACTCGGCGGGGCTGAGGTAGCCGAGGCTGCTGTGCAGTCGGTGCAAGTTGTACCAGCCTTCGATGAGGTCGAAGATCGCGGTGCGGGCGGCGGCCCGGCGGGGCCAGGCGGAGGCGCCGAGCAGTTCGCGTTTGATGGTCGAGAAGAACGACTCTGCGAGCGCGTTGTCCCAGCGCTGGCCGGTGCGGCCGACCGAAGGTCTTACCTCGAACTGGACTGCTAGGGCGGCGAATTGCTGACTGGTGTGTTGACAGCCGCGATCCGAATGGAAGATCACGGGATGGGTGGGGCGACGCTGCCGGCAGGCGGCTGTCAGCACCTCGGCAACCAGATCGGTCCGCAGGTGATCGGCGGTTGCCCAGCCGACTACGCGCCGGGAGGCGATGTCGCCGACCGTGGCCAGATAGAGCCAGCCCTCCTCCGTCGGGACATACGTGATGTCACCGCACCAGCGGGCATCGAGCCCGGTGCGGTCGGGCTGGAAGTCCCGGGCGATGAGGTCGGGACAGAAGGGAGCCTTGGGATCGGGGATCGTGGTCGGGTGCCGTCGTCGGCGGTGCCGGCCTCGCAGCCCGGCGGCCCGGATCAGCCGTGCAA
>NZ_BHZI01000583.1 GCF_004305975.1 Streptomyces otsuchiensis
GAGGGTGGTTTCGAGGGGGGTTCGGGGGGTGCGTCCGTCGGTGGCCGTGGTGGTGGGTTCGGGGAGTGCGGCGCGGTCGAGCTTCCCGTTCGCCGTCAGCGGCAGCCGGTCCATGACCGTCACGTAGGAGGGCACCATGTGCTCGGGCAGCCGGGTGCGGGCCCAGCCGCGCAGGTCCTGCGGGGTCGCGGTGGCGGCGGGGGTCAGCACCACGTAGACGGCCAGCCGCGCGGTCCCGTGCCGGTCCGGGTGGGTGTGGACGGCGGCCTGCGCGATCTCCGGATGCTCCAGCAGCGCCGTTTCCACCTCGGCGGGTTCGATGCGGAAGCCGCGGATTTTGGTTTGGGTGTCGGTGCGGCCGGTGTAGTGGATGGTGCCGTTTGGGGTCCAGTGGGCGAGGTCGCCGGTGCGGTAGAGGCGGGTGCCGGGTGGTCCGTAGGGGTTGGGGATGAAGCGGGTTGCGGTGGTGGTGGGTTGGTGTAGGTAGCCGTGGGCGAGGCCGTGTCCGGCGAGGTAGATTTCGCCGGTTGTGCCGATGGGGGTGGGGTTGAGGTGGGTGTCGAGGATGTAGGTGTGTTTGTTGGTGAGGGGGGTGCCGATGGGGATGGTGGTGGGTGGTGTGG
>NZ_BHZI01000584.1 GCF_004305975.1 Streptomyces otsuchiensis
GTGCGGCGGAGGTCACGGCGTGGCCGGGGCCTCGCGGCGGCGGAACGGTTCGAAGGGCGGCGTCTCCCGGGGGTCGACGTCCACGGAGATCAGCCGGGGGCCTCCGCCGGGTGCGGTCTCGGCCAGCGCGGCGCGCAGTTCGGTGGCGTCGCGGGCGTGGCGGGCGGTGACGCCGGGGAGCAGCGCGCCGACGCCGTCGGCGATCCGGGCGGGGCCGAAGAGGTTGTAGCTGTAGTCGGCGGCGAAGAAGACCTGTTCGCGGGTGTGGCACATGGCGTGGGCGTTGTTGTTGAGCACGAGGTAGGTGATGGGCAGGCCGAGTTCGGCCGCCGTGTGCACCTCCAGTCCGTGCATCAGGAACGACCCGTCGCCGGCGATGACGTAGGTGGGCGCGCCGGTGGCCAGGGAGGCGCCGACGGCGGCGCCGAAGCTGTGTCCCATGCCGCCCATGCCCTGGGCGACGATGTGCCGGCCGCCGCGGGGTGTCGGCAGGTGGTGGATGACGGTGGCGCCGCAGTTCCCGGCGTCGACCACGACGGTGGCGCCGTCGGGCAGCAGGGGGGCGAGCACCGCGACGGCGTCGCGCATGGTCAGCGTCGCGCCCGCGGCGGGTTCGG
>NZ_BHZI01000585.1 GCF_004305975.1 Streptomyces otsuchiensis
GAGCGGGTAGGTAGGCCGCTGCGCGGCCACCTACTGCGCCTTCGCTTCGCTCCGGCGAACGGCCCGCTGCGCGGGCCGTGGCCCGGCTGCGCCGGGCTCCCGGGCTCGCTCCGCTCCCCCGGGGCGGTGCCGGACGCTTCGCTTACCGGCCCCTTGCCGGGCTCCGCTGCGCTGCGCCCGGAACAGCGCTGGCTACGTGGTGGGGGTGGCCGGGGGTGTCCATGGCAAAGCAGGTCAGAGGGCGCTGAGCGGCCCTCTGAGCGCCCGTGAGCACCCTCAGGCCGCAGGGTGCCCACCCCCACTGGACAGGGCGTGACGCCCCCCTTGTCCGCCGCCTGACGGCCGGGGGCGCGGCCGCGCCCTGGTCCACGCGGGCCCCGGGGGCCGGCCACCCCTCCGGGCGCTTCGCTCCCTTTGCGATCTTCGCAGTCGTGGGCCTTTGCGTGCATCATTCTGAGAGCTGTGCACGCTTTGGGATCCCGGGCCACCCCCTCCCCCGGTGACCACGCTCCGTGAACCCGGCCTGCACGGGCTCTGACCTGCATAGACACCGTGCACGCCCCTCCCCGGACCCCTCCGGCCGGGGGCCCGGACCCCCACCCCGGGGCCCCGG
>NZ_BHZI01000586.1 GCF_004305975.1 Streptomyces otsuchiensis
GCACCAGGTGGCGGTGTACGCGCCCACCCCGATGGCGGCCGCGTACACCGCCACCTGGTGCCGCTCCAGCGTCTCCGTCAGCCCGCCCGCCACACGCACCCGACCCCTCCGGCGGCGCCGTCCTCGGGTGGGGCGGTCGAGCCGGGTATCGGCCCGGTGCTGGTGGGGCTGTTGTACGTGACGTTCCTCCAGGTACCGGCGGCCGACCTGGTGCGGTCGTTGCGCGCGGGCCGTTTTCTGGGGGCCGCGCTGGTCGTGAACTTCGCGGTGGTGCCGCTGGTGGTGCTGGCGATGTTCCCGTTCCTGCCGGAGGACCGCGCGGTGCGTCTGGGTGTGCTGCTGGTGCTGCTGTGCCCGTGTGTGGACTACGTGATCGCGTTCTGCCGGCTGGCGGGCGGCAGTGACCGCAGGCTGCTGGCGGCGACACCGCTGCTGCTGGTGGCGCAGATGGCGCTGCTGCCGGTGTTCCTGTGGCTGTTCCTGGGTTCGGGGCTGGCGGAGGTGGTGGAGGCGGGGCCGTTCGTCGAGGCGTTCGTGACGTTCATCGTGGTGCCGCTGGGGCTCGCCTGGCTGACGCAGGCGTGGCGGGCGGGGGTGGGG
>NZ_BHZI01000587.1 GCF_004305975.1 Streptomyces otsuchiensis
TCCCGCAACCGACGGCCCACGACCGCGCCCGACGACGGCACCCCCACGGCCACCGACTGACGACGGGCCCCGGGAACGCCGCCCGGTGGCCGTCCCCGCCCCCTCACCTCGCGTCGGACCGCAGGTCCGCGAACTCCGGGCGACGCAACTCGATCGCCGGACAGCGATCCATCACCATCTCCAACCCGGCCTCGCGCACCCGCCGGTAGGCGTCCTCGTCCACCACGCCGAGCTGGAACCACACCGCGCGGGCGCCGGCCGCCACCGCCTCGTCGGCGACCGCCCCGGCCCACGCGCTGTTCACGAAGACATCGACCACCCCCACCGGGAACGGCACCTCGGCCAGCGACCGGTAGCCCTGCTCGCCGAGCACCGTCTCCGCCTTCGGGTGCACCGGGACGATCCGCTTCCCCTGCCGCTGCAGCAGTTCCGCCACCCCGTAGGCCGCGCGCTGCCGGTTCCCCGACAGCCCCACCACGGCCCAGGTCTCGCCCCGCGGCGCCAGCATCGACCGCACCGTCTCATCGTTTCCGTACATGAACGCGCCAACGGCCCCGCACGCCCCGGCATTCCCGCCGCCCGCACCCCCTCGCACA
>NZ_BHZI01000588.1 GCF_004305975.1 Streptomyces otsuchiensis
GTCTCTTCACTCGTGGGGGTGATGGCTCTTGTGATCTGACCGAGGGGGTCTAGCGTGTAGTGGTGTTCGCCGGTGGGGTCGGTGAGCTGGGTGAGGTAGTGATCCGGCCGGTAGCGGTAAGCGCGGTCGAGGGTGGTCCGGCTTCCCGCGGTGAGGGTTTGTCGGGTTCGGCGTCCTGCTGCGTCCCAGGTTTGGTGTTCGGTGATGACGCCGTCGGTGGTTCGGGTGGTCTCGCGGCCTGCGGCGTCATGGGCGAAGGTGAGGGTGTGCCCGCTGGTGGTCAACGCGGCGGGGAGGCCGTCCCGGCCGTAGTCCCACTCTGATATCTGGCCGGTGGGGGTGGTGCGGTGTGTGAGGTGGCCGAGTGCGTCGTGTTCGAGGGTGAGGGTGCGGCCGTTGATGGTTTCGGTGGTGAGGTCGCCGAGTGGGTTGTAGGTGCGGGTGAGTTCGACACCGGGTGAGGTGGCGTGTAGCAGTCGTCCGAGGGGGTCGTGCTCGTAGGTCCAGGCGCCGTCGGGTGATTCCTCGGCTGTGGTCTCGCCGAGAGGGCC
>NZ_BHZI01000589.1 GCF_004305975.1 Streptomyces otsuchiensis
CGAATTCTTCCCCAGGGGTTTTCGTCGGCACCTTCAGATGTGTAAAAGAGCCACCCCCTGGCGTCCGCCGCCGCGTCCGGCCACCCAGCCCGCCACACCGGCGGCGCCGGTCGCGGCGCCCGCGACTCCTGCCGCGAGCGCGACGCCCAGCAGCGCGCGGCGGGAGGGCCGACCCGCGGGTATCTCCCGCCGCGGCTGGTCCGCGGGCGCCGTGGCGGTGGCGGCGTCGGCCGGGGCGGCCGGTGGGTCGGCGGAGCGGGGTCCGTGCGCCGGTCCCCGGTCCGTGGCAGGCGGCGCGGCGGGCGGGGGAGACCCGGAACCCGGGGCCTCGTGCGCTCCCCGGGCCATGGCACCGCCCGGCAGCCGGGGATCGGGAACCGCCGGGCCGGGGCGGGGAGGATGGACGGCAGGGCTGCCCGGAGCGGTCGCCGGAGGTACCAGCGGGTAGCTGGTGGCGGTCTCCCGCACCTCCGCGCCGCCCGCCGCCTCCGCGCTACCCGCCGCTTCCACGCCGTCCGCCCCCTCCGCCGGGGCGGCCGGCGGAAGAC
>NZ_BHZI01000590.1 GCF_004305975.1 Streptomyces otsuchiensis
CGGCAGAGCCACATGCAGTGGTGAACCCGATGTTCGCTGAGCATTCCTTCCAGGAATCAACATCGGGCCCCAGGAAGTTCCAAGCCTCCGTGGCTATTCCGGCTGGGTAGCTCCGTAGATATTCGTTGAGCGGATAGAGAGGGTCTCTCATGCCCGCCAAGGGTCCGGTAGGCGAATTCGACAGGCCACCCCAGGAAGCTGACACCGTACTTACGGAGTTACCCCACGAGGAATTAGTGGCGGTACTCCCCCTGTTCTGTTGCGCACTCCTCACGGGCGGTTTCCCGACCCCACGCACCCCGACGGACCTGACAATGTTCTGCGCAGCCTTGCGGACCGTACGGACGGTCTTCTTGATGGATTTGGCTATCTCCTTGAAAAAGAGCCCTGTCGGGTCGGTGAAGGCAAGGGGGTTGTTGTTGGCATAGGTGTAGCCGTGGATCTGTTGGGGATCGGTCAGGTCCATGATCGGGTCGAGCGAGATGAATCGGCCGAGGGCCGGGTCGTACTCTCTCGCGCCGATGTTGTACAGACCGGTGGTGGCGTC
>NZ_BHZI01000591.1 GCF_004305975.1 Streptomyces otsuchiensis
GGCCACGGGGCGGGCGGCCGAGGCGAGGGACGCTGGCCTTCGCCCTGTTCGCCGTCGACGCCGTGACCACCGTGGCCGTCGGGCTGCTGCTGGTGGGAACGACCGCCGCCACCTCGGCGCTGGTCCTCCCCGTGCTGCTGGTCCTGGTCGTCCTGCACCGCTGGGGCGGCCTCTACGGGCCCAGCCCGCTGGCCACCGGGCTCGGTGAGCTGCCCCGGCTGGCCGGTCACACCCTGCTCGCCTGGTGCGCCGGCTGCGCGGCGGTGGCCGCCGTCGGCCCGGCCGCGCAGGCCGGTGCGGCGGCGCTGACGGCCGCGGTCGCCGGGCACGCCGTCGCGGCCTGTGCCGCGCGCTCCGCGGTGCGTGCGCTGCGGCGCCGTGCGCTGCGGGCCAACCCGCGTTCGGCGCTGGTGGTCGCCGCGGGCGAGGGCGGGCCGGCGCTGGCGTCCGCGCTGCGTGGGCACCCCGAGTACGGGATGCGGCCGGTGGCGTTGGTCGTGCCGCAGGACCGGCCGCCGACCGTCCCCGCGCCCTCCTCC
>NZ_BHZI01000592.1 GCF_004305975.1 Streptomyces otsuchiensis
TCAACCGCAGGAAAACAGTCCGCCAACCGACGCGTATCAACCAGCACCACCGCACCGATCGCACCACGCACCAAGTCATCCCACATGAACCAGAAACGATCCTGCCCCGGCGTACCGAACAGATACAGAATCAGATCCTGATCCAACGTGATACGACCGAAGTCCATCGCCACCGTCGTCGTGGTCTTACCACCCGTATGCGTCAGATCATCGATCCCCGCAGACGCAGACGTCATCACCGCCTCGGTCCGCAGCGGATTGATCTCCGACACAGCCCCCACGAACGTGGTCTTCCCCACGCCGAACCCACCCGCGACAACGATCTTCGCCGACGTCGTAGACCGCGTCGCAGACCCGGAACGAGCCGGAGCCGCACCGCCCCCACCGCTAGAGCTTCCGAAGTCCACTGAGCACCCTTTCAAGCAACGTCACATCAGGCTGACCACCCGGCTCACCCTCATGACCAGGCTGATGAATAGCGACAAGCCCGGCCTCCGCCAGATCGGCGACCAGAATCCGGGCCACACC
>NZ_BHZI01000593.1 GCF_004305975.1 Streptomyces otsuchiensis
CGCCTCCGGCGCGCTGGGCGCGTCCTCCGGCGCGGCGGCGGCCGTCGCGGGGACCTCCGTGTCCTCGGCGCTCTCGGGAGGGGCGACAGGCGCCACCTCCACGACGGGGACCCCGGTGACCGGTGTCTGCTCCGCGTCAGCGGCCTCCTCGCCCTCCACGTCCTCAACGACTCTTGCGACAGCGGGAGTTGCGGGGGTAGCGGCCGGGGGCTCGGTGGGCTCGGGCTCCTCGGCGGCCGTGGCGGGTTCGCGGTCCTCCGGGGCATCGCCGGCCGTGGCGGGGACGGCCGGGACAGCGGTGGCGGTGGCGGTGGCCTCGTGGACGTCCGGCGGCGTGCTCGGACGCTTGGGGACGGTGATCGGCTCCGGTACCGCAGGCCGGCGTTCTTCCTCTTCCCCGCCTTCCGGTGAGGGCGGGGACGAGGGCATCGACCGGGGCATCGGCGGAGGCGTCAACGGCGCGCTTCCGGGCCACCGTGCCCCGCCCATCGCGGCGACATCGGCGGGCGGGATGCGGCGGTCGGCGCC
>NZ_BHZI01000594.1 GCF_004305975.1 Streptomyces otsuchiensis
TAGTCCACCGGAATCCGACGCGCCCGCACCTCCCGCGCCTCACACAACCCCAGCAACTCCTCCAACGCCCCCGGCTCACCCGAAACCACCGTCGAACCAGGCCCATTGGCCGCCGCCACCGACAACCGCCCACCGAAACCGCCGATCAACTCCTCCACCCCCGCACGACCCAAAGCCACAGACACCATCCCACCCGCACCCGCCAACGCCAGAATCGCCCGGCTACGCAACGCCACCACCCGCGCCCCGTCCTCCAACGACAGACCACCCGCCACCACCGCCGCCGCGATCTCCCCCTGCGAATGACCCACCACCGCAGACGGCACCACCCCACACGCACGCCACAACCGACCCAACGACACCATCACCGCCCACAACACCGGCTGAACCACATCCACCCGGCCCAACAAACCCTCATCACCACTCTCGATCACCTCCACCAACGACCACTCCACCCACCGCCCCAACGCCACCTCACACTCCACCAACGACTCCCGGAACACCGACGACCACACCGCCA
>NZ_BHZI01000595.1 GCF_004305975.1 Streptomyces otsuchiensis
GGTCGTGCGCGTCGGGCGGGTGTGTCGTCGTTCGGGATGAGTGGCACCAACGCGCATGTGATCATCGAGCAGGCTGAGCCTGCTGAGCAGGTGCCGGTCTCGGTGCCGGAGCCTTCGGCCGGTGCCGGGCCGGTGCCGCTGGTGGTGTCGGCGAAGACGGCCGCGGCCCTCGCGGGCCAGGCCGACCGCCTGCGCGAACTGGTCTCCGACGGCTCCGGCCCCGAACTGGCGGACGTGAGCTGGTCGCTGCTGTCGCGGGCGGAGCTGGAGCAGCGTGCGGTCGTGCTGGGCGCTGACCGTGCGAGCACGGCTGAAGGACTGCGCTCCGTCACGGACGGCGTGGCGTCGCCGGGTGTGGTGTCCGGTGGTGTGGTCCCTGGGGACGTGGTGTTCGTGTTTCCGGGTCAGGGTTCGCAGTGGGTGGGGATGGGTCGGGAGTTGGCGGTGTGGTCGTCGGTGTTCCGGGAGTCGTTGGTGGAGTGTGAGGTGGCGTTGGGGCGGTGGGTGGAGTGGTCG
>NZ_BHZI01000596.1 GCF_004305975.1 Streptomyces otsuchiensis
GGGTGATGGTGTGGGTGGTGGTGAAGCCCATGGATTCGGCGGGGCCGTAGCCGTTGGTGATGGTGAGGTGGGGGTGGTGTTGGTGGAGTCGGTGGGTGTGGGTGGGTGAGGCGGGTTCGCCGCCGGTGTATGCGGTGTGGGTGGTGGTGAAGGTGTCGGGGTGTTCGTCGGTGAGGTAGTTGAAGAGGCTGGAGGAGAGTTGGAGTTGGGTGATGTGGTGTTTTTTGGTGAGGGTGTTGATGAGGGTGGGTTCGGGGCGTTGTCCGGGTTGGAGGACGGTGGTGCCGCCGTGGGTGAGGGCTCCCCAGAATTCGAGGCTGAAGGCGTCCCAGGAGACGGGGGAGCATTGGAGGGTGGTTTCGGTGGGGCCGAAGCGGGCGTAGGTCTGGGCGGTGAGGGTGGAGGTGAGGTTGTGGTGGGTGGAGAGGACGCCTTTGGGTTCGCCGGTGGAGCCGGAGGTGAACATGACGCAGGCGGTGTCGTGGGGGGTGAGGTGGGG
>NZ_BHZI01000597.1 GCF_004305975.1 Streptomyces otsuchiensis
GC
The DNA here is from genome assembly GCF_004305975.1 of Streptomyces otsuchiensis. Taxonomy (GTDB): domain Bacteria; phylum Actinomycetota; class Actinomycetes; order Streptomycetales; family Streptomycetaceae; genus Streptomyces; species Streptomyces otsuchiensis. Next base: position 3 of record NZ_BHZI01000597.1, read on the forward strand.
CCCCCCCGACGCGCCCCGTCCCTGCGTTACGCCTGTGAGGTTCTGATGGTGGAACAAGACACGATGCTCCGGCTGCTCAAGCAGGTCACCGCCGAGCTGCACGAGACCCGGCAGCGGCTGGAGGAGCGGGAGGCGAGCGACGCCGAACCCATCGCGATCGTCGGCGTGGGCTGCCGCTACCCCGGCGGCATCGTCTCCCCGGAGACGCTGTGGGACCTCGTCTCCGAGGGCCGCGACGTCGTCGGCGACTTCCCCGACGACCGCGGCTGGGACCTGGAGAACCTCTTCGACGACGAGCCCGGCGCCCCCGGCAAGTGCTACGCCCGCCGGGGCGCCTTCATCGACGGTGCCGCCGACTTCGACAACGGGTTCTTCGGGATCTCCCCGCGTGAGGCCCTCGCCATGGACCCGCAGCAGCGTGTGCTGCTGGAGACGGCGTGGGAGACCTTCGAGCACGCCGGGATCGACCCGACGACCCTGCGGGGCAGCCGGACCGG
>NZ_BHZI01000598.1 GCF_004305975.1 Streptomyces otsuchiensis
CCAGGACCGCCCCGCCCCCGCCGCCCAGCACCGCCAAGCAACGCGTGCGGGCGGTCCTGGAGCGTGACGGCGACGACCAGGACGCCGCCACCGTCCACGCCGCCGTCAACGCCGACGGCGGACGACCCGTCAGCCTCGGCACCATCCGCAACGTCCTCAGCGCCCTACGGCAGTAGCCAGCATGGACTTTGAGTTCTACTGCTGGCACTGCGACGCCGAGAACGTCATCCGCGGCGAGCCCGCCGGGTTCTGGGTGGAGAAATGGCGGCTCCCCTCCGAGTGGACCTGCTGGAACTGCGACGCCCTCAACACCACCCCCGACGACTAATCACGCACCCCGCACCACGAAGGCCCGGACCACACGGTCCGGGCCTTCGCCGTGCACACCCAGGAGGCCACCGTGACCGAGCAGCCCACCACCCCCGCCCCGCAGCCCCTCACCGCGGCCGAGGCCGCGGTGAGGGGCTGCGGGGCGGGGGTGGTGGGCTGC
>NZ_BHZI01000599.1 GCF_004305975.1 Streptomyces otsuchiensis
GGCTTCGGCTCGGGCCAGAAGCGCCTGGCGGTGGTCCTCGCCATTGTCGTAGTGGGCGACCGCGCTGTTGGCATCCCTTAGGAGCCCGGGGAGTTGGGAGGCAACGCTCTTGTAGCTGCCGGAGTGATACTGAGCTTGTTCCGCTTTGACGGACACCATTGGTGTGGTGGTCAGACTGCGAGTGAGGTCTCGTACTCGGCGGGGCTGAGGTAGCCGAGGCTGCTGTGCAGTCGGTGCAAGGTGTGCCAGCCTTCGCTGAGGTCGAAGATCGCGGTGCGGGCTGCGGCCCGGCGGGGCCAGGCGGAGGCGCCGAGCAGTTCGCGTTTGATGGTCGAGATGAACGACTCTGCGAGCGCGTTGTCCCCGCGCTGGCCGGTGCGGCCAACCGAGAGTCTTACCTCGAACTGGACTGCTATTGATCAGAAACTCATTGGGTTCACTCGTCGAGGATGTAGCGGACGTGCGGGGCTTTGAAGTAGCCGGTGATGAC
>NZ_BHZI01000600.1 GCF_004305975.1 Streptomyces otsuchiensis
TGATGCGGGTGTGGGTGTCGAGTTCGAGGCGGACGACGCCGCCTCGGTGTTCGGTGAAGGTGACGCGGCTGGTGTGGCCGCCGAGGGTGAGGTAGCCGCCGATGTGGATCTGGTCGGCGGGCAGGTGCAGGGCGTGGGCGCGGAGGTGGGTCATGGCCGGCGTGCCGCCGATTCGGTGGCGGGGTGGTCGCGCAGGGCCGCGTTGAGGATGGTCACCTCGTCGCGGGTGAGGTTGCCGAGGTGGACGAGGTAGGCGGGGCGGCGGCAGCCGTCGCAGGGGTCGAGGACGTCGATGTCTTCCAGGCGGACGCCGAGGTCCTTGATGTGGTTGAAGAACTCCCGGGCTACGTCTTCGAGTTCTTCCCGGTCGGAGTTGGCGAAGCTGATGTCTTCGAACATGGCTGTCCCTTGGTCGTGGCGGGGTGTGGGGGTGCCTGCTCTTATTCACATCTCCGATCCCTCGCAGCAAGAGGCAAGATCCTATGCCGG
>NZ_BHZI01000601.1 GCF_004305975.1 Streptomyces otsuchiensis
GAGCCCACCCCTGACTCCGTCTCCGCCTCCGCCTCCGTCGCGGAGCCCGCGGCGGACGCCGGAACCCCGCCGGCCCCCCGGCCGGCACGCGTCGCCCTGGCCGCCGTCCTCACCGGCGTGGAGGGGCTGGCGATCGCGGGAGCGGGCGCCCTGATGCTGTTGCTCACCGTCACCGGGGAACCGGACGGGCTGACGCAGGCCGTCACCGGCGCGCTCACCGTCCTGGCGCTCGCGGTGCTGCCGCTGGCCGCCGGCCACGGACTGTGGCGGCTGCGCCGCTGGAGCCGCGGCCCCTCGGTGCTGACCCAGATCCTGGCGCTCCCCGCCGCCTGGTACATGTTCCAGACCGGCGGGGCCTGGCAGCTGGCGGCCGTGCCGCTGGCCGTGGCGGCCGTCGTCATCCTCGGCTGCCTGATGTCCCCGTCCGCGGCCGAGGCACTCGGCGTCACCCCGCCCGGCCCACCCGCCGGCGAGGAGGACGC
>NZ_BHZI01000602.1 GCF_004305975.1 Streptomyces otsuchiensis
GCTGAGGGGGAGACCGGGGCGGCAGCGGCGAGTGCGGGGGCCGGTGCCGGGACGCTGGTGGTGACCGGAGCCGGCGGCGCCACGGGTTCGGGGTCGCGCCGCGGTGACGAGGAGCGCGGCAGCGGCAGCGGCGACGCGACCGGTGCGACCACCGGCACCTCCACGACCCCACCGGTGGGCGGCCCTCCGAGCATCGCAGCCAGGGTCGTCTCCGTCATCCGCAGAAAGGCCAGATGGCTGTCGGTCAACATGCGCTGGCAGGCCGCGTGGGTCTCCGCCGTCTGCCGTTGGACGCTCTCGACGGCGGCGAGCCAGCCGCCGTCGCCGACTGACCCGGCCGCCCCGGCCGCCCCGTCGTCAGGGGCGTCGGCCTCGTGCACCGGTTCGGGCTCCGGGCGCCAGGGCGCGGGCGCCGCCCCCGAAGCAGGCAGGTGCGAGGTATGGGCAGGGGAGGGGGCGTACGCGGTCATGGGG
>NZ_BHZI01000603.1 GCF_004305975.1 Streptomyces otsuchiensis
GTACACCTGGCCGATGTTCAGCGGCCACGTCGCCCCCGTGCGCGTCTCGAAATCCGACCGCAGCTGCGAGCCGTAACAAGGACCCCGCTCCAGAAGCGCCAGCAACCCGAATCTGATCGACATACCGCGTATCTATACCGAGTAAATCGGACCTTGGCAAGCCGATCGGGACAATGCACCCCGCCGTCACGACACCACGACGGCGCGTTCACAGAGCACCAGCAGTATGACCCCGACCGGACACGCCCCGCAGTCGACGGACCACCGTCGGAACCGGAGAGCGCCGGGACGTCCTCAGTACCGGCGCAGCCGCAGGCCGACCATGCCCAGGCCCAGCCCGAGACAGGCCAGACCGGCACCGAAGGGCAGCACCTCGACCAGCCGCCCGTTGCCACGCTCCATCTCCCGGACGGTCCCGGCCCCGCGCTCGCCGGGAACGCTGCGGCCCTCGGGCACCAAGAAGGGCGGGGGGA
>NZ_BHZI01000604.1 GCF_004305975.1 Streptomyces otsuchiensis
CGATCACCAGGACCTCGTGTCCGGCCCCGGCCAGCGCCCGGACCAGGGGGAGCATGGCGCGGGCGTGGGAGGGGGTACCCGTCACGGTGCACAGAACGCGCATGGGGAACCTTTCGGGCTGGTGGTCGGCTCGGGCCGGCGGGTCGGGCGAGGGGTGGAGCGGGGCGGGTCGAAGGCGGCGGGATGTGGCGAAGGCGGCGGATGGGCCGGCCGCGGCCGGGCGGGAGCCCGGAGCCGTCCGCCCGGGTTGTCGGCGTGGCCCGCCCGGTGCCGCCCGGCCCGGTGTTTCAGCGGCGCAGGCCGGCGGTCATCTCGGCGACCAGCGCCCCGGCGTGCGGGTTGACGAAGAAGTGGCCGCCCTCGTAGAGGCGCACGGTGTGGCGGGCCCGGGGCAGCGTTCCCCCGGCGTGGGGGTCGTCGTCGTCGGCGCGCGGGGCGCGGGGGGCGCCGAAGACGGGCAGCGG
>NZ_BHZI01000605.1 GCF_004305975.1 Streptomyces otsuchiensis
CGTAGGAGTCGGTGAGGTCACGGCCGATGACGGCGATGTCCCCGTTGTCCAGCTCCCAGATGTCCGGGCAGCCGTCGTGGTCGGCGGTGGTGCCCAGTTCCCGTGCCGACTTGCCCAGCCTCCGCGCGAACAGCGCGGACGGATCGGCTTCCCAGGGTCGTGGCATCGTCTCTGCCCTCCGTCGCGGCGACGCTACTGATTGTATTGTCCGCGATTACGTGGAGTGCAGGGTGGTTTTGGTCAGATTGCTCGACCGGCGCCCCGGTAAAGCGGTGACACCCGTGGCCTGTGGGGCCACGGCGGCGAAGCTCGCCGGCCGCCGACGGTGTCGTCGCCGCAGCTTTCCACCGTCCTCGAAGCCCGGCACCACGGTTGATCTTCTGTACGGGCCGGGCGTCATTCGGTGGTGAGGTGGGTTGTGAGGCGTTGGCGCAGGTTGTTGGCGCGTGGGTCGTTGTAGGG
>NZ_BHZI01000606.1 GCF_004305975.1 Streptomyces otsuchiensis
TCCGCGATCGCCACCCTGGTCGAGCGCAGCACCCGCTACACCATGCTGGTCCACCTGCCCGGCGGCGCCCACGACGCCGAGACCGTCCGCGACGGCCTGCTCACCACGGTCCAGACCCTCCCCGCCCACCTACGCGGCTCCCTCACCTGGGACCAGGGCAGTGAGATGGCCCGCCACCACCAGTTCAGCATGGCCACCGGCATGCCCGTCTACTTCTGCGACCCCGCCTCGCCCTGGCAACGCGGCTCCAACGAGAACACCAACGGGCTGCTGCGGCAGTACTTCCCCAAAGGCACCGACCTGAGCATCCACACCCCCGAAGACCTCGAACACGTCGCCCAGGAACTCAACGGCCGCCCACGCAAGACGCTCGGCTGGGATACCCCAGCCGAGCGTCTACGTGATCTACTCACCACCTGAAACCGGGCGGTGTTGCGACGACCCCTTGAACTCAAG
>NZ_BHZI01000607.1 GCF_004305975.1 Streptomyces otsuchiensis
GCTGTCAACCAGGACGGTGCGTCGAACGGTCTGACGGCGCCGAACGGTCCGTCGCAGGAGCGGGTGATCCGGCAGGCGCTGGCCAACGCGCGTCTTGGGGCGTCGGATGTGGATGTGGTGGAGGCGCACGGTACGGGGACCAGGCTGGGCGACCCGATCGAGGCACAGGCGCTGCTGGCGACCTACGGCCAGGGACGGGACGAGGAACAGCCACTCTGGCTGGGCTCGATCAAGTCGAACATCGGTCACACCCAGGCCGCCGCCGGTGTGGCGGGTGTGATCAAGATGGTGCAGGCGTTGCGGTCCGGGGTGGTGCCGGCGACGCTGAACGTGGACGAGCCGACCCCGCATGTGGACTGGTCAACCGGCGCGGTCATGCTGGCGGTTGAGGCGCGGGCGTGGCCGGAGACGGGTCGTGCGCGTCGGGCGGGTGTGTCGTCGTTCGGGATGAGTGGC
>NZ_BHZI01000608.1 GCF_004305975.1 Streptomyces otsuchiensis
GTGGCCGCGGTGGCCGGGGCGGCCGGGGTGGCCGGCGGGTGGTTCGACGGGGGCGATCCGGCACCGTGGCAGGCCGTTCGCAACCTCGGCTGCTCTCTCGGGCTCGCCCTGCTCGGCCGGTCCGCCCTCGGCCGCCACGCGGCGACGCTGCTGCCGACGCTCGCCGTCCTGACCGTCGCGGTCTTCGGCTACGGCCCCGAGCAGGCCGCCCACTGGTGGGCCTGGCCCGCGGCGGCCGCCACCGAGCCGCTCTCCTGGGCGGGTTCGGCCGTACTGCTGGCCGCCGGGCTGCACCGCACCGTCCGCCGGGACCTGCCGGCCCGGTGGTGAGGCGGGAAGGCCCGCCCGAGGCGGTGAGCGGGCCGGTGTCCCGACGCGCCACCGCTCATGGCGCAGGACGGTTGACGTGGTGGCGCGGGGTCCCGAAGATCGGGTGACGGCCACGGCCCGGCCC
>NZ_BHZI01000609.1 GCF_004305975.1 Streptomyces otsuchiensis
GTTACGGCTCGCAGCTGCGGTCGGATTTCGAGACGCGCACGGGGGCGACGTGGCCGCTGAACATCGGCCAGGTGTACACGACGCTGAACCGGCTGGAGCGGGACGGTCTGGTGGTTCCGGAGGGTGTGCGTGAGGGGAAGCAGCAGTTGTACTCGATCACGGGGGCGGGGCGTCGGGAGCTGAGTGCGTGGTATCAGCGGCCGGTGGACCGGGGTCAGCCGGCGCGGGACGAGTTGGCGATCAAGCTGGCGATGGCGGTGGGTGCGCCGGGGGTTGATCTGGTCGAGATCGTGCAGTCCCAGCGGCGGCACACGTTGCGGGCGATGCAGGACTACACGCGGTTGAAGGCGCGGGCGTTGGCGTCGGGGCCGGACAACCGTGACGACATCGCCTGGCTGCTGGTGCTGGAACAGCTGATCTTCCACGCCGAGGCCGAAGCCCGCTGGCTCG
>NZ_BHZI01000610.1 GCF_004305975.1 Streptomyces otsuchiensis
CCCCGAGTCCCGCCCCGAGCCCGTGGAGGTGACCTCCCCGCCGGAGCACGGCTCCGCGCCGGGGCGGGCCCCGGGTTCGGCCGACGGCCCCGGGGCACCGGGTGACCTGTCGGCGGGAACGGCGGGGACGGCGGGGACGGCGGCGTCGGCGCAGGTGCCCGGCCCGCGCACCGAGACCTTCGCCGAGACCTTCGCCGAGAGCTTCACCGAGCCGCCGGCCGTTGCCGACCCGGCGCCGGTGGCGGACACCGTCGCGGCCGACGCGCCCGTGGCGGACACACACGGCGCCGACGCGGCCGCCGAAGCCGACGTCACCGCCGATCCCGACTCCGGTGCCGACGCCGGGGCGACCGCGCCGGAGCCCGAGGCCGGGCCGGTCACGGACGCCACCCCGGCGGACGCCACCCCGGCCGACGCCGCCCCCGGGCCCGACGCCGCGCCCGCCC
>NZ_BHZI01000611.1 GCF_004305975.1 Streptomyces otsuchiensis
TGCCGCGCCTGACTCATGAACCGCATCGCCTCAGCAGCCCGCCGCACATCCCAGCACGTCAACGGCAACGGCTGGAGCACACCCTCCTCGAAGAGCGTCAACAACTCGGCGAACATGGTCTGGAGCCGGCGCGGTCCGGCCTCGATCAGGTCGAAGGCGCTGTAGGTGACACCGGGCGGCATCCCGGCCGGGTCCCGGACGTCGGTCTTGCCCATCTCCACGAACCGCCCGCCGTCACCGAGCAGTCCGAGCGACGCGTCCACGAACTCCCCCGCGAGGGAGTTGAGCACGACGTCCACCCGGCCGAACCGCTCGCCGAACTCCAGGTCGCGGGAGGAGGCGATGTGCTCGCCGTCGAGCGGCAGCACCCGCTGCTTGGCGGGGCTCGCCGTGGCGAACACCTCGGCCCCGGCATGCCGGGGCCGAGGTGTTCGCCACGGCGAGC
>NZ_BHZI01000612.1 GCF_004305975.1 Streptomyces otsuchiensis
GCGCCCTCGGACCAGCCGGTGCCGTCGGCGTCGTCGGAGAACGACTTGCACCGCCCGTCCTTGGCCAGGCCCCGCTGGCGGGAGAACTCCAGGAAGATCCCGGGGCCCGCCATCACGGTCACCCCGCCGGCCAGCGCCATGCCGCACTCCCCCGCGCGCAGGGCGCGGACCGCCTGGTGCAGGGCGACCAGGGCGGAGGAGCACGCCGTGTCGACGGAGGTGACCGGTCCTTCGAGGCCGAAGACGTAGGCGATGCGTCCGGAGGCGACGCTGCAGGTGTTGCCGGTGAGCATGAACCCCTCGACGTCGTCGGCCTCGCCGCGCCGCTGGCCGTAGTCGGCGGGGGGAACGCCGACGTAGAGGCCGGTCCGGCTGCCCCGCAGGGTCGTCGGGTCGATCCCGGCGTGCTCGAAGGTCTCCCACGCCGTCTCCAGCAGCA
>NZ_BHZI01000613.1 GCF_004305975.1 Streptomyces otsuchiensis
CACGGGGAGAGCGCTGTCCGGGTCGGCCTCGGGTCCCGTGGGCACGGGGACGGCAGTGGCCGGCTCGTCGGCGGGCGCCGGGGACGGTTCCGGCGTGGGCTCGGCCGTCACGTCGTCGTCGGCGGGGAGCCGAGGGGCGCCGGTGTTCAGCACGGCCGCCGCCGCGTCGCACGCGCCGGGGCTGAGCACCGGAGACATCAGCGAGGCCGGTACCGCCGTGTCGCCGGCGGGTGCCGGTTCTTCCGGCACCTGCGGGCTTCGCTCCGGTGACGGCGGAGGCTCGGTCGTGGCGCCGCCGTCCTGGGCGGACGGCTCGGCCGGGGGTTCCTCGGAGACCGTGCCGCCGGACTCCTCCGTCGCGGGGGCGGCGGTCGCGGGCTCGTCGGCGCGCTCGTCCGCCTCGGGGAGGGCGGTGGGTGTGGC
>NZ_BHZI01000614.1 GCF_004305975.1 Streptomyces otsuchiensis
CTGGCCTTTGCGGGAGATGACCGGGAGGATGCGGCGTCTTCGCAGTTCGCGGCGGTTGGGGTTGCTGTCGTAGCCCTTGTCGCCAAGGAGCGCGTCGGGTCGTTTGCGGGGGCGGCCGGGGCGGCCGGCGACGGGGGGAATGCCGTCCACGAGGGCGAGGGTCTGGGTGACGTCGTTGACGTTGCCGCCGGTGGTGATCACCTTCAGTGGTGTGCCGTGCCCGTCGCAGATCAGGTGGTGTTTACTGCCCGTCTTCCCCCGGTCGACCGGCGACGGGCCGGTCCCGGCGCCCCTTTTTTCGCCCGGATGTGGGAGGCGTCCACACAGGCCCGGGACCAGTCCAGCTCTCCTGCGGCGTGCAGTTCGGCCAGCAGCAGGCGGTGCAGCCTGTCGAAGACCCCGGCCTCCTGCCACCGGCCC
>NZ_BHZI01000615.1 GCF_004305975.1 Streptomyces otsuchiensis
GGACCAGGACGTGAGAGGCAGGGCCCCGGGCTCCGCTTCGCTCCACCCGGCCGGGAGGGGCCCGGCGGACCCTCAAATGCTCCCCCGGGGCGCCCCGAGGAACCGGCCGGAACAGTCATCCAGGGGCGCCGGGTGATGGTGCGTCACCTTTCGGCCAGTGTGCATCATGCGTGTGCATCGGAGCTGTGTACCTGTGTATGCTCTGTGTTCCGGCCCGGCCGCCTCCTGGCCGCATCACGGGAATTCTTCGTGGAAAGAGGCATCGTATGGCGCGCGCGATTCGGCCGCTTCGGCCGCATCAGATTGAGGCCGTGGACGCTATTGTGCGCGGTTTGGATATCCCGCCGGGTGGTGTTCCGGCGGCGGGTATTCGCGGTCAGGTGCATTCGGCGTGCGGGACGGGGAAGACCACGATGGC
>NZ_BHZI01000616.1 GCF_004305975.1 Streptomyces otsuchiensis
TGTGCCAGCACCACGTAAGTACCCCGATGAACTCCGTGAGCGCGCGATCCGCGAGGTCCGCTCGACCGGACGCCCGATCGCGCACGTTGCCCGCGATCTCGGCATCCACAAGGAGGCACTGCGCGGCTGGGTCCGCCAGGCCGAGGCGGACGCCGGTGAACGCGACGACCGGCTGACGACTACCGAGCGCGACGAGTTGAAGGAACTCCGCAAGGAGAACGCCGAGTTGAGGCGGGCCAACGAGATCCTGAAGGCCGCCTCGGTGTTTTTTGCCCAGGAGATCGACCGTCCCCGGACGAGGCCGAGCAGGTGATCGACCACCTGCGCGACAAGGGCCTCGGGGTCGATCCCGTCTGTCGGGTGCTGGAGCTGTCGCCGTCGACGTACTTCGCGCGCAGGACGCGGCCGAAGTCGGCC
>NZ_BHZI01000617.1 GCF_004305975.1 Streptomyces otsuchiensis
CGCCGCGCGGTGTGGAGCGCCATCGACCGCCGCCGCGCGGAGCACGGCACCACCGTCGTCCTGGTCACCCACAACGTCATCGAGGCCGAGACCGTGCTCGACCGCGTCGCCGTCCTGGACGCGGGCCGCGTCATCGCCTGCGACACCCCCGGCGGACTGAAGTCCCTGGTCGGGGACGAGGTACGGCTCGACCTGGTGTGGCGTGAGCAACCGCCCACCGCCGAACCCTCCCTGCTGCGCCTCCGCGAACAGGCCCGGGTCTCGGGCCGGCGCTGGACCCTGCGGCTGCCGCCGGAGAGAGCCCGCGCCGCCGTCACCGCCGTGACCACCGGCCCCGCGTTCACCGCGCTGGACGACTTCACCCTGGCCACCCCCAGCCTGGAGGACGTCTACCTGGCACTCGGCGGGCGC
>NZ_BHZI01000618.1 GCF_004305975.1 Streptomyces otsuchiensis
CGGCCGTCCCCGGCACCGCCGGACCCGCCCGCCTCGCCGTCATGTTCGGTGGTCAGGGGTCGCAGCGGGTGGGGATGGGTCGGGAGTTGTATGAGCGTTTTCCGGTGTTCGCGGGGGCGTTTGATCGGGTGGTGGGGTTGTTGGGTGTGGATGTGGTGGGTGTGGGTGTTCTGGATGAGGGTGTGTTGGGTCGGACGGGGGTGGCGCAGCCTGCGTTGTTCGCGTTGGAGGTGGGGTTGTGGGAGTTGGTGCGGTCGTTCGGGGTGGAGGTTGAGGTGGTGGGGGGTCATTCGTTGGGTGAGGTGACGGCTGCGTGGGCTGCTGGGGTGTGGTCGTTGGAGGATGCGTGTGTGGTGGTGGGTGCTCGGGCGCGGTTGATGGAGGGGTTGGCTGAGGGT
>NZ_BHZI01000619.1 GCF_004305975.1 Streptomyces otsuchiensis
TGGTGGTGCCGCGGGGGGTGGTGAGGTGGGTGGGGGTGCCGACGAGGTCGGTGGTGATGGCGTAGAACGCGGTGTCGTAGTCGGCCTGGGTGCGTTCGGGCCCGGTGTGGGTTTGGGTGAGGGGGGTGAATCCGTTGTGGTTCCAGGTGAGGGTCTCGCCGGTGGTGCTGGTTTGTTCGATGAGTGTCGCGTCGTGCCAGGTGAAGTGGGTGCGTTCGGCGATGGAGCCGTCGGGTGCGTGGCGTTGTTTTGAGGTGCGGCGGCCGAGGGGGTCGTAGGTGTAGGTCCAGATGGTTCCGTCGGGGGTGGTGGTCTGGGTGAGTTGGTTGCGGGTGTTCCAGGTGTAGTGCCAGGTGTCGGGTTTGCGGGAGAGGCGGGTGCGTTGCTGGAG
>NZ_BHZI01000620.1 GCF_004305975.1 Streptomyces otsuchiensis
CGGTGTCGGGGACGGGTTCGAAGGCCAGCCGGTTGGCGCCGTGTGTCTCCTGGAGGGTGCGTCCCTCGCGGGGTTCGACGGTCAGGAACGCGTAGTCGTGCGGCAGGATCTCGCTGAGCGTGCGGCTGACGTCCCAGGCTTCGGGGAGGTGGACCTCGGCGACCGGCCAGCCGTCCTCCTGGTAGGTGTCGAAGCCGTCGGCGTAGCCGGGGAGGAACCAGGCGTCCCCGGGGGCGGCGGTGCCCGGCTCCTGGACGCAGTGGGCGGCGGTGGCGACCACGCCCCCGTTGGCGGCGTCCACGATCGCGCCCGAGCACATCCGCAGCTGGCCGTCCTCGGTCTCCCAGATCAGTTTGCCCACCGTGGAGACGGTGCCGTCCATGGGCCGC
>NZ_BHZI01000621.1 GCF_004305975.1 Streptomyces otsuchiensis
CCCGAGAACAACAACGCCGTCTTGCCCGAACGCACCTCCCCACTCACCACACCCACACCCGGCACGCCCTCAACCAACGACCCCAACCCGGCGATCAGTTCGTCACGATCACCGCCCACCACCACAGCGCGATGCTCCAACGCCGCCCGCCCCGTCGCCAACGACACCCCCACATCCGCCGCAGCCAACTCCGGCCGCGCCACAACAAACCCACGCAACCGCTCAGCCTGAGCACGCAACGACCGCTCATCCCGCCCCGACAACACCCACAACCCGCCGGACGACACACCACCCACGCCACCGGAAGGAACCTCCGCGGACTCCTCCGCCGGAACAGCCTCAAGCACCACATGCGCATTGGTACCGCTGACACCGAACGACGAGAC
>NZ_BHZI01000622.1 GCF_004305975.1 Streptomyces otsuchiensis
GGCGGGGAGCGGCGCGGACGGGAGCCGGGAGCGTCGTCCCGGCGGCAGTCAGGGCCGCGACGGCGAGCGCGGACAGCCGCAGGAACCGCTGGTGGGTCTCGGTGTGGGCGGCCATGACCTCCTGGTGCAGCGCGGCGACCCGCAGACTCTGCTGGGCGACCGCGGCCCCGGCCCCCGTCGTCCCCGGCCCGACGGTGTCCTCGGCAGGCGACCGGGGCCGGGACCGCTGTTCGGCGGCGGGGGAGCGCCCGGCAGGCACAGCCGGGGCGACGATGTGACCGGGACCCGGGCCCGGCGCGGCGGGACGAGCGGGACTGCGCTCCGGTACCGGGGCGAGCTCGGGTGCCCGGGGCAGCACGGTCACCGGGGGGTCCAGGG
>NZ_BHZI01000623.1 GCF_004305975.1 Streptomyces otsuchiensis
GCTCTTGTGATCTGACCGAGGGGGTCTAGCGTGTAGTGGTGTTCGCCGGTGGGGTCGGTGAGCTGGGTGAGGTAGTGGTCGGGCCGGTAGCGGTAGACACGGTCGAGGGTGGTTCGGCTTCCCGCGGTGAGGGTTTGTCGGTTTCGGCGTCCTGCGGCGTCCCAGGTTTGGTGTTCGGTGATGACGCCGTCGGTGGTTCGGGTGGTCTCGCGGCCTGCGGCGTCATGGGTGAAGGTGAGGGTGTGCCCGCTGGTGGTCAACGCGGCGGGGAGGCCGTCCCGGCCGTAGTCCCACTCGGATATCTGGCCGGTGGGGGTGGTGCGGTGGGTGAGGTGGCCGAGTGCGTCGTGTTCGAGGGTGAGGGTG
>NZ_BHZI01000624.1 GCF_004305975.1 Streptomyces otsuchiensis
GACCACCAGCGGCCCCTCACCGCTCTCGGCCTGACCTGACGAACCCGGACACAAGATCACTTCTCAAAGACCCTGCCACCGAGCTGTGCCCGGTGGGGCTCCCGTGTCGTTTGACGGCAACGGTGACGGCAACGTCAGCGGACGACGGCCACGGCAGATGGATCGTCGTTGCCGTCGTCGGCTCGGCTGGGGGCGTTGCCGAGGGTATCGATGGCTTGGCGTTGGAGTCAGAGGCGTACGTGGGCGTAGACGCCGATGTGGGCGTGGCCGAGGAGTTCCTTGATCACGACGAGTTCGACTCCCTGTTCCAGGAGCAGGGTGGCGGTGGAGTGGCGGAGGTCGTGGAAGCGGATCGTCCGG
>NZ_BHZI01000625.1 GCF_004305975.1 Streptomyces otsuchiensis
TGCGGTGTCGGGCCCGGCCTCACGCGGGGGCGGCCTCACGCGGGCCCGGCCTCACGCGGGGGCGGCGGCCACCTCCACCCGGTCGCTGTCCCCGTCGGACAGGAAGGACGCCGTCGCCCGCCCCTCGTCGGCGACGGCGTCGAGGTCGGCCCGCGACAGGCCGCGCAGCGGCGCCACGCGCACGACGCCGTCCTCCGCCGTCCAGGTCGCGGAGACCCTGCCGTCGACCAGTACGACGCGGACACCCGCGACCGACAGCCCCCGGTGCTCGTCGTCCACGATCCGGCTCCGGTCGTCGTAGCCGAGCAGCGCGTTGTCGAACGCCGGCAGGAACCGCACGGGCGCCGGGGTGTCGGGGTC
>NZ_BHZI01000626.1 GCF_004305975.1 Streptomyces otsuchiensis
CCCCCACGCCCTGGCCGCCCTCGCCGTCCAACCCCATCTTCCCGGCACGGCCTACCTGTTGATCGAGATGCTGTACTACGGCCAGGACCTCGACCTGCTCGACGACCTCCCCACCGACACCGTCCATGTCGCGCTGGAACCGGGCGCCCTCGCCCGCACACTCGACCCCTGGCTCGCCCGCAACCCCACCTGGACCGAGGCCGAACGCCTCCCCCTGGTCCACCCGGTCGTCGAAGCCGTCTGCAACGGGCGCGCCTACCTCAGCAAACGCGGCAGCGTCGGCGTCCTGCTGCGCCGCCGCACCACCGGCTGAGCGCCCGCCCGTTCCGCGTCGCCGCACCCCCGCACCCCCGCAC
>NZ_BHZI01000627.1 GCF_004305975.1 Streptomyces otsuchiensis
CGCCGAGAGGGCCGTACGTGAAGGTCGTTCGCTGGCCTGCGGGGTTGGTGGTGGCGGTGGTTTGGCCGGCGGGGTCGATGGTGTGGGTGGTGGTGCGGCCGTCGTAGTCGGTTTCGGCGACGAGGTGTCCTGCGGGGTTGTGGGTGTAGGTCCAGGTGTGGCCGAGGGGGTTGGTGATGGCGGTGAGCTTGAGTTCGGTGTCGCGGGTGAAGCGGATGGTCGCGCCGTCGGGTGTGGTGCGGGAGTTGGGGAGGTCGAACGGGCCGTAGGTGAGTGAGGTGACGCCGCCGTTCTCGTCGGTCTCGGTGAGGAGGTTGCCCTCGGCGTCGTAGGTGTGGGTGCGGGTGCCGCCGA
>NZ_BHZI01000628.1 GCF_004305975.1 Streptomyces otsuchiensis
GGGCGGGCACCTGCCGCTCCCGGCCGGGTGTTCGGCCGTTGGACGGCGGTACTACCTCTCAGGTGTCCCTCACGCACTGGAGGGAAACGTGTGATCGGTTAGCTGTCCACATAATGGCATTATGGGACTGTTTGGGCGGGCTGTCGCGGTGACGGTGCGGTGTCCGGGGCGCGCAGGCGCCGTGCCGGGCGCGAGCCGGGTAGCCCTCCGGACGCCCCGCGTGAGCCGGTCGGACTGTCCGATCGGTGGAACATGGCGGGCTTCGGCGGGCCTGGCCGATACGCTGGCCCGGTGCGCCCCGTGCCGGGACGCAAAGCCGACAGCCGTCGCACCCCAGGGAGAACCCCATGGCCT
>NZ_BHZI01000629.1 GCF_004305975.1 Streptomyces otsuchiensis
GGGTGGGCATCCAGATCAGGGCGGGGGTGTCCAGCTCTGTGGCTGCGCTCACGGTGTCGTCTCCTTGCGCCGACCGGCCCGCTGGTGTGCGGCCGGATCGGTCTTCTCGTGGTGCTCGTCTTGTCGCTTCGTCCACCTGCGTCTTCTTGACCGTCTCTACCCAGACTGCGGGAAGGCATCCACTCCCGCACCAGGAAGGTGGCCGACCTCACGCTGCCATACCACGGAGGATTTTGCGTAAGGAGCCCGCTTCTCGCCATATCTTCCCGCCTCGGCCGGGTGGCCTCAGACGGCCGGAGGTACCCCGCGGGGTGGCGGTGATCCGTGTGGGCACTGGGACACGGCGGGGT
>NZ_BHZI01000630.1 GCF_004305975.1 Streptomyces otsuchiensis
TCCCCGGCCGATCTGGCCGCGGCGGCGTTCCGCGCGGCGCCCGGTGACGGCAGGAGGCCGGGGGTGGTGGGCGGCGGCGGCAGATAGCTCCTGCCGCCCGTCTGCGGCACCGTGTAGGCGGGCGTGGCCGTCCAGCCGGGGCGGGTGACGGTGGCGGTCGCGGGGGCCGGTGCACGGCCGCCGGTGGCGTCGGTGAGGGTCTCCCAGCCGGCGTCCGGGGGGCCCGGCACCAGGCGTCCCGCGTCGCGCCACTCCCGGACCAGCCTTGTGTAGAGGGGCGTGGCGTCCGGCTGTCCCGGCCACGCCGGGGAGCGGGGCGGAGGGGGCTGGGTGTCGCGGCGGGGGGG
>NZ_BHZI01000631.1 GCF_004305975.1 Streptomyces otsuchiensis
GCCCCGGACCCGGCGCGGGTCCGGCCGCCGGCCGACCGCCCGACCACCGCGTTCGGAACACCGGACCCGGCGCCGCGCGTGACACCCGGGCCGACCGGGCCGACCGGGCCGTCCGCACCGTCCGCACCGCCCGGGCGGTCCGCACCGGCTCCGGCCCCGCCGCCGGCAGCCGTCGATCCGCACACCACCGTGACGCTGCGTCGCACGGACCGTCCGGCCACGCCCGCCGCACCCGCCCGGCACACGCCCCAGCGCCCCCGGCAGTGCCGTCCGCGCCGCCCGCAGCCCCGCCGCCCGCGCACTCCGCACCCGGCGGCCCCGTCCCGGAGTCCACCC
>NZ_BHZI01000632.1 GCF_004305975.1 Streptomyces otsuchiensis
ACCCGCCACCGGCGTCCCCACCACCACGTCGTCACTGCCCGACAACCGCTTCAGCAACACCGACAACGCCGCGTGCAGCACCATGAAGACGCTGGTGCCCGAGGCGCGGGCGAGGTCGCGGAGCAGGGCGTGCGTCTCCGGTTCGACGTCGAGGGGGACGCTGCCGCCGCCCGCGTCGGGCCGGGAGCCGCGGGGGCGGTCGGCGGGCAGCGCGAGCTCCTCCGGCATACCCGCCAAAACCTCACGCCAGTAAGCCAGTTGCCCTGCGGCCACCGAACCCGCGTCCCCCACCTCACCCAGCACCTCACGCTGCCACACCGCGTAATCCCC
>NZ_BHZI01000633.1 GCF_004305975.1 Streptomyces otsuchiensis
GCCCCGGGCCGACCGGCGCGACCCCGGCCCGGCCCCCGTCTCGCTCCCCGACAACCTGCGCTTCCCCGGCTCGGGCGGCGCGGCTGAGTACGAGCGGTACTTCCGCATCAGACGCTCCGCGCCCGAACTGGCCGAGTGGACCGCCGGGCTGCTGACCGCACAGGAGTCCGTCCTCGCCGATCTCCCCACCACCCAGCTCGGTGACGGTGAACGGCTGGACCTCCTGGCGGGGATGCTGGTCCTCAGCCAGGCCGCGCTGGCGGCCTGGAACGGCGCCGCCGACGGAGCGGAGGCGGCCGCAGGTTCCGCGACGGTGACACCCTCCGCGAC
>NZ_BHZI01000634.1 GCF_004305975.1 Streptomyces otsuchiensis
GTGCTGGGATGTGCGGCGGGCTGCTGAGGCGATGCGGTTCATGAGTCAGGCGCGGCATGTGGGGAAGGTCGTGCTGATGGTGCCGCGTGTGCTGGGTGGTGCCGGGACGGTGCTGGTGACCGGTGGTACCGGTGGTGTGGGCGCGGCGGTGGTGTCGCGGCTGGTGGAGTCGCACGGGGTGCGGCGGCTGGTGCTGACCTCGCGGCGTGGTATCGAGGCGCCGGGCGCTGCCGAACTGCGTGAGCGGCTGGTGGAGTCGGGTGCCGAGGTGGTCGTGGAGGCGTGTGATGTCTCGGACCGGGAACAGGTGCGGGCGCTGCTGGAGGCGA
>NZ_BHZI01000635.1 GCF_004305975.1 Streptomyces otsuchiensis
GTCAGATGGGCGGCGAAACCGGGGCTCCGGCCCGTGCACCCCGTCCGCTGATCCCGGCCGAAGGCGCCGACCGCCCGGCCGGTACTTTTGACGTGGCAGTGATCCGGGAGACGACGAGGAGACACCGGTGCGGCGCTGGCAGGGTTTGGCGGACATCCCGGGCGACTGGGGGCGCAGTGTCGTCACCATCGGTTCCTACGACGGCGTGCACCGAGGTCACCGGCTGAGCATCGGACGGACGGTGGCGCGCGCTCGTGAGCTGGGCCTGCCCGCCGTCGTCGTCACCTTCGAGCCGCACCCGATGGAGGTCGTTCGCCCCGGCACCCACC
>NZ_BHZI01000636.1 GCF_004305975.1 Streptomyces otsuchiensis
GCGCTGTAGAGCAGCCCGCCGACGATGACGAGCACCAGCACCGCGATGCCGCCGGTCCGCAGGAAGTCCGGCAGGAAGAAGACCGCGGCCCAGCCCATGGCGATGTAGCACGGTGTGTAGAGCCAGCGCGGCGCCCCGACCCAGAAGACGCGGAACGCGATGCCCGCCGCGGCTGCGGCCCAGATGCCCCAGAGAAGCAGCTGCTGGCGGCCGTCGTCGAGCAGCAGGATCGTCAGCGGCGTGTAGGTGCCGGCGATGATCCGGAAGATGTTGGCGTGATCCATGCGGCGGAGGACGGCCTCGCCGCGCGGCCCCCAGTTGCCCCGGG
>NZ_BHZI01000637.1 GCF_004305975.1 Streptomyces otsuchiensis
ACCCCTCTCCCCGCCGCCACCCTGTGCGACCTCGTGCTTGCCGTAACGGCAACGAAGCTTGCTCGACCGGCCGTGCCGTTCGACGATCGCGGTACCAACAGCGAGAGGTGGACGTCGTGACCCCACAGAACACACCGGAACCGGCGGAGCGCGCCTCGGCCGCGCCCGCCGCCCCCCTGGACCGGGCGGAAGGCCCATTCGGGCCCGAAGCGGAGCGCCGGGTCTGCGAGCTGGTGCTCGGAGACCGCCGCCACGGACTCTGACGGGCTGCCTGCCGCCCCGCCCGGCGTCAGCGGCCCCACGGCCACGAGGCCGCCCGCCCTTCCC
>NZ_BHZI01000638.1 GCF_004305975.1 Streptomyces otsuchiensis
CCCCGCGCCGACGGCTGCGGCTCCGCCGCTGATGCCGACGACCGCCCCCGGTCCGGCGCCGATGCCCGACAGGCGGCTGGCGTACTCGGTGACCTCGCCGAAGGGGCGGCCGGTGACCGGGTCGATCCAGCGGCCGGAGACCGAGTCGAACTCGCGCCCGGTCGCCGGGTCGGTGAGATAGCCGGTGGCCGGGCTCTCCACCCAGCCGGCGAAGTCCCCGCGCTCCGGGCCGAGTACCCGGGCGTGCGGGTACTGCCCGGCACCGATCACGCTGCCGTTGGCGGCCTCGTGCTGGCCCGCCGTCGCATGGCCGCCACCCGCCGC
>NZ_BHZI01000639.1 GCF_004305975.1 Streptomyces otsuchiensis
GACGCCCAGCGGCGGATGACCCGCTGGGAAGACCGCAACAACACCTGGTACTCCTACGCATACGACCAAGCGGGCCGATGTGTCTTCGCCACCGGCACCGGCAGGGCGCTGGAATACCGCTACGACTACCAGCCCGACCAGCTCCGCACGACGGCCACCAATTCACTGGGTCACGCGACGACCTACCAGATGAACGACGCCTGGCAGGTCACCGCCGAGACCGACCCCCTCGGCCGCACCACCCGCAAGACCTGGGACGAGTACAACCGTCCCCTCACCGTCACCGACCCCCTCGGCCGCACCACCCGCTACC
>NZ_BHZI01000640.1 GCF_004305975.1 Streptomyces otsuchiensis
GGAAGCCCAGTAATGGGTGGAGTTGACTGGTACTAATAGGCCGAGGGCTTGTCCATAGTTGCTTGCGTCCACTGTGTAGTTCCCGGATAACAAACAGTCCCGGTGAACTAAATACTCAACTGAAGAGTGTGCTTGTTCGCTAGAGCTGTTTTGGTGACCCCGTCCATGGGCGGGGTGCATCCGAAAGAGTTTCGGTGGTCATTGCGTTAGGGAAACGCCCGGTTACATTTCGAACCCGGAAGCTAAGCCTTTCAGCGCCGATGGTACTGCACGGGGGACCGTGTGGGAGAGTAGGTCGCCGCCGAAC
>NZ_BHZI01000641.1 GCF_004305975.1 Streptomyces otsuchiensis
TTTGAGGGTCCGCCGGGCCCCTCCCGGCCGGGTGGAGCGAAGCGGAGCCCGGGGCCCTGCCTCTCACGTCCTGGTCCCTCGTCCATGACCCCGGCCGGCCTCCACCTCCCCCGGGGTGGAGGTGAGCCCGAATCCCAGACCCCACACAGGCCAGCGCCATGATGCACCGCCACCCTCCCCGTAGCCCGCCGCTTTTCAGGGGTTGGAGCGAAGCGGAAACCCCGTGCCGTTCGGCCGGTAAGCGAAGCGTCCGGCCCCGGGGTCGCCAGCGAGCGAAGCGAGCAGCGACAACCGGGGCGAAGCCC
>NZ_BHZI01000642.1 GCF_004305975.1 Streptomyces otsuchiensis
TTTGAGGGTCCGCCGGGCCCCTCCCGGCCGGGTGGAGCGAAGCGGAGCCCGGGGCCCTGCCTCTCACGTCCTGGTCCTCGTCCAAGACCCCGGCCGGCCTCCACCTCCCCCGGGGTGGAGGTGGGCCCGAATCCCAGACCCCGCACAGGTCAGCGCCATGA
This sequence comes from Streptomyces otsuchiensis, assembly GCF_004305975.1. Lineage (GTDB taxonomy): Bacteria > Actinomycetota > Actinomycetes > Streptomycetales > Streptomycetaceae > Streptomyces > Streptomyces otsuchiensis. Next base: position 162 of record NZ_BHZI01000642.1, read on the forward strand.
TGCACCGCCACCCTGCCCGTAGCCCGCCGCTTTTGAGGGGTTGGAGCGAAGCGAAAACCCCGTGCTGTTCGGCCGGTAAGCGAAGCGTCCGGCCCCGGGGTCGCCAGCGAGCGAAGCGAGCAGCGACAACCGGGGCGAAGCCC
>NZ_BHZI01000643.1 GCF_004305975.1 Streptomyces otsuchiensis
ACCTGCGCGCCGCGTTCTGGCTCGTCGACCTGCTGGAGACGGCCGGCTGGGGCGGCCCCCGCCACTTCGACTTCAAGCCCCCGCGGACCGAGGACGCCGACGGCGTCTGGGAGTCCGCCGCAGGCTGCATGCGCAACTACCTGATCCTCAAGGAGCGCGCCGCGGCCTTCCGCGCCGACCCCGAGGTGCAGGAGGCGCTGCGCGCCTCGCGCGTCGACGAGCTGGGCCGGCCGACGCTGAACGAGGGCGAGACCCCGTCCACGCTGCTCGCGGACGCCTCGGCGTTCGAGGAGTTCGACGTGGA
>NZ_BHZI01000644.1 GCF_004305975.1 Streptomyces otsuchiensis
GCCCCGGGAGCCCCCGGGGGCGCCGAGGTCACCTGGTTCACCGGGGTCACCGGGGCGGTCACGGCGTGGCCTCCACCGTGCGACGCAGCGAGACCCGGTCGAACTTGCCGTTGACCGAGCGCGGCAGCGCGTCCACCACCACCGTGCGGCGGGGCAGCATGTAGCCGGGGATCTCCCGTGCCATGGCCTGGTGGAGCCGGCCCGTGTCGCAGGGGCCGCTGACCACCAGCACCACCCGCTGGCCCAGTTGCTGGTCCGCCTCGCCGAAGGCCACCGCCTCGCCGACCAGCCCGGTGG
>NZ_BHZI01000645.1 GCF_004305975.1 Streptomyces otsuchiensis
GTGAACACCTTCCGTCCGGGTGTTCTGGGTAGAGGTGTTCTGAGAACGGCTGGTCGACGGCCACGGCTCCGGGTGGGGTCAGGGTGAGGTCGACCGCCGTTCGGCGGGCCGAGCCATCGGCTCCGACAGCAGCGGTGCATCGCCTCCCCCCGGGCGACCACCGCACGGGTACCGGCGCCGCCCTGTCGCCGGTACCGGCGAAGCGGCCCCCGGTCGGCGTCTCCCCCCGGACGCCGGACCGGGGGCCCTTCTGCTGCCCCGGCCGAGCCCACGAGACGTAGAGGAATCTCGTATG
>NZ_BHZI01000646.1 GCF_004305975.1 Streptomyces otsuchiensis
TACGCCCCATCGGGCGCCACCAGCAGCGTCACCAACGCCCTCGGCCACACCACCCGAATCGAGAGCAACGCCGCCGGTCTCGTCCTCCAGGTCACCGACCCGGTGGGATCCACCACCACCGCGGAACGCGACGCCTTCGGCCGCGTCATCACCGTCACCGACCCCATGGGCGCGATATCCCGGGCCACCTGGAACGCCGAGGGCCAGCTCCTCACACGCACCGATCCCCTCGGCGGCACCCGCACCCACACCTACGACGCCGAGGGCAACCTCCTCACCGAGACCGACGAGAA
>NZ_BHZI01000647.1 GCF_004305975.1 Streptomyces otsuchiensis
TGGGGCGTTCGTCTGACTGGTCGGTGTTGGGGTTGTCGTCGGATCCGACGCCGGGTGATCCGGAGCGGATCAAGCGGCTGGCGGAGCGTCTGGAGACCTTCGCTGATGATGCGGCGGAGGCGTTGTCGACGATCCGGGGAATGGTCGAGTCCGACTCCCTTGCCACCTTCGTCGGGTTGACGGCGGACGCGTTCAAGGAGCGGTTCGAGAAGGTCCCGCCGAACCTGACCAAGCTGCACACCTCTTACGATCTGGCGGCTGCGGCGTTGGCGACGTACTGGCCGAAGCTGGA
>NZ_BHZI01000648.1 GCF_004305975.1 Streptomyces otsuchiensis
TGGGTCCATTCGCCGGACTCGGGAGACCAGAAGGGATGCTCGTCAGTGGCGGTGATGGTGGCCTCGCCGATGGTGACGGCGACGAGGTTCTTCTCACCGGCTCCGGTGATCTCAGCCGTGACGGTTCGAGGCCCGATCTGTCCCGTTTCGGGGTCGGCCGCCAGCACTTCATCGCCGACCGCGACTTGTTCTATCGGCTTGGTGGAACCGTCCGCCATGAGCACATACGTTCCGGCAACAAAGCTGTTGCAGTCTGTTTTCTTTCCCTTCCCAACAATGCTGCGGAGCCA
>NZ_BHZI01000649.1 GCF_004305975.1 Streptomyces otsuchiensis
TCGTGGCGGGGTGTGGTGGTCGGGGGGTGGTTCAGAGGGCGCGCAGGAGGCGCCGGCTGGCGGTGTCGCGGAGGACGGGCCGGGCGGAGAGGGAGTAGAAGACCTCGACCTCTCCGAGCCCGCAGACGCGGTCGGGGCCACGGGTGTTGGCGCTGACCGGGCGGCCCGAGGCCAGGGCCCGTCGCTGGGTGTGGTGGTAGGCGGTGTCGGCGGCCCAGTCGCGGAACGTCCGTCCCGGGTTCCAGTCGCGGGGGTCGCCCGGCCGGAGGGCGGCGGCGGGGAGGAC
>NZ_BHZI01000650.1 GCF_004305975.1 Streptomyces otsuchiensis
CAGCCGTACCCCACCCGGCGGAGCACCGCCCCGGCGCGCACGCGTCCGCCGCGAGCGTGCCGGAGGCGCCGCCGGTGCCCGGTGGTTCCGCGATGGCACCGCACACCTCGCCCCACGGCTCCGACTCCCCGGGCCCGGCGGGCATCCCCGCGCCGTCGGCGGGGCGCGACGCCCTCGCGGGGCGGCCCGTCCGGCGGGTGCTGCCCGCGCTGCCGGGACGTCGGACCCGCTCGCCGGAGAGCCCGGGCGCGCGGCGCGCCGACCCGGTTCCGCCACCCCTGTTGCC
>NZ_BHZI01000651.1 GCF_004305975.1 Streptomyces otsuchiensis
GGTGCCGTCGTCGGCGGTGCCGGCCTCGCAGCCCGGCGGCCCGGATCAGCCGTGCAACACGACGACGGCCGCACCCGCACCCTGGCGCATGAGCACAGCATGCACGCGCGGGGCGCCGTAGGCTCCGCGTGATCTCGCATGGACCTCGACTATCCGCTCGGTCAGCTCGGCATCCCGCACCGCACGAAGACATGGCAGAACGGACAACGGCTCGTCTTCACCACCCCGAAGGGCAGGCCGCTCGACCCCGGCAACCTCACCCGCCGCTTCCGCCGCCTCCTCCAC
>NZ_BHZI01000652.1 GCF_004305975.1 Streptomyces otsuchiensis
CCCCGCGGGGCTCTCCGACACCCACGCGCTGGCGTTGCTGGACGCGGAGGAGGGCGCCGAGCTCGACGCCCTCGCCTCGCTGGCCGACGCGCTGCGCGCGGACGCCGCCGGGGAGGACATCACCTATGTGGTGACGCGCAACATCAACTTCACCAACGTCTGTTACACCGGCTGCCGGTTCTGCGCCTTCGCCCAGCGCCGCACCGACGCCGACGCCTACACCCTCTCCCTGGAGCAGATCGGGGCGCGGGCGGAACAGGCGTGGGCGGCGGGCGCGGGGG
>NZ_BHZI01000653.1 GCF_004305975.1 Streptomyces otsuchiensis
TTCGCGGTGATCTGCGAGGCGGCGTTGACGGTGTAGGTGGTGCCACGGGGGCAGCCGGGGCTGACGCCTTGGGAGGTGAGGTTGCCGGCGGGGTCGTAGCAGGACTGCCAGGACTACACGATCTCACCCCCGTCCCGCTCCGCCGCGTAGGAGAAACGCCCCGCGCTGTCGTAGTCGTAGGACGTCACGTACCCCGTCAACTCATCGGTACGGGTACGGATTTTGGCCCCGTCGACCGCATCGAGCGCGTACGTGTAGGCGAGGTCGACCAGGGTGGTGT
>NZ_BHZI01000654.1 GCF_004305975.1 Streptomyces otsuchiensis
GTGAGTTGTACGGGGCGTTCCCGGTCTTTGCGGATGCTTTTGATGCGGTGTGTGCGCGGGTGGAGTTGGAGCTGCCTCTGCGTGGGGTGGTGTTCGGTGAGGACGCCGCGCTGCTGGAGCGGACTGCGTACACCCAGCCCGCTCTGTTCGCGTTGGAGGTGGCGCTGTTCCGGTTGGTGGAGTCGTGGGGTGTGACTCCTGATGTGCTGGTGGGGCATTCGATCGGTGAGCTGGCCGCCGCGCATGTGGCGGGGGTGTTGTCGCTGGATGACGCGTG
>NZ_BHZI01000655.1 GCF_004305975.1 Streptomyces otsuchiensis
CAACACCGCCGCCTGCGACGGCGACGACACCGCCCGCGGTGACGCCACCACCGTGGGCGGTGGCACGTTCACCCTCCGGCCCGGTGTCGTGCCCGAGGTGCTGATCGGACAGTTCAACGTGCCGGTCAGAGCCACCGCCGGTGACTACGGAATCGGTGTGACCTGCGAGAACGGCGACATCGCCACCGGCACCCTGCGCGTGGTCCAGGCCGACTCCACCACCACGCCGACGGCCACCACCACACCCACGGCCACCCCGACCGCCACCCCCACCA
>NZ_BHZI01000656.1 GCF_004305975.1 Streptomyces otsuchiensis
CGCCCACCCCGGGCGAGCGCGTTGGCGTACCGTGGCTCGGCTGGACATGCGGCGTCTGCCCGTACTGCCTGCACGGGCGCGAAAATCTGTGTGACCACCCTGCCTTCACCGGCTACACGCGCGATGGCGGCTATGCTCAATACGCCGTTTGCGACGCGCGGTACTGCCTGCCGATTCCCGCGCGGTACGACGACGCCCACGCCGCGCCGCTGCTCTGTGCGGGGCTGATCGGCTACCGCACGCTGCGCATGGCCGGCGATGCACGCAGGATCGG
>NZ_BHZI01000657.1 GCF_004305975.1 Streptomyces otsuchiensis
GTTCAGGTCCGGCTGCTCGGCCAGGAAATTGTGTAGATAATATTGGCGGCGACCCGGATGCCAGCTCCAGGCCGGGCCGCCGAACGAGGCCCGCCAGTTGTTCGGCGGCGATCCGTCCGGCTTGGCGTCCGCCCAGACATACCAGTCGGCAAAGGCGGGATCGCCGGCGGCACTCGCCTTGAACCACGCGTGCTGGTCGGAGGTGTGCGACCAGACCTGGTCGATGATGAGCTTGAGACCATGCGCATGCGATTAGTCCACCAGCCGGTCGAAG
>NZ_BHZI01000658.1 GCF_004305975.1 Streptomyces otsuchiensis
GTCCTCGATCGTGCAGCCCTCGCGGGTGGTCACGCACACCCCGGCCACCCGGCCCTGGGCGTCGGTGAGTTCCAGCACCACGCCCGGAACGTCCGCGCCGCGACCCGCCTCGACGGCCCGCGCATGGACGGTCGCGGTGGTCCGGGCGGGAGTGTCGGCGGCCTCGGAGCCGCTGCCGGCCTCCGTCGCCCCGTCGGCCCCGTCGTGGGCGGCCGCGTCACCGGTCGGCACGTCCTCGCCGGTTCCGGCGTGCGAGCCCGGCAGGCACCGGAC
>NZ_BHZI01000659.1 GCF_004305975.1 Streptomyces otsuchiensis
TCTATGACACGTATCGTGGTGTTGTCACGTATGTCCGCGTCGTTGACGGTGCTCTGCGCCACCGTGAGAAAATCCTTATGATGAGTACCGGCGCAGCACACGAGGTGCTTGAGATTGGCGTCATATCCCCAGAAATGGTGCCGGCTCAGGGGCTGTCGGTGGGGGAGGTCGGGTACCTCATCACCGGCGTCAAGGATGTCCGTCAATCCCGAGTCGGCGACACTGTCACCAATGCCTCCAAGCCCTCTGAGAAAGATCGTGGCGGCTATCAG
>NZ_BHZI01000660.1 GCF_004305975.1 Streptomyces otsuchiensis
TGCCTGGTGTGGATGCCGTCGACGTGGATCTGGCGCGCGGTATCGCGCGCGTCAGCGGTAACGCCCAGGCCGCGCCCGCAATGCTGGCCGCGCTGGCAGCAGCCGGTTACGAAGCCGAGTCGCTTAGCACTGGCGCCGGAGCGAAGACGGAGCATGCCCACCATGGTGACGTCCCAACCGGCACTGCTCACAAGAGCGGTGGATGCTGCCACTGATAGACCGCTAGGAGGGGCGGCCGGGCAGTGCACCGATCGGCGTCCCTAACCTTGAC
>NZ_BHZI01000661.1 GCF_004305975.1 Streptomyces otsuchiensis
CTGGCTACGGGGAGGGTGGCGGTGCATCATGGCGCTGACCTGTGTGGGGTCTGGGATTCCGGCCCACCACCCCCGGGGACCGGTAGAGGCCGGCCGGGGTCATGGACGAGGACCAGGAGACGAGAGACAGGGACCCGGGCTCCGCTGCGCTCCGCCCGTCCGGGGGCGTCCCGGCGGACCCTCGAAGCTTCCCTGGGGCGCCCCAGGGTCCGGGCCGGAACAGTCATCCAGGGGCGCTGGGTGATGGCGCGTCACCTTTCGGCCAGC
>NZ_BHZI01000662.1 GCF_004305975.1 Streptomyces otsuchiensis
AGATGAACCCGTTGCCGAACTGCACCAGGGTCTGCTCCCACGGGTCCTCACCGCCGCTGGCGAAGACGGCTGCCGCCCGGCTCAGGGACTGCAGCCCCGAGGTCAGCGCGGCGACGGAGTCACCCAGGTCACGGTCGACGCCCTCGGACGTCGCCGTCATCAGCCCGTCGGCGGAGAGCAGCACGGCGTGCCGGGCGTGCTGCACGCTGACCAGCTCGTCGAGAATCCAGCTCAGGTTGGGCGCGGGGTTCACAGGGTGTTCTCC
>NZ_BHZI01000663.1 GCF_004305975.1 Streptomyces otsuchiensis
GGCAACAACCCCTTCACCTCCGGTGGTTCCACGGGAATGGGCCGCCCGCAGGCGCCCCGTCCCGGCGGCGCCCCGCGCCCGGGTGGACAGCCCGGCGGCGGCCCCGGTGGTGCCCCGCGCCCGCAGGGCGGCGGCCAGGGTGGCCCCCGTCCGCAGGCTCCCGGCGGTGGCCGCGCCACCCCGGGCAACATGCCGCGCCCGCAGAGCGGACCGCCCCGTCCGGGCGGTAACCGCCCGAACCCGGGCATGATGCCGCAGCGTCCGG
>NZ_BHZI01000664.1 GCF_004305975.1 Streptomyces otsuchiensis
GACGACCACACCCTCATGCGCGACGGGTTGAAGGAGGTCCTCGGCACCGAACCGGACTTCGCCGTGGTCGGCGAGGCGTCGACGAGCGCCGAGGCCGTTGCCCTGGCGGCCCGGCTGCGCCCGGACGTGATGCTGCTCGACGTCGAGATGCCGGGCCCGCGCACCTCCGACGCGATCGCCGAGATCGCGAGGGTCGCCCCCGGCACGCATGTACTCGTGCTGACGATGCACGACAACCCCGACATGGTCCACGACCTGCTGGAGG
>NZ_BHZI01000665.1 GCF_004305975.1 Streptomyces otsuchiensis
TCACCCTCATGACCAGGCTGATGAATAGCGACAAGCCCGGCCTCCGCCAGATCGGCGACCAGAATCCGGGCCACACCAAGAGGAATGGAGAGGAGCGCGGAGACCTCGGCCACGGACTTCATCTCGTAGCACAGCTGGCAGATCCGCTGGTGTTCCGGCAGCTGGCCGTAGAGCCGGGCGGGTTCGACGCTGGTACTGACCAGCGCCTCGATTGCCAGCTGGTACCGGGGCCGGGTCCGGCCGCCGGTCATCGCGTACGGACGC
>NZ_BHZI01000666.1 GCF_004305975.1 Streptomyces otsuchiensis
CTCCCGGACGGGCCGGGCAAGCCGCTCAAGCTCACCGTCCACCCGGTCCGCGAGCACATTCCGCTCTACATCGCCGCCATCGGCCCCCGGAACCTGGAGCAGACCGGTGAGATCGCCGACGGCGCCCTGCTGGTCTTCTTCGCCCCCGAGCACGCCGAGCAGACCACGCTCGCCCCGCTGCGCGCCGGCCGCGCCACAGCCGGGCGCTCGCTGGAGGGGTTCGACATCGTGCCCTCGGTCCCCATGGCGGTGGGGGACGACGT
>NZ_BHZI01000667.1 GCF_004305975.1 Streptomyces otsuchiensis
TGCCCAGAGGATGCACTTGGCGCAACTCGGCAGGGGCGAGCATGGTCTGCGGGTCGCGCAGGTAGCGCTTGATCTGGTAGTCAATACCTATCTCTTCGAGCATCCAGAGAATGCGTTGCGAGCGCGAGTTGTTCAGGTGATGCAGGGTAATCATGGCAAGCTCCGACCGATTTTGGGGCAAAGGCTCTGTAACACGTCGTTCAGGGACGCACCACTAGCGTTTCATTGAGCCGCCCCGCGCTGTTCGACGATTGCTGGC
>NZ_BHZI01000668.1 GCF_004305975.1 Streptomyces otsuchiensis
GGTCGGCGAGGAGCGTGTTCTGGTACTGGAAGCCGACGGGGACACGGTCCGGGATGTCCCGGTCGCCCGTCGCCTCCCGCACCGAGGCGGCGACCTCACCCATCGGCAGCAGCCGGTCGGCGCCCTCGGTCGCGCCGCGGGCCACCGGCCGGACCAGCTTCTCGAACTCCCCGCCGGCGGCGGCGACGGGAACCCGCAGCACGTACGGCGCGGAGGTGCACGCCACCAGCTCCTCGAACTCCTGGCGCTCCCGGTTGG
>NZ_BHZI01000669.1 GCF_004305975.1 Streptomyces otsuchiensis
CCGAAGGCCGAGAGGGAACGGCTGGAGAGACAGATATTACGAGGAACGATGGACGAGGTGTGGCAGGAGTTTTTTTTCAAGCAGAAGACGGCATACGAGATTCCTCTACGTCTCGTGGGCTCGGCACGGGGGACTGGAGCTGCTACAGCCGCTGGGACGACATACCGCTGTCGCGCGAGGAGGACGGCTTCCGTCGGCTGTTCGTCATGAACCACTTCCGCGACGTCCCCATGGCACCGACGTACCGCAC
>NZ_BHZI01000670.1 GCF_004305975.1 Streptomyces otsuchiensis
GCTTCCGCCGCCGGGAGCAACGGCCTCGGCGGCAGAAGGACACGGCGGGACACGGCAGGTCACGGGAACGGCCCCGGCCGCCACCCCGCAGGGGAGTGGCGGCCCGGGCCGTCGGCTGCGCACGTCGCGACTACTCCGCCGCGTCGCCGTCCTTCGCCTCGGAGCCGCTCTTGGCCTCGGCGGCGTCCTTCGCCTCGGCGGCGGCCTTGAGGGCCTGCTGCGCGGAGGGCCGCAGCGAGAGGTGCAGCTC
>NZ_BHZI01000671.1 GCF_004305975.1 Streptomyces otsuchiensis
GCCTTCCATGGCGCGCGCCAGAACGTGCCGGCAACAAAATACGCGCACAGCATCAGCACGACGACGGCGCGCCAATGCCTCACCAGCAGCGCCGACAGGCGACGCGGGCTTACGTGGGTGCCTGCTTTGGCGGTAGCGATCGGCATCAGTGGGATGGAGCGAGGGCGCGCGTCGGCGTCGGCAGGCATCGGAACGCGTTCAACGCTGGGGCGCCGCGTCGCGTTGGTGCTTCTTGAGCTTGGACCGGAT
>NZ_BHZI01000672.1 GCF_004305975.1 Streptomyces otsuchiensis
GTGCGTGGGCGTCGCGGTCCTGGTCATCTGGGCGGACCGCCGGTTCCGACTCGGCCACGGCCGGGCGTTCGCGCTCTACTTCGCCGGGTACACGGCCGGCCGCTTCTGGATCGAGTACCTGCGCATCGACGAGGTCAACACCGTCCTCGGCCTGCGGCTGAACAACTGGACGGCGCTGCTGGTCTTCCTGGCCGCGGTCACCTTCCTGGTGGTCTCGGCGCGCCGCCACCCCGGTCGGGAGACCGTGGT
>NZ_BHZI01000673.1 GCF_004305975.1 Streptomyces otsuchiensis
CGCCGTAGCGGGGGTGGGTGAGGCGGTGCGCCAGCTCCCCGTGGTTGGTGAGGAGGATCAGCCCCTCGGTCTCGGCGTCGAGGCGCCCGACGTGGAAGAGCCGGCTCTCGCGGTTCTGGACGTAGTCGCCCAGGCAGGGGCGGCCGTCGGGGTCCTCCATGGCGGAGACCACGCCGACCGGCTTGTTCAGGGCGAAGAAGAGGTCCTTCTGGGTGGTGACGGTCAAACCGTCCACCCGGATCTCGT
>NZ_BHZI01000674.1 GCF_004305975.1 Streptomyces otsuchiensis
GCCCAGGCCTCGGACAGGGTCTGGCCACCGGGCCCGGTGATCTGCAGGCTCTGCAGCATCTGGATGGTGTCGAAGCCGGTGGCGCAGACCAGCACATCGAGCTCGTGCTCGCGGCCATCGGCCGTCAGCAGGCCGCGCGCGGTGACGCGGCTGATGGGCGTCGTGACCAGTTCGGACTGCGGCAGCGCCAGCGCCGGGAAGTAGTCGTTGGAGTAGATGATGCGCTTGCAGCCCAGCGGGTAAGG
>NZ_BHZI01000675.1 GCF_004305975.1 Streptomyces otsuchiensis
TCCCTGCCTGGTTCGCCATGGCCATTAACTCCTTGAACCGATAAGCATTGCTTGGTGCGGGATATGCCGTGTGGGCGAGCGCGTCTTCCAGTGCATAGCGTGCGACGCAAGTCGTGGGCTCCCTGCACCGGTGATGTACCCGAAATGCGGCTTCCGCTGCCACTCTGAACCTCACTTGGGTTCAGGATGCGGGTCTAGCGGCCAAGGTGGGGACCCAACAAAAGGCGGTAGTGCACATGTGCGC
>NZ_BHZI01000676.1 GCF_004305975.1 Streptomyces otsuchiensis
CCGCGAGGCGGCGTGGCGGTAGGCGTCCTCCAGGCCCGCGAGGTCCAGCCGCAGGTCCGCGCCGAGCGGTGCCTCGGCCACCATCCGACCGGTGTGGCGGACGTAGTCGTGGAACGGCGGGTAGACCGGGGAGTTGACGACGACGGTGTCCCGCGGGGTGGATATCGCGGCCAGCACCTCCAACACCCCGGTCATCACGTCCGGCACGACCGTCGTGCGCGCGGTCGCCACCGTCTCCCAGCC
>NZ_BHZI01000677.1 GCF_004305975.1 Streptomyces otsuchiensis
GCGGAGGAGAAGAGGACGAAGGCGGCGAGGTCGAGGTGGCGGGTGAGGTCGTGGAGGTGGCGGGCGGCGTCGGCCTTCGGCGCCAGCACCCCGTCGATCCGCTCGGGCGTCAGCTCCGCGAACACCCCGTCGTCGAGGACACCGGCGGCGTGCACCACCCCGGCCAGCGGGGCGCTCTCCGGTATCGCCTCCAGCAGCGCCCGCACCTGTTCCCGGTCCGAGACATCACACGCCTCCACGA
>NZ_BHZI01000678.1 GCF_004305975.1 Streptomyces otsuchiensis
GTTCAGGCCGGCCTGCACGCGGCGGCGCAGTTCCACGCTTTGCAGCCAGTCCAGGATGAACAGCGTGCGCTCGATGCGGCCCAGCTCGCGGAGCGCCACGGCCAGGCCGTTCTGGCGTGGGTAGCTGCCGAGCTTTCGGAGCATCAGGGAGGCCGTCACCGTGCCCTGCTTGATCGAGGTGGCCAGCCGCAGGATTTCGTCCCAATGGGCGCGGACGTGCTTGATGTTGAGCGTGCCGC
>NZ_BHZI01000679.1 GCF_004305975.1 Streptomyces otsuchiensis
CGTGGCGGAGCGGGCCACGGCGGGGTCCGACCGGGCCCGCCCGAGGGCGCGCGGTGAGCGGGTGGGGACGGAGGCGCATGAGTGGTCTGGTGACCGGCGACGCCGTGGTGCTGGGGTTGCGGCCGGCACGGCTGCCGAGCCGAGCCATGGCGATCGCGATCGACGTGGTGCTGGTCGTCGGCGTCTACGTGCTGATGTCGCTGCTGCTGTCCTGGTCGGCGCTGGGCATGGGCGAGGCG
>NZ_BHZI01000680.1 GCF_004305975.1 Streptomyces otsuchiensis
GGGCGGTGGCGGAGGGTGGGCCGGCGGCCGTCGGGGCGTCGCTTGTCAGCGACCGCGAGAGGGGCATGGACAGGAAAGCTATCGGAAGTGGAAACCATTTTCAATAGTTGGCCGCAGGTCGCTCCGGAACGACTGCGCCCGCTGGACTTCCGCGCACCTCGCATGCCCACCTCGCCCTGTGCGGGCGGGAGTTGGAGGGGAGCGGGGCGCGCGGCGGCGAAGGAGGGTCAGGTGGGGG
>NZ_BHZI01000681.1 GCF_004305975.1 Streptomyces otsuchiensis
GGTCAGAAGACGTACAACGGCGTTGCCATCCTCTCGCGCAAGGCCTCTGTGCCAGAAGGCCGCGATGTGGTGAAGAACATCCCGGGCTTTACCGACGACCAGCAGCGCATCGTGGCCGCCACATATGACGTGGACGGTGGCCCTGTCCGCGTGATTTCTGCATATATCCCAAACGGACAGGCGCTTGATTCCGACAAATTTGTCTACAAGCTGCGCTGGCTGGAAGCGCTGCAGGCG
>NZ_BHZI01000682.1 GCF_004305975.1 Streptomyces otsuchiensis
CCTTGTAGCCCATCCGAAAACCACCCCAGTGGCGACCCTTGACGTAAATCGGCGCCGACACATCCTTCATCATCGCAAACGTCCCGTTACCCATATCCCGACGATACGTCTGCAACAGGAACGCCTCGGTATTGCGCGCCGCCCCCAGCCCCGTGCGATCCGTGAACAGCCGGCGGTTGCGGCTGTTGGCCGCATTCCAGACCGGGTCACTCCCCTGCGGCTGCGAGAACTTCAGGT
>NZ_BHZI01000683.1 GCF_004305975.1 Streptomyces otsuchiensis
CTCGGCGACCCTGACCTGCTCGGGCTCGTCCGTCAGATCGCCCTCCGGGTAGAGGAGGGGGCCTTCGGGCAGCAGCGGGACCAGGAGGTCGGCCAGCAGCGACAGCTGCTTGTCGCCCACGGCCGAGACGGGAACGATCTGAGCCCACTCGATCCCGAGCTCCTGGCCGAGGCGGTCCACGGCGATCAACTGTTCGGCCAGCGTCTGCGGGTCCACCAGGTCGGTCTTGGTGACGAT
>NZ_BHZI01000684.1 GCF_004305975.1 Streptomyces otsuchiensis
CAATCAGGGTGAGTTCAGGAATCATGGCTCTGAGATTGTAAACTTCCGGCTCGTCGGCCAGTGAGCCGGACAAATCACACCCACGGGGAACCCCCTTTGAAACTTCCATACGAATGGCAGATCGGCTGGCGGTATACACGCGCAAGCAAGCGCGCCAGCCGCAACAGCTTCATCTCTTTCATTTCGCTCATCTCCATGCTCGGCATTGCGCTGGGGGTGGCGGCGCTGATCATCGT
>NZ_BHZI01000685.1 GCF_004305975.1 Streptomyces otsuchiensis
GCGGAAGGAGAGGTTGTTGCGGAAGACCCCCTGCTCGGACTCGTCGAAGTAGGGGTTGAAGCGGAAGATGAAGTTGAAGCGCCCGTTGTCGAAGCTGGTGTTGTTGTCGAGCTGGAGGCGGCCGGGGTTGAAGTTGTCGGTTAATCTTACTATGCCGTTGTCGAAAGCGATGTGCCCGAGGACGATCGTCGGCACCGGCCGCGGCAGACCGCCCATGCTGCTGCCGTGGTTCGTG
>NZ_BHZI01000686.1 GCF_004305975.1 Streptomyces otsuchiensis
TCTACGACGGCGCGGCCGCCCGCGAGCGCGTCGACGTCAACGAGTATGACGTGGTGGTCCTCGACCGGGACCTCCCCCTCCTCCACGGGGACGACGTCTGCCGCCACATCGTCGAGCTGGGACTGCCCACCCGCGTCCTGATGCTCACCGCCTCCGGCGACGTCAGCGACCGGGTGGAGGGGCTGGAGATCGGCGCCGACGACTACCTCCCCAAGCCCTTCGCCTGCGCGGAGC
>NZ_BHZI01000687.1 GCF_004305975.1 Streptomyces otsuchiensis
CTTCAAGTTGATCGGGGCTCAAGGGCCGGAAGGCACTTACGAGGTTCTGGAAACCGCCACGGGAGCAGCAGAAGAGGAGTACTGCGACGGGACGCACTTTCAGTGGGACAGTCCTGAGCCGGGCCGACACGTCCTGTGGGTCGTGCACAGCGACGAAGGGCTCAGGGTGAGGACGTCACATCGCGTTGTCGAGGAACCGTAGAGTCGGAAGAGGCGGCGGCCGGAGCCACTT
>NZ_BHZI01000688.1 GCF_004305975.1 Streptomyces otsuchiensis
GTAGTGGACGGCGCCGGTGGCCACCACCGGCAGGCCGGCCCGGCGGGCGGCGGCGAACAGGGCGTCGTTGCGGACGCTGTCGCCGGGGAGGCGGTGGTCGACCAGTTCGGCGTGGACGTGCTCGGCGCCGAACACCTCGGCCAGCCGGACCAGCCGTCGTGCCGGGTCGGTGGCGCGGGCGGTGGGCGCCGGGGCGGGGCAGCCGGGCAGGACCGCCCAGTGGCCGCCGCG
>NZ_BHZI01000689.1 GCF_004305975.1 Streptomyces otsuchiensis
CCCCCGGCACCCCGCCCGTGCGGGTGCGCACGGTGCGCGACGGCGGCCGGGTGTGGGTCGAGTCCTCCTACGCGCTGCCCGGCCCCACTCCTCCCGAGGAGCGGTGAGAGCGCGGCGAGGGCCGCGACGGACTCACCGGCGGGCGGACGGGGTCACAGCTCCTCCAGCGCCACCAGACCGTCCTGGAGGGCGCGGGCGACCAGCAGCGCCTTGGTGTGGGCGGGGCGGCC
>NZ_BHZI01000690.1 GCF_004305975.1 Streptomyces otsuchiensis
GCGGTTGCCTGCGGTGTCGTAGGCGTGGTGCCAGACCGTGCCGTCGGGTTGGCGGATGAGGGTGGGCTGGCCGTAGTCGTTGTACTCGGCGGTGACCCGGTGGTCATCCGGGCGGGTGAGGCAGGTGAGGTTGCCGTCGTCGTCCCATTGGTAGCGGGTGGTGCGGCCGAGGGGGTCGGTGACGGTGAGGGGACGGTTGTACTCGTCCCAGGTCTTGCGGGTGGTG
>NZ_BHZI01000691.1 GCF_004305975.1 Streptomyces otsuchiensis
AGGCACTGACCTCCTACCACCGCTCCGCCACCATCCACCGCCGGCTCGGTGACCGCAGCCGCGAAGCCCTCGCCTGGCAGGGCGCCGGCCGCGTGCACCACCACCTCGGACGCCACACCGAAGCCGCCGACTTCCTCTCCCGAGCCGCCGCCACACATCGCGAACTCGACGACCGATGGCACGAAGCCATCGCCCTCGACCACCTCGCCCACACCACCGC
>NZ_BHZI01000692.1 GCF_004305975.1 Streptomyces otsuchiensis
TCGGCTACCTCAGCCCCGCCGAGTACGAGACCTCACTCGCAGTCTGACCACCACACCAATGGTGTCCGTCAAAGCGGTCCAAGCTCAGTATCACTCCGGCAGCTACAAGAGCGTTGCCTCCCAACTCCCCGGGCTCCTACGGGATGCCAACAGCGCGGTCGCCCACTACGACAATGGCGAGGACCACCGCCAGGCGCTTCTGGCCCGAGCCGAAGCC
>NZ_BHZI01000693.1 GCF_004305975.1 Streptomyces otsuchiensis
CGGGTGCGTTGCTGGAGGGTGACGCGCCCGGCGGTGTCGTGTTCGTAGCGGGTGTTGCCGGCTCTGGTGAGGAGGGTTCCGGTGTATTCGCGGTTTCCGGTGGTGGGGTGTTCTTGCCCTGCATGACCTCGGTGGGCGGTGGTTTGGTTGCCTGTGGGGTCGTAGGTGTAGGTCTCTTCACTCGTGGGGGTGATGGCTCTTGTGATCTGAC
>NZ_BHZI01000694.1 GCF_004305975.1 Streptomyces otsuchiensis
GCGTTGTTGGAGCGGACGGTGTTCGCTCAGGCTGGGTTGTTCGCGTTGGAGGTGGCGCTGTTCCGGTTGGTGGAGTCGTGGGGTGTGGCTCCGGATGTGCTGGTGGGGCATTCGATCGGTGAGCTGGCTGCCGCGCATGTGGCGGGGGTGTTGTCGCTGGATGACGCGTGCGCTTTGGTGTCGGCGCGTGGTCGGTTGATGGATGC
>NZ_BHZI01000695.1 GCF_004305975.1 Streptomyces otsuchiensis
GCGTCGTGGGCGCCGCCGGGCAGGTGGACCAGCATGGTGTAGCGGGTGCTGCGCTCGACCAGGGTGGCGATCGCGGAACGGCCGGCGGCGCCGATGATCAGGTCGCCTTCCCAGTGCCCGGGCACGGCCCGGTCCTCGATCTCGGCGGGACGGTCACTGATCATCACCATCGGGTCGATGAACCGGGGCGTGCGCCGCTG
>NZ_BHZI01000696.1 GCF_004305975.1 Streptomyces otsuchiensis
GCGTCGTGGGCGCCGCCGGGCAGGTGGACCAGCATGGTGTAGCGGGTGCTGCGCTCGACCAGGGTGGCGATCGCGGAGCGGCCGGCGGCGCCGATGATCAGGTCGCCTTCCCAGTGCCCGGGAACGGCCCGGTCCTCGATCTCGGCGGGACGGTCACTGATCATCACCATCGGGTCGATGAACCGGGGCGTGCGCCGCTG
>NZ_BHZI01000697.1 GCF_004305975.1 Streptomyces otsuchiensis
CAAAGCTGTTGCAGTCTGTTTTCTTTCCCTTCCCAACAATGCTGCGGAGCCATTTGTATGCTCCCTCACCGACAGCCGCGACGCCCTTCCCCACCTTGCCGCCCGGGAGTACATCGAGCACGGCAGAGCCACATGCAGTGGTGAACCCGATGTTCGCTGAGCATTCCTTCCAGGAATCAACATCGGGCCCCAGGAAG
>NZ_BHZI01000698.1 GCF_004305975.1 Streptomyces otsuchiensis
GCTGGTCCTGGTCGCCGACCCCGCGCAGGGCGGCAGGATCGCCGGGCAGGTCAACGACATGATGGCCGCCTCCCACGCGGGCGCGCGCATCGCCGGCCTGGTCGCCGACGACCCGGCCGGCGCCGAGCAGCTCTCCGGCCGCCGCCGCGGCCGCGTCGACAAGTCGCTGCTGGTCCGCTCGGTCCGCAAGGTCGTCT
>NZ_BHZI01000699.1 GCF_004305975.1 Streptomyces otsuchiensis
TGGTGGTGCCGTGGGGGGTGGTGAGGTGGGTGGGGGTGCCGACGAGTTCGGTGGTGATGGCGTAGAACGCGGTGTCGTAGTCGGCCTGGGTGCGTTCGGTGCCGGGGCGCCTGTGGGTTTGGGTGAGGGGGGTGAATCCGTTGTGGTTCCAGGTGAGGGTTTCGCCGGTGGTGCTGGTCTGCTCGATGAGGACGGG
>NZ_BHZI01000700.1 GCF_004305975.1 Streptomyces otsuchiensis
GTCTTCCGCTGCCTCCTCGGCGTCCTCCAGTTCAGAGACGGCGGTGGCGAGCGCGGACTGGGCGGTGGCGAGTTCGGCCGCGGCGGACTCGCCGTCGGTCAGGGCACGGTCCGCATCGCGCTGGGCGTCCTCCAGCTTCGGCCAGTACGTCGCCAACGCCGCAGCCGCCAGATCGTAAGAGGTGTGCAG
>NZ_BHZI01000701.1 GCF_004305975.1 Streptomyces otsuchiensis
TTGTCCACCACCCAGTCCACGGCCTTCTGCCACCACTTCTTGTTCTGAATCCCCGCTTCCGAGGCTTCTTCCAACGACGCGGCGCAGATCTCGGCAGCGCTCTCCCGCGCTTCCTTCGCCTGCCCGGCCAGGGCCTTCGCGGCGGTGAGGGCGGACTCGGCGGAGACAACGGCGGCCTCGGCCCCTTC
>NZ_BHZI01000702.1 GCF_004305975.1 Streptomyces otsuchiensis
GGGTCGATCCCGTCTGTCGGGTGCTGGAGCTGTCGCCGTCGACGTACTTCGCGCGCAGGACGCGGCCGAAGTCGGCCGCCGGCTCCGCGACGAAGAACTGATCTCGCTGGTCACAGCCGCGTGGGAGGACTCCGGCCGCACCTACGGCGTCCGCCGCGTCACCCGCGCCCTCGTCCGCGCCGGA
>NZ_BHZI01000703.1 GCF_004305975.1 Streptomyces otsuchiensis
GGTGCGTTCGGCGATGGAGCCGTCGAGTGTGTGGCGTTGTTTTGAGGTTCGGCGGCCGAGGGGGTCGTAGGTGTAGGTCCAGATGGTGCCGTCGGGGGTGGTGGTGTGG
Organism: Streptomyces otsuchiensis; assembly: GCF_004305975.1. GTDB lineage: Bacteria > Actinomycetota > Actinomycetes > Streptomycetales > Streptomycetaceae > Streptomyces > Streptomyces otsuchiensis. The sequence continues at coordinate 110 of NZ_BHZI01000703.1, forward strand.
GTGAGTTGGTTGCGGGTGTTCCAGGTGTAGTGCCAGGTGTCGGGTTTGCGGGAGAGGCGGGTGCGTTGCTGGAG
>NZ_BHZI01000704.1 GCF_004305975.1 Streptomyces otsuchiensis
TCAGCGAGCGTGAAGACCGTGTTGCCGTCGTTGTCGATGACGGCCTGATGGCCGCCCCCGATGTCGACGTACCGGATCGCCTTCGGCGTGCTCGACCCCGCGGCCACCGTGACCTCGGTGTGGCCGAGGTAGAGCGTGGTCTCCATCGACGTACGGCCGATCAGCCGGATCCCGTCGGCGG
>NZ_BHZI01000705.1 GCF_004305975.1 Streptomyces otsuchiensis
GTATTGGCGTGGTCAATCGCAAGGAGCTGAACCCTGAGGCGGGGCCGGTGGCAGCCTTCGGTGCCCGCATGCGGGGGGTCCGCGAAGCTCGCGGGGGGAGCCAGGAGGAGCTGGCCCAGGAGGTGTCCTATTCGAGCCAGCACATTTCGGCAGTCGGAACTGGTCGCAAACCG
>NZ_BHZI01000706.1 GCF_004305975.1 Streptomyces otsuchiensis
GAGCCGCGCCCCTGCGCCCAGATGCCGGAGCGCCGGGCGAACTCCACGATGTCGTCGACGATCAGGAAGTAGCCGGACATCCGCAGGCCGGTGATCACCCCCAGTTCGTGGTCGAGCCGCCGCCACGCCGGGTGGGCGGCCGGGGCGTCGCGCGGGCCGTACCGCAGCAGGCA
>NZ_BHZI01000707.1 GCF_004305975.1 Streptomyces otsuchiensis
TGGGTGAGGGGGGTGAATCCGTTGTGGTTCCAGGTGAGGGTTTCGCCGGTGGTGCTGGTCTGCTCGATGAGGACGGGTCCGTGCCAGGTGAAGTGGGTGCGTTCGGCGATGGAGCCGTCGAGTGTGTGGCGTTGTTTTGAGGTTCGGCGGCCGAGGGGGTCGTAGGTGTAGG
>NZ_BHZI01000708.1 GCF_004305975.1 Streptomyces otsuchiensis
TGGGTGAGGGGGGTGAATCCGTTGTGGTTCCAGGTGAGGGTTTCGCCGGTGGTGCTGGTCTGCTCGATGAGGACGGGGCCGTGCCAGGTGAAGTTGGTGCGTTCGGCGATGGAGCCGTCGAGTGTGTGGCGTTGTTTTGAGGTTCGGCGGCCGAGGGGGTCGTAGGTGTAGG
>NZ_BHZI01000709.1 GCF_004305975.1 Streptomyces otsuchiensis
ACGACGGCCGGATCACCGCGCTGACCCTCCTCTCCGACCCCGACCAGCCCGTCATCCGCACCTACGACTACGACCGGTCCGGGAACCTCGCGAAGGTCTACAACTCCTCCGGCCTCCCCCTGTGCTTCGAGTACGACGCCCAGCGGCGGATGACCCGCTGGGAAGACCGCA
>NZ_BHZI01000710.1 GCF_004305975.1 Streptomyces otsuchiensis
GAGCGGGACCATGCGCGCTGCGCGCGCATGCAGGGCACCCCCCGCGCTTCGCGCGGGGGGTGGGCGCCCCGCTTCGCGGGGCGGCCGGGGCTTCGCCCCGGTTGTCGCTGCTCGCTTCGCTCGCTGGCGACCCCGGGGCCGGACGCTTCGCTTACCGGCCGAAC
>NZ_BHZI01000711.1 GCF_004305975.1 Streptomyces otsuchiensis
GCCGAGGGCGTTGGTGACGCTGCTGGTGGCGCCCGATGGGGCGTAGCTCTGTCGGGTGCGGTTGCCTGCGGGGTCGACAGTTGCGACGCGGTTGCCTGCGGTGTCGTAGGCGTGGTGCCAGACCGTGCCGTCGGGTTGGCGGATGAGGGTGGGCTGGCCGTAGT
>NZ_BHZI01000712.1 GCF_004305975.1 Streptomyces otsuchiensis
ACCCGACCGGCTGCTGGTCCGTGGCCACCGCGCGTCCCCGGTGACCGGCTGGGCCGGCCCCTGGCCGGTGCTGGAGGAGTGGTGGGACGGCGACCACGCCCGGCGGATCGCCCGCGTCCAGGCGGTCACCGCGGACGGCCACGCCTGGCTGCTGGTGGTCGACC
>NZ_BHZI01000713.1 GCF_004305975.1 Streptomyces otsuchiensis
GCCAGGGCCTTCGCGGCGGTGAGGGCGGACTCGGCGGAGACAACGGCGGCCTCGGCCCCTTCGTGTGCGGAGGTGGCCGTCCGCAGCGCTTCGCGGACACCGTTCCGGACTTCGTCCTCGTCCGGGTCTTCCGCTGCCTCCTCGGCGTCCTCCAGTTC
>NZ_BHZI01000714.1 GCF_004305975.1 Streptomyces otsuchiensis
TGATTCCGGGAGTAGTGGCGAGCGAAACTGGATGAGGCTAAACCGTATGTGTGTGATACCCGGCAGGGGTTGCGCATACGGGGTCGTGGGAGTTTCCTTCAGTCGTCTGCCGGCGGCTGGGCGAGTAAGAAACCATTGTGGTAGGCGAAGGGCAT
>NZ_BHZI01000715.1 GCF_004305975.1 Streptomyces otsuchiensis
ATGCCCTTCGCCTACCACAATGGTTTCTTACTCGCCCAGCCGCCGGCAGACGACTGAAGGAAACTCCCACGACCCCGCATGCGCAACCCCTGCCGGGTATCACACACATACGGTTTAGCCTCATCCAGTTTCGCTCGCCACTACTCCCGGAATCA
>NZ_BHZI01000716.1 GCF_004305975.1 Streptomyces otsuchiensis
GCTGCGGCGAGTACCACCCAGGCCAGCGGCCCGCCGATGATCATGACGACGACACCGAGGACGGCGACGACGACCTTCGCGATGGCGACGATGGTGTCCCAGTTGTCCACCACCCAGTCCACGGCCTTCTGCCACCACTTCTTGTTCTGAATCCC
>NZ_BHZI01000717.1 GCF_004305975.1 Streptomyces otsuchiensis
TTGGTTGAGGGCGTGCCGGGTGTGGGTGTGGTGAGTGGGGAGGTGCGTTCGGGCAAGACGGCGTTGTTGTTCTCGGGTCAGGGTTCGCAGCGGTTGGGTATGGGCCGTGAGTTGTACGGGGCGTTCCCGGTCTTTGCGGATGCTTTTGATGCGGT
>NZ_BHZI01000718.1 GCF_004305975.1 Streptomyces otsuchiensis
TCCTCCGGAGAATACGGCTGATGCCCGTCAAAACCATTCAAAGCAATCACAAACGGCAGACCACTGTTCTCAAAATAGTCAACCGCAGGAAAACAGTCCGCCAACCGACGCGTATCAACCAGCACCACCGCACCGATCGCACCACGCACCAAGTC
>NZ_BHZI01000719.1 GCF_004305975.1 Streptomyces otsuchiensis
TTGCTGAAGCGGTTGTCGGGCAGTGACGACGTGGTGGTGGGGACGCCGGTGGCGGGTCGTACGGATGAGGCGCTGGCTCCGTTGGTGGGGTTCTTCGTGAACACGCTGGTGCTGCGGGTGGACACCTCGGGTGATCCGTCGTTCCGGGAGCTGCT
>NZ_BHZI01000720.1 GCF_004305975.1 Streptomyces otsuchiensis
CGGTGATCGACTCCATCGGCCGGCACCTGGCCGACCAGGAGTTCCCCGCCTCGATTCGCGGTTACCGGGAACTGCTGGACTGGATGCGCTCGCACGGCGCCCTGGCCGCCGTGGGTGTTGAGGGCACCGGTGCCTACGGGGCCGAGCTCGCCCGG
>NZ_BHZI01000721.1 GCF_004305975.1 Streptomyces otsuchiensis
CCAGGCGAGGGCTTCGCGGCTGCGGTCACCGAGCCGGCGGTGGATGGTGGCGGAGCGGTGGTAGGAGGTCAGTGCCTGGTCGGCCTGGCCGAGGGCGAGTTGGGCGTCGCCCAGGTAGAGCAGCCAGAAGCCTTCGGGGGCGTGGTCGCGGAGTG
>NZ_BHZI01000722.1 GCF_004305975.1 Streptomyces otsuchiensis
GCCCCCGGGGTGCGGTCGCTGGAGGAGTACGGATACGACGCCACGGGCAACACCGTCTCCCGCCAGCTCGGCGGCGACACTCAGACGCTGAGCTGGAATCCCGAGGGACGCGTCGCGGAGGTCGAGAACGCCGACGGCACGGGGGCCGAGTACCT
>NZ_BHZI01000723.1 GCF_004305975.1 Streptomyces otsuchiensis
CGCGAGTTCGCTGCCGGTGGCCGCGCCGGGCGGCAGGCTCGTGACCAGGTAGATCCGCTCGATCGTCAGCTTGCCGGTGCCCAGGTCCCGCCTCCAGCGCACGACTTGGAGGGCCTGGCGTGCGTGCGGGTAGTCGAGGTGGGCGAACGCGGCGG
>NZ_BHZI01000724.1 GCF_004305975.1 Streptomyces otsuchiensis
CTCTCCTCGTCCTCCGGGTCCGGCGCCGCCGAGGAGTCGGCGTCGACTCCGGGCGGTGCGTCATCGGCGGAGTCGTCACCCCCGCCACAAGCGGTGGCGAGAAGACCGGTCGCCAGCACGGCCGCGACCACGGAGGCAGAGATTCGGCGCCGCAT
>NZ_BHZI01000725.1 GCF_004305975.1 Streptomyces otsuchiensis
CGACGAAGGTGCGAGTGCCGGGCCACTCAGCGCCCGGCGAGGCCCCCCTGATCCCGCCGAATGGCAGGGTGCGGCGCTGCGTGACCGCCTGGGTGGCGGCGTCCACTGCGATCTGGCCGGTGGCATGGTGATCAGCGAGCGTGAAGACCGTGTTG
>NZ_BHZI01000726.1 GCF_004305975.1 Streptomyces otsuchiensis
CTGCCATTCGGCGGGATCAGGGGGGCCTCGCCGGGCGCTGAGTGGCCCGGCACTCGCACCTTCGTCGGCGGCACCACCGACGCCACCACCGGTCTGTACAACATCGGCGCGAGAGAGTACGACCCGGCCCTCGGCCGATTCATCTCGCTCGACCC
>NZ_BHZI01000727.1 GCF_004305975.1 Streptomyces otsuchiensis
TTGGTTGAGGGCGTGCCGGGTGTGGGTGTGGTGAGTGGGGAGGTGCGTTCGGGCAAGACGGCGTTGTTGTTCTCGGGGCAGGGTTCGCAGCGGTTGGGTATGGGCCGTGAGTTGTACGGGGCGTTCCCGGTCTTTGCGGATGCTTTTGATGCGGT
>NZ_BHZI01000728.1 GCF_004305975.1 Streptomyces otsuchiensis
CCAGGCGAGGGCTTCGCGGCTGCGGTCACCGAGCCGGCGGTGGATGGTGGCGGAGCGGTGGTAGGAGGTCAGTGCCTCGTCGGCCTGGCCGAGGGCGAGTTGGGCGTCGCCCAGGTAGAGCAGCCAGAAGCCTTCGGGGGCGTGGTCGCGGAGTG
>NZ_BHZI01000729.1 GCF_004305975.1 Streptomyces otsuchiensis
GACCGCCCGCGTGGCCCGCGTCGTGACGACGAGCGTGGTGGTGGGTTCCGTCGTGACGACCGTCCCCGTGACGACCGTCCCGCGTTCCGTCGGGACGACCGTGGTCCGCGTCGCGACGATGACCGGCCGCCCTTCCGTCGCGATGACCGTCGTGA
>NZ_BHZI01000730.1 GCF_004305975.1 Streptomyces otsuchiensis
TCTTCACCACCCCGAAGGGCAGGCCGCTCGACCCCGGCACCCTCACCCGCCGCTTCCGCCGCCTCCTCCACAAGGCCGGACTCCGGACGATCCGCTTCCACGACCTCCGCCACTCCACCGCCACCCTGCTCCTGGAACAGGGAGTCGAACTCGTC
>NZ_BHZI01000731.1 GCF_004305975.1 Streptomyces otsuchiensis
TCGTTGTAGGGGGCGATGAGGCGGAGTGCCTCGCGTCGGTGCTGCTGGGCGTCTTCGGGGTGGTTTTGGTCCGGGGACGCGGTGGTGTGGGCGAGGTGGTCGAGGGCGATGGCTTCGTGCCATCGGTCGTCGAGTTCGCGATGTGTGGCGGCGGC
>NZ_BHZI01000732.1 GCF_004305975.1 Streptomyces otsuchiensis
CGCGTGCGGCGGGTCTATGTATCTGGGTCTGGCCGATTCGGTTTCGGGACTGGCGGTTCCTCACCATCACAGCAGGGGTCAACGCGTTCACGCTTCCGGCAGCCCGCGGGCTCGTACCGCGCCGCATCGCGGCGATACGAAGGAGCAGCACACGA
>NZ_BHZI01000733.1 GCF_004305975.1 Streptomyces otsuchiensis
GCTCTCCTGCGGCGTGCAGTTCGGCCAGCAGCAGGCGGTGCAGCCTGTCGAAGACCCCGGCCTCCTGCCACCGGCCCCAGGGTCTTTGAGAAGTGATCTTGTGTCCGGGTTCGTCAGGTCAGGCCGAGAGCGGTGAGGGGCCGCTGGTGGTCGC
>NZ_BHZI01000734.1 GCF_004305975.1 Streptomyces otsuchiensis
CTTCGCAGTCGTGGGCCTTTGCGTGCATCATTCTGAGAGCTGTGCACGCTTTGGGATCCCGGGCCACCCCCTCCCCCCGGTGACCACGCTCCGTGAACCCGGCCTGCACGGGCTCTGACCTGCATAGACACCGTGCACGCCCCTCCCCGG
>NZ_BHZI01000735.1 GCF_004305975.1 Streptomyces otsuchiensis
GGCGCCCCTCCGCCTTGCAGCTGACCGCATCTGACGCCGCGAGCTGATCCGACGCGGGGTCTCAAACACGCTCTCAGCTTGTTCTTTTTCTTTCGGCTTCGAGTGGTGTCTCGAACTGGGTCGCTCACCTGGGAGTTCGCCGGACGCGG
>NZ_BHZI01000736.1 GCF_004305975.1 Streptomyces otsuchiensis
CGCCCGCGTGGCCCGCGTCGTGACGACGAGCGTGGTGGTGGGTTCCGTCGTGACGACCGTCCCCGTGACGACCGCCCGCGTGGCCCGCGTCGTGACGACGAGCGTGGTGGTGGGTTCCGTCGTGACGACCGTCCCCGTGA
>NZ_BHZI01000737.1 GCF_004305975.1 Streptomyces otsuchiensis
GTGTTTGAGACCCCGCGTCGGATCAGCTCGCGGCGTCAGATGCGGTCAGCTGCAAGGCGGAGGGGCGCCCTCATACCGGGTTGTATTCGGGCGTTCCTGACAACGCAGCAGATGGCCGTAGCTGGCGTCGCGGGCCCGG
>NZ_BHZI01000738.1 GCF_004305975.1 Streptomyces otsuchiensis
CTCTCGTCCGCGTAGCCGTAGAGAGTCGCTGGGCCAGGGGGCGGCCCGCCGGGCACGGCGGGGCGTCGCTGGGAGCCAGGTCCAGCACCCGCGGCACGGGGGCGGAAGGCCTTGT
>NZ_BHZI01000739.1 GCF_004305975.1 Streptomyces otsuchiensis
CCGCTGGCCTGGGTGGTACTCGCCGCAGCGTTGATCGTCCTCGCGGACACACTCATCGACTACGCCAACGGGAACGCGTCGTTGTGGGATGTCGGGTTCGCGATGCTGGA
>NZ_BHZI01000740.1 GCF_004305975.1 Streptomyces otsuchiensis
CGGTCGTCACGACGGAACCCACCACCACGCTCGTCGTCACGACGCGGGCCACGCGGGCGGTCGTCACGACGGTCATCGCGACGGAAGGGCGGCCGGTCATCGTCGCG
>NZ_BHZI01000741.1 GCF_004305975.1 Streptomyces otsuchiensis
GCTTGGGCAGGACCTTGCCGGGCGGCTGGATCTTCTCGGTGTTGATCATGGCCACGGGGATCACCGGCGCGCCGGTGATCCCCGTGGCCATGATCAACACCGAGAAG
>NZ_BHZI01000742.1 GCF_004305975.1 Streptomyces otsuchiensis
GCAGCACCGAGACCGACCGGCCGGAAGTCCTCACCGCCCTTGCCCGGCTCAGCTACGTGCAGGCCGCTATAGCGGCCTGCACGTAGCTGAGCCGGGCAAGGGCGGTG
>NZ_BHZI01000743.1 GCF_004305975.1 Streptomyces otsuchiensis
GGTCGGCGGTGGGCGCGGTGCGCAGTGTGGGTGCGGACATGTCGACATCATCGCAGGGGAGCCCGGCGCGCGCCGGGCTCCCCTGCGATGATGTCGACATGTCCGCA
>NZ_BHZI01000744.1 GCF_004305975.1 Streptomyces otsuchiensis
GTGAGTTGTACGGGGCGTTCCCGGTCTTTGCGGATGCTTTTGATGCGGTGTGTGCGCGGGTGGAGTTGGAGCTGCCTTTGCGTGGGGTGGTGTTCGGTGAGGATGC
>NZ_BHZI01000745.1 GCF_004305975.1 Streptomyces otsuchiensis
CAGGGTTCGCAGCGGTTGGGTATGGGCCGTGAGTTGTACGGGGCGTTCCCGGTCTTTGCGGATGCTTTTGATGCGGTGTGTGCGCGGGTGGAGTTGGAGCTGCCT
>NZ_BHZI01000746.1 GCF_004305975.1 Streptomyces otsuchiensis
GTGCCGGTCCTCGGCGCGCAGCGCCGTCACCGGGAGGAAGCCCACGTGCCGCAGCCCGGCCAGCAGCTGCTGGCCGGGCTGCGGCACGTGGGCTTCCTCCCGGT
>NZ_BHZI01000747.1 GCF_004305975.1 Streptomyces otsuchiensis
GGTCACGTCGAGCGCGGTGGTCGGCTCGTCCGCGATGATCACGTCCGGGTTGTTGATGATCGCCATGGCGATCATCAACAACCCGGACGTGATCATCGCGGAC
>NZ_BHZI01000748.1 GCF_004305975.1 Streptomyces otsuchiensis
GATGACCGTCGTGACGACCGCCCGCGTGGCCCGCGTCGTGACGACGAGCGTGGTGGTGGGTTCCGTCGTGACGACCGTCCCCGTGACGACCGCCC
>NZ_BHZI01000749.1 GCF_004305975.1 Streptomyces otsuchiensis
CCCTTCCCCGACCGACCGGCGACAGGAGTGACCCGATGAACGTCCCGACGACCGACGGCCAGGACGCGGACCAAGAGCACGCGCGCCCCTCCCA
>NZ_BHZI01000750.1 GCF_004305975.1 Streptomyces otsuchiensis
AGTACGAGGGCTGACCCGGCGCGTCCGCACAGCACGGAGCCGGTGCCACTCCCCGCGCGGGGAGTGGCACCGGCTCCGTGCTGTGCGGACGCGC
>NZ_BHZI01000751.1 GCF_004305975.1 Streptomyces otsuchiensis
GGGGGGGGGGGGGGGGGGGGGGGGGGGGGGGGGGGGGGGGGGGGGGGGGGGGGGGGGGGGGGGGGGGGGGGGGGGGGG
>NZ_BHZI01000752.1 GCF_004305975.1 Streptomyces otsuchiensis
TTTTTTTTTTATCTTTTTTTTTTTTTTTTTTTTTTTTTTTTTTCTTTTTTTTTTTTTTTTTTTTTTTTTTTTTTTTTTTTTTT